>JAWLFJ010000065.1:0-21417 GCA_041685625.1 Paracoccaceae bacterium | reverse complement strand
GCCGCGGCGCCTGCGCCGCGGCAATCGATTCCTCAGTCCCGGAGCGCGCGCCAGCCGCGCGCGATCAGGGCCAGCGCCAGCAGCCCCTGCAGGGACGAGAGCTTCAGCGCGTCGGCCGCACCGAGCCATTCCGCGGTGAGGCCGATGTTGGCGAAGCCGAGCACCCCGGCCCCGATGCAGAGCGTCATCAGCCCGAGATAGCGTCCGCGCATCTCCGGCGGGGCCACCAGCCATATCAGCGTGCTCTGCATCGTGGAGAAGGCCGCGGCCGCGCCGCCGGCGACGGCGAGGCCGAAGGCGAGGCCGCCGACCCCGCCGACGAGCCCGATCAGCCCGACCATCGCCAGATGCAGCGCCACCGCGAGGAAGTAGAGCCGCCGCCCGGCGCCCGGCGAGGGCCGCGCCACGCGGGCGAGGACGACCGAGCCGAGGAAGGCGAACAGCCCTTCGAGCGAGGTGAGGGCGCCGACGGCGGAGGCCGAAAGCCCCAGCGGATCGCGCCCGAGGACGGGCACCATCGCCAGCATCGGAAAGCCCCAGATGTTGAACACGATGGTCACGGCGAGGATGCGCCGCGCATCCGGATCCCCGAGGGCGTGGCGCGCGGCGGAGACGGCGCCGCGGAGCGGGCCGAGCAGCCGCGCGGCGATGCGCTCCGCCGCCGCGGCGGGCGCGCGGGCGGGCGCCGGCAGGCCGGCGGCGGCCACGAGCGCGGCGAGGTAGAGGAGGGCCGAGAGGGCGAAGACGCCGTCGGTCCCGACGAGCTGGTAGAGCGCGCCGCCGGCGACGGGCCCGAGGGCGCGGGTGCCGTTGGAGGCCGCGCCGTCGACCGCCATGGCGCGGGTCAGCGCCCCGGCGCCGACGAGATCGGCCATGATCTTGCGGCGCACCGGCAGGTCCCCGGCCCAGAACACGCCCGAGAGCAGCACGGCGGCGCAGACATGGGCGTAGGTCGGCTCGCCGAATCGGAACAGGGCGAACATGAGCGCCGATATCAGCGCCATCGCCGCGAGGCCCCAGGTCATGAGGCGCTGCGGCGCGACGAGATCCGCGAGCGCGCCGAGCAGCAGCCCGAACAGCGCCAGCGGCAGGAAGCGCAGCATCACCAGCAGCGCCGTCAGCGCCGGCGAGCCGGTCAGGTCGTAGGCGAGGACGCCGAGGGCGAGCATCTCGAGCCAGCGCACGACGCCGGTGGCGAGGCCGACCAGCCAGATTCGCGCGTAACCCGCGTCCCGCAGGAGCGGGCGCGAGGCGTCGGTATGGGTCATGCGGCCGGCGCCCTCCCTTGCGCCGGGCGGGACGCTACGCCGACGCGGCGGCTTCGTCCACGCCGGGCGGGCCTGCACGCGGTTGCGGCCGGGGGTTCGGTCTCGGGCGCGGCGCCGTCTCCGCGGCCGCCGGCGCGACCGACCGATGCGATGCATGACGATAAGGGCGCCGTAGGATGTCGACGCGGGCGCGCGGGTCGGCCTATGCTCGGCCCCAGCGTGCCGCGCGACGGATCGAGGGGCGCGCCCGCGGGGCGGGCGAATGGAAGAGAGGCGCGCCCGCGGGGCGGGCGGACGATCGAGAGGCGCGCCCGCGGGGGCGGGCGGACGATCGAGAGGCGCGCCCGCGGGGGCGGGCACGACGACGAGGCGCGGGGAGGCGCGGAGCGGGATGGTCGCTGGGGTGCGGAGCACGGTGCTGGGGGCGGTCTCGCCCCGGTTCTTCTACGGCTGGCTGATGCTGGGGGTCGCGACCCTCGGCATGTTCGCCAGCGGGCCGGGGCAGAGCCACACCTTCAGCGTCTTCGTCGGGCCGATCGCGGAGGAGCTGACGGTGTCGCCGGCGGCGGTGGGCTCGGCCTATGCGCTGGCGACGCTGGTCGCCGCCTTCGCGCTGCCGTTCCTCGGGCGGCTGGTGGACCGGCACGGGCCGCGCTGGGCGGCGGTGCGGGTGAGCCTTCTGTTCGGGCTCGCCTGCATCGCCTTCGGGGGCGCGCCGAACCTGATCCTGCTGGGGATCGGCTTCGCGGCGCTGCGGTTCCTCGGCCAGGGCTCGCTGATGCTGATCTCGGCCAATCTCACGAGCCAGTGGTTCGACCGGAAGCGCGGCACGGCGATGAGCATCGTGGCGCTGGGCTTCGCGCTGTCGATGGCGGTGCATCCGCCGCTCGGGCAGCTGCTGATCGAGAGCTTCGGCTGGCGGGCGGCCTGGGTCGGCCTCGGCCTGCTGACCTGGGCGATCCTGCTGCCGCCGTATCTGATGCTGGTGATCGACCGGCCGGAGGACGCGGGCCTGCGCCCGGACGGCGCCGTCGCGCCGCCGCTGAAGGAGGGCGAGACCGAGACGCCGGCGGAGATCAAGGGCCTGACGCTGTCCGAGGCGACGCGCACCGCCGCCTTCTATCTGGTCTTCTTCGGTCTGTTCTCGATCTCCATGCTGGTGACGGTGCTGCATTTCTATCAGGTCACCATCTTCGCCGAGAACGGCTTCGCGGCGCGCACGGCGTCGCTGGCCTTCACCGTCTCGGCGGTGACGATGGCGGTGACGATGCCTCTGGTGGGGCGGCTGCTGGACCGCATCGCCACGCGGTTCGTCGTCGCCATGGCGCTGGTGACGATGGCGGGGGCGTTGCTGCTGGCGACCGTGATCGGCACGCTGCCGGGACTGATCGTCTACGCGCTGGTGTTCGGGCTGACCAACGCCTTCTCCATCACCCTGTTCGGCTACCTCTGGCCGCGCTTCTTCGGGCGGAAACACGTCGGTTCGATCCAGGGGACGGGACAGACGGGGCTGGTGATCGGCGCCTCGCTCGGCCCGCCGCTGGTCGGCTTCGCGGCGGAGTTCGCGGGCGGCTTCGACATGCCGCTGCGCTGGGCGGCGCTGTTTCCGCTGGCGCTGGCGGTGCTGGTCGGGCTGTTCCTGAAGACGCCGGCGGCGCTGGGGCCGGACGCGGGCAGGGACTGAGCCCCCCGGGCCGCTCAGCGCCCGGCGCGGAGGGCGGCGATGGCGCGGGCGGGGGCGCCCGTGCCGCAGACCCGCGCGAAAGCCTCGATCGAGGCCTCGATGGCGGGGCGGTCCTCCGCCTCCCAGCCGCGGAGCACGACCTTCTGGGCGCGGATCGCGGCGGGTTCCGCCGCGAGGATGGCGGCGAGGCGGGCCTCGACCGCGTCGTCGAGCGCGTCGGCGGGGACGAGGGCCTGGACGAAGCCGAGGCGCAGCGCCTCCGCCCCGTCGACGGTGCGGCCGGTGAGCACGAGGTCGGCCGCGGCGCCCCAGCCGATCAGGCGCGGGAGCAGGCACGCCTCGATCACCGAGGGGACGCCGACGCGCACCTCCGGCATCCCGGCGACGAGGCCGTCGGCGGCGAGGCGGATGTCGCAGGCGGCGGCGAGCTCCATCCCCGCGCCGAGACAGGGGCCGCGCAGGACCGCGATCGTCGGGACGGGCAGGCGGCGCACGGCGTCGATGGCGTGGTGCAGCGCGGTGATGAAGGCGCGGCCGGTCTCGGCGTCGAGCGCCGCGAGGGTGGCGAGGTCGGCGCCGCCGCAGAAGCCGTCCCCTTCGCCCGAGATCACCACGGCGCGGAGCGCCTCGTCCTCGGCGAGCGCGCGGGCGTGAGCGGCGAGGGCGTCGATCATCCGCGGCGTCAGCGCGTTGCGCTTCGCCGGGCGCGCGAGGACGAGGCGGGCGACGGGGCCGGCCTCGCGGCGTTCGATCCCGAGACGGGCGGCGCCTTCGGCGTCTTCGGCGGTCATGGCGGCGCTCTCCCCTCCGCGGTCGCGAGGCCGCAGGCTAGGGGCGGGGGCGGCGCGGGGAAAGGGGGGCGAGGACGGTCGCGTCCGGCTCACGATCAGTTAGGTTGCCGCGGCACGGCGGGGTGACGACGGTGCGCGCGACGTCACGCAACGGATGGGAGCCGTCATGGAAAGCCTCTACTACGTCGTCGCCTGGGCCTGCCACCGGAAGTGCAGGCACTGCTACGAGCCGAGGTTCCGCCCCTATGTCCGCGGCGCGCTGCGCGAGGTGGTGGACGAGGCGCGGCACGCCTGGCCGCGGGTGCTGGCCAACCTGCCCGACGACTTCACCTATCTCGATCTCTCGCGGCCCTCGGAGACGGCGCCCGGAGGGTATGAGCGGCGGCCGGGGCGGATCGTCCTCGCCGGCGGCGAGGTGCTGGTCGATCCGGTGCGCGAGGAGGTCCTCTATCCGCTGCTGGAGGGGATCCGGGCGAAGTGGGGCGGGCTCGGCGTCAAGGTGATCGTGCAGACGACGGGCGATCTGGTGACGCCGGAGATCGTGGACGACCTGCTCTCGCGCGGGGTCTGGATGGTGTCCTGCGCGGGGTTCGACGACTTCCACGTCGGCATGGAGGGCGAGAAGCGCGTGCCGCTCGAGGTGCGGCTGCGGGAGATGTTCGAGGCCGCCGGGATGGCCGAGGCGACGGCCGCCGAGGATCAGGCGGGGCCGATCTACGGGCTGTTCGGGGCGACCGAGGACGCCTGGATCGGCAAGATCTGGCCGCGGGGCCGGGCCTGGGAGAACTCGCTGTCGAAGGCGACGATCGAGGAGAACTTCTGCAACGCCTGGTCCGGCGGGCTGAACTTCCTCAGGCGGGGCGTCTCGGGCTCCGAGGTCTCCATCGACCCGAACGGGGACGTGTTCCCGTGCTGCCTCAAGACGAAGCGGGCGCTGGGCAACTTGCGGGAGGAGCGGCTGGAGGACATCCTCGACAGCCTCGCCGGGCGCCCCGAGTTCGAGGCGATCAACGCCGGGCGGCCGGAGCGGATGGGCGCGGCCCACGGCTGGGACACGGAGCGCTTCCTCGAGGCGTGCCGGACCGTGAAGCCGAACGGGGAACAATACCGGAACCTCTGCATCGGCTGCGACCGGTTCCACGAGGAGGTGCTCGGCCCGGTGATCGACCGCATCCGGGCGGAGCGGATGGCGGCGCGGGAGGCGGCGGAATGAGGCTCTCGGGATGGGTGGCGACGCTCGCGCTCGCCACGGGCGCCGCGGCGGCGGAGCCCGATCCGGCGGGCTGGGACGCGGTGCTGGAGGAGGCGCGCGGGCAGACGGTGTGGTGGCACGCCTGGGGCGGCTCGGCGCCGATCAACGACTACATCGCCTGGGCGGCGCGCGAGGTGGAGGACCGTCACGGCGTGCGGGTGGAGCACGTCAAGCTCTCCGACACCGCCGAGGCGGTGAGCCGGGTGGCGGCGGAGAAGGCGGCCGGGGTGCTGGACGACGGCGCGGTCGACCTGCTCTGGATCAACGGCGAGAACTTCGCGGCGATGAAGGAGGCGGGGCTGCTGTTCGGACCCTGGGCGGAGGCTCTGCCGAACTGGCGTTTCGTCGACGTGGACGACAAGCCGGTGCGGACCGACTTCACCGTGCCGACGGAGGGGCTGGAGGCGCCGTGGGCGACGGCGCAGATCGTGTTCTACCACGACGCCGCCCGGGCGCCGGAGCCGCCACGCTCGATGGCGGCGCTGGCGGACTGGGCGGAGGCGAATCCGGGGCGGTTCGCCTATCCGCAGCCGCCGGATTTCCTCGGCTCGACCTTCCTGAAGCAGGCGCTGGTGGAGCTTTCCGGCGCGCCGGAGGCGCTGTATCGCGCGGCGGACGAAGCGGATTACGAGGCGGTGACGGCCCCGCTCTGGACCTGGCTGGATCGCCTGACGCCGAACCTCTGGCGCGGCGGGCGGGCCTATCCGCAGTCGGGGCCGCGGCTGACGCAGCTGATGGCGGACGGGGAGATCGACCTGGCGGTCAGCTTCGATCCGAGCGAGGCGGCCTCGGCCGTCGCGAATTTCGAGCTGCCGGAGACGGTGCGGACCTATGTGCTCGACGGCGGCACGCTCGGCAACGTGAGCTTCGTGGCGATCCCGTTCAATTCGGGCTCGAAGGCCGGGGCGATGGTGCTGGCCGACTTCCTGCTCTCGCCCGAGGCGCAGGCGCGCAAGGCCGATCCGGCGGTCTGGGGCGCGGGGACGGTGCTGGACGTCGAGGCTTTGCCGGACGAGGCGCGGGCGCGGTTCGAGGCGATCGAGGTCGGCCCTGGCGGGATATCGGCGGAGGAGCTCGGCGAGATCCTGCCGGAGCCGCATCCGAGCTGGATGACGCGGCTGGAGGAGGACTGGCAGGCGCGCTTCGGGGTCTCCCGCTGACCGAGGCGGCTGCGGTTGGGGTCCGGCGCGCCCGAAGGCGACGGCGCGGGCCAGGCTGGGCGCCCGCGCTGACCTTGGCGCTGATGCTGGGGCCGGTGGCGGCGGGGCTGGCCGGGGCGGTCGGGCCGGCCTTCGGCTGGGCGCCGGAGCTGGGGGCCGCGGGGTTCTCGCTGGAGGCGTGGCGCACGCTGTTCGCCTGGCCGGGGCTGGCGCGGGCGGCGGGGCTGAGCCTCGGCGTCGGGGTGCTGGCGACCGTCGTGTCGCTGGGCCTGACGCTGCTGATCTGCGCGGGATGGCAGGGGACGCGGGTCTGGCGCTGGGTGGAGCGGGGGCTGTCGCCGATCCTCGCGATGCCGCATGCGGCGGCGGCGTTCGGGCTGGCCTTTCTCATCGCGCCTTCCGGCTGGGCGGTGCGCGCCGCGTCTCCGTGGCTGACGGGGTGGGAGACGCCGCCGGACGTGCTGGTGGTGCAGGATCCGCTCGGGCTGGCGCTGGTCGCGGGGCTGGTGGCCAAGGAGGTGCCGTTCCTCCTCCTGATGACGCTGGCGGCGAGCGTGCAGGCGGAGGCCGGGCGGACGCTTCTGGTCGCGCGGGCCCTGGGGCAGGGGCGGGTCAGTGGTTGGCTGAAGGCGGTGCTGCCGCGGATCTGGCCGCAGATCCGGCTGCCGGTCTATGCGGTGCTGGCCTATTCGATGAGCGTGGTGGACGTGGCGGCGATCCTCGGGCCGAACGCGCCGCCGACGCTGGCGGTGCGGATCGTCGGGTGGATGAACGATCCGGACCTCGCGTGGCGGTCGGTGGCTTCGGCGGGGGCGTTGCTGCAGCTCGGGCTGGTGGCGGGCGCTCTGGCGGCGTGGCGCGCCGGGGAGGTCGGGGTCGGGCGGCTCGGACGGCGCTGGGCCGAGGGGGGCGCCCGCTGGCCCGCGGCGGCGGAGGGCGCGGCGCGGGGCGCCGGCCTGCTGGCCGCGACGGCGACGGCGGCGGCGGCAGGGTTCGGGCTCGCCGGGCTCGCCGTCTGGTCCTGCGCGGGGCTCTGGACCTTTCCGGAGGCCTTGCCCGACGGCTGGACGCTGCGGAGCTGGGCGCGGCACGGGCCGGCGATGGCCGGGCCGGCGCTGGCGACGCTGGGCATCGCGCTGGCGGCGACGGTGGCGGCGCTGGGGCTGGCGGCGGCGTGCCTCGAGACGGAGTTCCGGCGCGGGCGGCGGCCGGGGGCTGGGGCGCTCTGGCTGCTCTATCTGCCCCTGATCGTGCCGCAGGTGGCGTTCCTGCCGGGGCTGCAGCGGCTCGCGCTGGCGGCGGGGTTGGAGGGGGGCTGGGCCTCGGTCGCCGCCGCGCATCTGGTGTTCGTGCTGCCTTACGTCTTCCTCTCCCTGAGCGATCCGTGGCGGGCCTGGGACCGGCGCTGGGCGACGGCGGGGGCGGCGCTCGGGGCCTCGGGCTGGGGCGTCCTCTGGCGGGTGCGGGCGCCGATGATGCTGGCGCCGCTTCTGACGGCGTTCGCGGTGGGCTTCGCGGTGAGCGTGGGGCAGTATCTGCCGACGCTGCTGATCGGGGGCGGGCGCGTGCCGACGCTGACGACGGAGGCGGTGGCGCTGGCCTCGGGCGGGGACCGCCGGGCGATCGGGGTCTGGGCGCTGGCGCAGGCTGGGGCGGCGGCGCTGCCCTTCCTGCTGGCGGCGGTCGGGCCGCGGCTGATCTGGCGCAACCGGAGGGCGCTGCGTGGCTGACGGGCTGCGGTTCGAAGGCGTCTCGGTCCGTCTCGCGGGGCGGGAGATCGCGGCGCTGGACGCGGGCGTGGCGCCGGGCGAGGCGCTGACGGTGATGGGGCCCTCGGGCTCGGGAAAGTCGACGCTGCTGGCGGCGGCGGCGGGCTCGCTCGCCCCGGAGTTCGAACTGCGCGGGCGGGTGCGGCTCGACGGGCGGGACGTGACGGGGCTGCCGACGGAGCGGCGGCGGATCGGGATCCTGTTCCAGGACGAGATGCTGTTTCCGCATCTGAGCGTCGGCGGCAATCTCGGCTTCGGGCTGCCGGCCGCGGTGAAGGGGGCCGATCGCCGGGCGCGGATCGAGGCGGCGCTGGAGTCGGTCGACCTCGGCGGCATGGCGGGGCGCGATCCGGCGACGCTGAGCGGCGGGCAGCGGGCGCGGGTGGCGCTGATGCGGGCGCTGCTGGCGGCGCCGCGGGCCTTGCTGCTCGACGAGCCTTTCGGGAAGCTGGACGCGCCGCTGCGCGCCCGGACGCGCGAGCTGGTGTTCGGCCTCGCGCGGGAGCGGGGGCTGCCGGTGCTGCTGGTGACGCACGATCCGGCCGACGCGGAGGCCGCGGGCGGGCGTGTCGTGGAGCTGGCCGGATAGACGGGAGGGGACGGAGATGTCGGACGCGGACAGGGTGCGGATCGTGAGGCCCGGCGAGACCTACGAGGGCGCGCAGGGCGTCGTCTACGGGCGCGGGCCGTCGCGCGGCAACGTCGGGGCGGAGATGGTCTGCATGGCGATCATGCCGATGCCGCCCGGCGCGCGCGCCAAGGCGCATCACCACGACGGGATCGAGACCATCGCCTATCTTATGGATGGCGAATGCGAGGTGCATTACGGCGACGGGCTCGAGCACGTCATGCAGGTGAAGGCGGGCGAGCAGACCTACATCCCCGGCGGCGTGCCGCACGCGCCCTGCAACGCCTCCGGCGCGCCCTGCACCTGGATCGTGGTGCACGGCTCGGGCGACGATCAGGACGGGATCGTGATGCTGCCCGAGCTCGACGCGGTGCTGGAGGCGCGGCGGCCGCGGCGCTGAGTGCGGCGCGGCCCCGTCGCGTCCGTTCACGCCGCCGCGCGCGGCCGGCGCCTGAGGGTTGTGGAAACCGGCGCGGCGTCGTCTAGCTGACGCGCGAAGCGGGCCGCGTCGGCCCGGCCCGCGGGAGGCGCGCGATGTTCCATTCCTTCTTCCCCCGGCCGAAGCTGTTCGTGCTCTCGGCCGCGGTCTGGTCGCTGATCTGCATCCTCGGCTGGAACCTCGGCCTGTCCGGCTTCGAGGATCCGCTCGGCATCGCGGGGGCGTTCGGCTGGGAGCCGGAGCGCGTCTGGCTCTATGAGTTCGTCGCGATCTGCTACGCGGTCTTCGCGGCGGTCTGGCTCAGGATCGCGCCGCATCCCTGGGCGCGGTGGTCGGTCGCGGGCTCGACGCTGATCGTGTTCATCACCTGGTTCCAGGTGCAGCTCGACGTGATGATCAACCAGTGGTTCGGGACGTTCTACGACCTGATCCAGAACGCGCTGGCGGATCCGGAGGCGGTGACGCCGGGCGAGTACTACGGTCAGCTCTTCACCTTCCTGACCATCGCCATGGTGTTCATCACCACCGCCGTGATCGGATCGTTCTTCACGAGCCATTACGTCTTCCGCTGGCGCACGGCGATGAACGAGTACTACACCTCCATCTGGCCGCGCGTGAGGCATATCGAGGGCGCCTCCCAGCGCATCCAGGAGGACACGATGGCCTTCGCGCGGATCATGGAGAGCCTCGGCTCGCGCCTGATCGACGCGGTGATGACGCTGATCGCGTTCCTGCCGATCCTCTGGGGACTTTCGGCCGAGATCACGCGCCTGCCGATCGTCGGCGACGTGCCGCAGCCGCTGGTGTTCGTGGCGATCCTCTGGTCGATCTTCGGGACCGCGATCCTGGCGCTGGCGGGGATCAAGCTGCCGGGGCTCGAGTTCCGCAACCAGCGCGTGGAGGCGGCCTACCGCAAGGAACTGGTGCTGGGCGAGGACGATCCGGGCCGGGCCAAGCCGCCGACGCTGGGCGAACTCTACGACAACGTGCGTCGCAACTATTTCCGTCTGTATCTCAACTATCTCTACTTCAACGTCGTGCGCTACGGCTACCTTCAGGCCGGCGTCATCCTGCCCTACATCGCGCTCGGGCCTACCATCGTGGGCGCGGGCTTCACGCTCGGCGTCATGCAGCAGATCATCCGCGCCTTCGGACGGGTCGAGAACAGCTTCCAGTTCCTGGTGATGAGCTGGACCACGATCGTGGAGCTGATGTCGATCTACAAGCGCCTGAAGGCGTTCGAGCTGATGATCGACGGGCGGCCGCTGGACGAGATCGAGCGCGAGGCGGCGGCCTTCGGCGTGCCGCGCGCCGATCCCGACGGGGCGGCGCCGGCGGAGTGAGTCACGCCTCGGCCGGCGCCCCGGCCTCGGCGGCGTCGAGCAGGCGGCGGATCAGCGGGTTGGGGAAGCGCCGCTCCAGCGTAACGGCGTGGAAGCTCTCTACGAGGCCCGGCAGGCGCGCGGCCTCCACCAGACGGCCGGAGGCGAGCTCGTCGCGCACGACGATGGGGGGGGCGACGGCGAGGCCCGCGTCCTCCCGCGCGAGGAGGCGGAGCATCGCCATGTCGTCGACCTCCGCCGCGATCAGCGGGCGCAGGCCGAGGCGGTCCGCGAGCGCGTCGAAATCGGCGCGGAGGGCGCTTTCGGGCGTCGGCAGCAGCAGCGGCTCCTCGGCGAGGAGGGCGGCGAGGTCGCGTCCCTCGCCGACGCGGGCGGGGGCGCCGACGAGGCTGACCGTCTGCTCGTCGAGCGCGTGCGAGATCCAGGGCGTCGCGGCGTCGCGGGGCGGCGGGCGATTGGCGAGCACGAGGTCGAGACGGTGCGCCTCGAGCTGAGCGAGGAGTTCGCCCTGGGCGCCGGAGCGTAGCACCAGCTCGACCGAGGGATCGCCCAGCAGCGGGCGCAGGAAGGCGACCTGGAAGTTGCGCGAGAGGGTGGCGAGGGCGCCGACGCGCAGCACCTGCCGTGCGGCCCCGGCGCCGGAGAGGATCTGCGTCAGTTCCTCGCCCGCCGCGAAGATGGCGTCGGCGCGGTCGAGCGCGATGCGCCCGGCCTCGGTCAGACGAAGACCTCGGCCGACGCGCTCGAAGAGGGGATGGCCGAGGCGTTCCTCGAGCTTTCGGATCTGCACCGAGAGGGAGGACTGCGAGACGTTCAGCCGCTCCGCCGCGCGGGTGAGGTTGCCCTCGTGCGCGACGGCCCAGAAGTAGCGCAGGTGATTGTAGTTCAGGCCCGACATGGGGTCATCCTGACGGAGGACGGGGTCAAGGCCAATCGCCGGTCGGGCGCGAAAGCGCGCGCCGGAGCGGGGCGCGGCGAATATTCACCTTGTGGGAGAGTTTCGGCGTCGACTATCTTCCCTGACGCGACACCCGGGGCGTCCCGGGGAGCGCATGCGGGCCCGCAGCGGCCTCGCGCGGCGTGGCCGTCCCGGAGGGGTGCAGCCTTCCCGTGACGGCGCTTGGAGAGACGTCGTGGGATGATTTCCCGTCCCTGCGGGGCGGGAGGGGAGCCCGATCCCTCCCGCCCCGCGATCCGGTCCGCTCAGCCGCGCGCCGCCTCGAACGGGCGCCAGCCGGGCACGTCGCCGAAGACGTAGAGGTTCTCGGACCGCACCACCTCCAGCCCGGCCTCCGTAGCGCGACGCATCAGCTCGGCCACCGCGCCGGGTGCAACAGCGCCCTCGGCGGTGAAGCGGCAGGTCCACTGGTCCGCCAGCAGGGAGGTCGTCGGGGCGCCCGCCTCCCGACACCAGACCAAGGCGCCGCGGTTCGCGATCCGTTCCAGCGACATTCCGGGGGGCGCCAGCGGCGCGAGCCGCGCCGCGAGGACCTCCGCCCCGAGTTCGACGTCGACCAAGGCGAGATCGACCCCGGCGAGCCGGCGGGGCGGGGGGGGCCGCCCCCCCGGCGCGGCGGTGACGGAGTGGCAGGCCGGCGGTGCGAAGGGCTCGGCCTCAGCCGAGGCTCTGAGGCGCACCGGACCCTCGCCGAGCCGCTGGATCAGCGCGTCCGCGAAAGCGGCGGAGCCGACGCGCCGGCGGCTCATGTTCGGGCGATGGATGTCGGGCGTGTGCACGCCGTCCTCGATGGTGCGCAGCCAGGCGTCGCGGATCAGGCGCGCGGCTTCTCCGCGGCCGAGATGGCGCAGCATCTTGACCGCCGAGAGGATCAGGCCGGAAGGGTTGGCCGCGCCCTTGCCGGCGATGTGCGAGGCGGTGCCGTGCACCGGCTCGAACACGGCCGCGTGCGGGCCGATGCGGACCGAGGGGGTCAGCGAGGGGCGCCCGGCCATCTGCGCCGCGAGGTCGGCGAGGATGTCGCCGTAGAGGTTCGGCGCGACGATGACGTCGAAGCCCTCGGGCGCTTCGGCCATGCGCGCGGCGGCGGCGTCGACGATCAGGTGGTCGGCGGCGAGATCGGGGCTGTCGGCGGCGACCTCCCGGAAGACTTCGTGGAAGAGGCCGTCGGTCAGGCGAAGGACGTTGTCCTTGGTGACGCAGGTGACGCGTCTGCGCCCGGCGGCGCGGGCCCAGGCGAAGGCGGTGCGCAGGAAGCGCTCGGCCGCGGGGCGGGTGACGAGCTTGACGCATTGCGCGACGTCGGCGGTCTGGCGGTGCTCCAGCCCGCAATAGAGGTCCTCCTCGCTCTCGCGGATCACGAGGACGTCCATGCCGGGGCCCCGGGCCGGCACGAAGGGCGAGAGCGCGGTGGCGCGGCGGATGTGGCAGTAGAGCGAAAGTTCGGAGCGGAGCGGCGCCGAGAGGCCGCCCGCCAGCGGGCCCTTGAGGAGGGCGCCGGTCTCGCGAACCCGGGCGAGGCCCGCCTCCCACTCGGCGCGGCCGCTTTCGGTGCGGGGGTCGCCGAGGCTGACGGGCACGGCGTCGACCGCGGCGTCGGCGGCTTCGAGCACGCGGAGCGTCGCCTCCATGATCTCCGGCCCGACGCCGTCGCCGGGCAGGATCGCGGCGCGGACGGGCGAGGCGTCCGGTCTCGGGGCGGCGGGGCCGGGCGTGGCCGGAGCGCGGGGCGCCGGGGCGGCGTCGAGGCGGAGGGTCGGTCGCTGGCGGCTCATGCGGTCGGCCTGTCGCTGGAGGGCGGCTGCGCGGCGCGGGCGCCGGGGGCCCGCGGGCGCGGAGGAGGCCGGTCCCCGCCGATCCGTCGCGGCGGGGACGGCGCGACTCAGCGCGGGGCTTCGAGGCGCGCGGGCGCATCCTCCGGCGCGTCGCCGTCGAACAGCGCCGTCAGCGCGCGGCGGCGGTTCAGCATCTCCTCGTAGCGGTCCTCGAGTTCGGTCAGCATCAGCCCGCGAGAGAGGCCGAGGACTTCGAGCTGACGCTCGTTCAGCCCGTCGAGCGCGGCGGCGAGGCGCCGCAGGTCGCGCCGGCGGTGACGTTCCTCGGCCGTCAGGAAGGGCTCCGCAAGGCGGGTCTCGAACAGCGGGGCGCCGAGCTGGGTCGCCAGCGAGACGACGCTCTCGCGCAGCCGCTGCAGGGCGGAGACGTGCGGGGGGACATCGGCCAGAACGGACATTCGGATCTCCATTCGTCTGTCTCGGACGCCGGGACCACCCCCGGCGCCGTCACGGTGTGAGACGCTTCGGGAACGGATTTTCATCCCTAACGAACCGTTTTTTTCTGCCATGGATCGCAAGACCGTGAGACGACGCGATTTTCTCCTATGTCGGATGGACGAAGGCGCCGCGCCGAGCGTATCGGACAGGGGTGCGCCGGCACGGCCGGGCGGACGGAAGAGGGCATGGGCCGAGCGCGGACCGAGGACGAGATCGCCGTGGAGCTGCCGCGGCTGCGGCGTTTCGCGCTGGTGCTGACCGACGGCGACGCCGCGGCGGCCGACGACCTCGTGCAGGAGACGCTGCTCAGCGCTCTGGGCGCGGTGGACCGGTTCCGGGGCGGCTCGACGCTGCGGACCTGGCTGACCTCGATCATGCTGAACCGCGTGCGCTCCGATCGGCGGCGCGACGCGGTGCGCCGACGCTGGCTTGCGCGCGAGCCGCGGGAGGAGCCGACGGAGCCTGCGAGCGCCGAGGAGCGGATGGAGCTTCGCGAGACGCTGGGCGTCCTCGCGGCGCTGCCGGAGGAGCAGAGGGTCGCGATCGCGTTGATCACGGCGGGCAACATGAGCTACGCCGAAGCGGCCGATGCGTTGGGCGTCAAGCTCGGTACGTTGATGTCGCGCGTGGCGCGCGGCCGGGCGGCGATGAAGGCGCGGCTCTCCGACGCGGCTCGGGGGTCGTAGGAGGACGGGCGATGAGCGGGCGGGGCGGGGCCGGGAACGTGGTGTCGGAAGCCGAGCTCGGCGCCTTCTGCGACGGCGAGCTCGACGACGCGTCGGCGGCGCGGGTCGAGGCCGCGCTGCAGGCGGACCCGGCGCTTCGCTCCGAGATGACCCGCATGATGCGCGAGCGCGCGGCGCTGTCCGACGGACCGGAACGCGAGCCGCCGGACCCCGTGGTCGCGGCCCTCGCCACTCGGCTGGCGGGGCGGCTGCGCGGGCGGCGGCGACGGCGCCTCGCCGCCTTCGCGGCCGCGGCGGTCGTCGCGGCGGCGGGGGTGGCGGCGGGCGGCTGGTTCGCCCACGACGCGGCGACGACGCGGCAGGTGCTGCCCGCCTCCGAGGCGCCGCGCTTCGTGGAGGAGGCGGCGGGCGCGCATGCGATCTTCGCGCCGGACGCGGTGCATCCGGTGGAGTTCTTCTCCTCCGACGAGGAGCTGATGCGCGTTTGGTTCTCCGGTCATCTCGACCATGCGGTGCGGATCCCGCACATCGAGGATCTGGGGTTCGAACTGATCGGGGGGCGGCTGCTGGGCGGCGCGCAGGGCGCCACGGCGCAGCTGATGTACGAGAACGCGGAGGGCGATCGGGTCAGTGTCGTGTTCGGTCGGCATCCGGCGCCGCAGGACGGGACGCTGCATCTCGTGCGCCTCGGCGACGTCTACGCGAGCTGGTGGAAGGCGGGCGAACTCGCCTGGGCGGTGCTCGAGTCGGGCGCGGGCGCCGACGTCTCGGCGGTCGCGACGCGAGTGGCGGCGGTGTCGCGGCGGATGACGGCCGACTAGTCGTCGTCGGCGTCGGAGCGTTCGTCGATCCAGGTGCGGGGCGAGAGCTTGGCCCCGGAGCGGTAGGCGGCGCGGGCGATCATGTGCGCCGCGACCGGCGCGGTCAGCAGCAGGAAGATCATGGCGCCGGCGGCCTTGGCGGCCGATCCCGCGTCATCCGAGACGAGGGCGAGGGCGCCCATGACGAGGCCGGCGCCGAGGGTGCCGGCCTTCGTCGTCGCGTGCATCCGCATGAAGACGTCGCCGAGGCGCAGCACGCCGATCCCCGCCACGAGGCAGAAGAGCGCGCCGACGGCCACCATCGCGGCCGCCGCCAGTTCCCACAAGGGCGCGTCCCAGAGGCTCACGATCCCTCCTTGCGCGCCGCGCGGTCGAGCCGGGTCGGCGTGCGCCTTACGATGAAGCGCGCGAAGGCGAGCGTGCCGAGAAAGCCGGTCAGCGCGATCACCGTGGCGACGTCGAGATAGGCGTCGATGCCGGTGGCGAGCGCGCGCAGGCCCGCATAGGCGACCACCAGCACCGCGAGGAGGTCCAGCGCCACGGCCCGGTCGGCGACGCCCGGGCCGATCACGAGGCGGATCGCGGCGAGGAAGGCCGAGGCGAGCAGCGTCCAGCTCGCGAGTTCGGCGGCGAGGGGCAGGAGGGTCATCGGAGGGCCTTCAGCACGGCGGTCTCGAGCTGCTCGCTCACCTCGCGGCGCAGATCCTCGGCGTCCTCGACGAACATGCCGTGGACGTAGAGCGTCCGCGCGTCGGACGAGAGGTCGAGGCTGAGCGAGCCGGGAGTGAGGGTGACGAGCGAGGAGACCAGCAGGATCTCGGTGTCGGTCGCGGCCTTCAGGGGCACCGCGACGATGCCGGGGGTGTTCTTCGGGAGCGGGCGCAGCACGTCCTGGGCGACGCGCAGCGAGGAGACGACGAGGTCGTAGAGGAACAGCAGCGCGAGGGCCGCCAGACGCGGGACGCGCAGGAAATAGCTGTCGTCGGCGAAAAGCGGGCGCATCAGGCGCAGCGCGAGGAAGGCGACGAGGAAGCCGACGGTCAGGTTCGGCAGCGTGAACTCGCCCACCAGCGCGGCCCAGGCCGCGGCGAGCACCAGATTGACGGCGAAGACGTTCACGGCGCGGTCCCTCCTGCGGCGGCGAGGGCGGTGTCGGGCGGCGCGCCCATCACCGCGGCGACGTAGGGCGCGGGGTCCAGCAGCCCCTCGGCCGCCGCGGAGGCCGCGCGGAACGGCGCGTCGGGGAACAGGCCGAGCCCGAGCGTGACGACGGTGAGCGCCGCGGTCGGCGCGACGAAGGCGATCCGCGCGCCGCGGGGCAGCGCGGCGAGCGGGCGCGTGCGCCCCTCGCCGTGGGGGGCGAGCCAGCCCTGAAGCCAGATCTTGGTCATCGAGTAGAGCGTGAAGAGACCGACGCCCAGCACCGCCGCGACCGCGGCCCAGTCCTCGGCCTCAAGCCCCGCGCGGATCAGCGCGAGCTTGCCCCAGAAGCCCGAGAGCGGCGGGACGCCCGCCATCGCGAAGGCGGCCACGACGAACAGCGCCGAGAGGCCCGGCGCCACGAGGTAGAGACCGCCGGCGCGGGAGAGGTGGTGGCTGCCGGTCAGCCGCCGAGCCACGCCGGCCAGCAGGATCAGGTTCGCCTTCACCACGATGTTGTGCAGGAGGTATAGGATCGCCCCCGCCAGCGCGAGGGCCGAGCCGATGGCGAGGCCGAGCGCGACGTAGCCGATCTGGCTGACGATGTGGAAGGCGAGGATGCGGTTCACCTCCTTCTGCGCCGCCGCGCCGATCACGCCGAGGACCATCGTGGCGATGGCGAAGGGCGCGAGGACGTCGAGCGCCGGGCCGTCGGGGAAGACGAGGGTGAAGACCCGGATCATCGCGTAGACGCCGGCCTTGGTCAGCAGCGCCGCGAAGATCGCCGTCGTCGCCGCCGAGGGCGCGTGATAGGAGGCCGGCAGCCAGAAGAAGAGCGGGAACAGCCCCGCCTTGGCGCCGAGCGCCGTGAGCAGGAGCAGCGCCGCCGCGCCGAGGGCCGGGGCGACCGCGGGATCGGCGGCGAGCGCGGCGTCGATCCGGCCCGGAAGATCGGCAAGCGTCAGCGTGCCCGCCACCCCGTGCACGAGGCCGATGGCGGCGAGGAACGCGACCGTCGCGACGAGGTTCAGCGCGACGTATTTCACCCCCGCGTCGAGCTCGGCCTTGGAGCCGCCGACGGTCATCATGCCGAAGCTCGCGATCAGCATCACCTCGAACCAGACGTAGAGGTTGAAGAGGTCGCCGGTCAGGAAGGCGCCCGAGGCGCCGGCGAGCAGGAGCTGGAAGAGCGCGTGCCAGCCCGCCGCCTCGCGCCGCGGATCGATGTCCGCCAGGGCGAACACGGCGACCGCGAGGCCGAGCCCGGCGGCCGCGAGCAGCATCAGCGCCGAGAACGGATCGGCCACGAGCACGATGCCGACCGGCGGCGCCCAGCCGCCCATGCCCTCGGCGATCACGCCGTCGCGCAGCACCCGCTCGCCCAGCGCCAGCGCCGCCCCGAGATGCAGGACCGAGCCGATCAGCGAGACGAGCCGCGGCGGGACGCCGACGCGCGGCGCCAGCAGCGCCGCGACGGCGGCGGCGAAGGGGATCAGCAGCGGCGCGGCGAGCAGCCAGGTCATTCCGCGGCCTCTCGCGGCGGCTCGAACGCGGGCCGCTCGGCGGCGGGAGGCTCGGCCGGCGGCGTCTCCGGCGCGCGCGGCTCGGCCTCGCGCATCGCCTCGGGATCGGCGGTGCCGAGGCGGCGATGCGCGGCGACGGTCAGCGCGAGCGCGAAGGCGGCGAGGCCGAAGCCGATCACGATGGCGGTCAGCACAAGCGCCTGGGGCAGCGGGTTGGCGGCGCCGGCGGGCGGCGCCTCGGCTCCCGTCGGAACCAGAGCGGGCGCCACCGCGGAGAGGCGGCCGGAGACGAAGACCACCACGCTCGCCGCACCGCTGATCAGCGTGATGCCGAAGACGACCTGCAGCAGATGGCGCGCCAGCATCAGGTAGACGCCCGAGGCGGCGAGGACGCCGGCGAGAAGAGCGAAGACCCACTCCATCAGGCGTCCTCCTCCAGCGCGAAGACGAGGCCGAGCACGGCGCCGAGCACCACCAGCCAGACGCCGAAGTCGAAGAGGAGCACGGTGGACAGCGGCAGCCCCTCGCCCTTCGGACCGCCGACGAAGACCCAGACCGCGGCGAAGGGCGCGTCGCCGACGACGAGCGGGATCAGCCCGGCCAGGAGCGCGGCGCCGACGCCGAGCGCGGCGACGGTGGCGGGCGGCAGCCGCAGCGCGAGCCGCGCCGTCTCCACCCCGTGGCTCATGGCGAGCAGCGTGAAGGACGAGGCCGCGACGAGCCCGCCGATGAAGCCGCCGCCCGGCGCGTCGTGCCCGCGCACCAGCAGGAACAGCGAGAACACGATCAGCAGCGTCGAGATCAGCCGCGTCGCGGCCTGCAGGATCGGGGAGGTCATGCCGGGCTCCTCCGCGTACGGCGCAGCAGCGCGAGCCCGCCGACCGCCGCGGCGGCGACCACGACGATCTCGCCGAAGGTGTCGAGCGCGCGGAAATCCACCAGCACCACGTTGACGACGTTGCGGCCGAGCGCTTCGGGCAGGCTGCGCGCCGACATCGCGTCGGCGACCGATGCGTCGAACGGACCGACGGTGGCCGCGAGGGTCGCGAGCGCGACGGCGAGCCCGACGGCCCCGGCGACGAAGGCGTCGCGGCTTCGGCCCCGGCGGCGCGGCGGCAGCTCCGGCAGGCGGGGCATGACGGCGGCGACGAGCACGAGCAGCAGGACGTCGACCAGGATCTGCGTCGCCGCCACGTCGGGCGCGCCGAAGGTGAGGAAGAGAAGCGAAAGCCCGGTGCCCGAGGCGCCGAGGCCGGCGAGGGCGAGGATCCGGCGATGCGCCAGCGCCGCGGTCAGCGCCCCCCCTGCGCAGAGCGCGGCGGCGGCCAGCGCCTGCGGCTCGGTCAGGGCGAAGCTCGCCTCGGGCAGGCCGCCGGCGAGGCGCAGCCCGGCCAGCGGCGCGGCGGCGACGGCGAGGAAGGTGACGGTGAGATAGGTGCGCAGCGAGCCGGGCTGCACGCCGCGCGTGACGGCGGCGAAGCCGGTCTGGACGCCGTCCAGCAGACCGTCCCAGATGGCCTCCGCCCCGCCCGGCAGCCGCGCGATCAGCCGCGCCAGCGGCTCGCGCGCGAGGTGGAAGGCGACGCCGAGGGCGAGCGTCGCGACGCTCATCATCAGAGGCAAGTTCACCCCGTGCCAGAGCTTCAGCTTGATCTCCGCCGGCGCGCCAAGCATCGCTGCGGCGGCCGGCTGCACCAGCGTGCGCCCCACGAGGTCGGGCGCCACGCCGAAGAGCAGGCCGCCCACGGCGAGGAGCAGCGGGCCGAGCCAGATCAGCGTCGGCGCCTCGCGCGGCGTCTTCGGCGTCCTTCCCGGCCGCGACAGCACCACGCGGAAGATCACCGCGAGGGCGAGCGCGACCATCAGGGCGTTGGCGATCACCGCGGCGGCGGCGAGCGGCGCCGGCTCCTCCGCGATGGCGAGGGCGCCTTCGTATTTCAGCTCCTTGCCGACGAAGCCGAGGAACGGCGGGAAGCCCGCCATCGAGCCCGCGGCGAGAACCCCGGCGATCGAGGTCATCGGCATCGTCCGCCAGAGCCCGCCGAGCCGGTCAAGGTCCCGCGTGCCGGTCATCTTGTCGATCGAGCCGACGACGAGGAACAGCGACGCCTTGTAGAGCGCGTGGACGATCAGGAACGTCATCGCCGCGGCGGCCGCCACGGTCTCCTCGGCCCCGAGGAACATCACCAGCGAGCCGAGCGACATCACCGAGGAATAGGCGAGCGCCAGCTTCAGGTCCTTCTGGCGCAGCGAGAGGATCGCCGCCATCAGCATCGTGAAGCCGCCGACGAGGCCGAGCGTGGTCGTCCAGAAATCCGTGCCGGAGAGCGCCGGGTGCAGGCGCGCCAGCAGGTAGACGCCGGCCTTCACCATCGTCGCGGAGTGCAGATAGGCGCTGACCGGCGTCGGCGCGGCCATCGCGTTCGGCAGCCAGATGTGCAGCGGGAACTGGGCCGACTTGGCGAAGGCTCCGGCGAGGACCAGGAGCGTGATCGGCAGATAGGCGGCGTGCCCGCCGAGGCCGCCGGCCGCCGTGATCTCGGAGATCCGGGTCGTGCCGGTGACGAGGCCGAGCCAGATCAGGCCCGCGAGCAGCGCCAGCCCCCCGGCGCCCGTGATCAGCAGCGACATCCAGGCGGAACGGCGCGCCTTCTGCGTCGTCTCGAACCCGACCAGCAGGAAGGAGGCGACGGTCGTCACCTCCCAGAAGGCGAAGAGGGCGATCACGTCGTCGGCCAGCACGAGACCGAGCATTCCGGCCTCGAACAGCGCGAGATAGAGGAAGAAGTGCGTCTGGTGCCGGTGGCCGCGCAGATAGGAGATGGAATAGGCCGAGATCACGGCCCCGAAACCGGTGATCAGCAGCGCGAACACGAGGCTCAGCCCGTCCACCCTGAAGGCCAGGGAGACGTCGAGCGCCGGCGCCCAGGCCCATTCGGCGGCGACCGCCTCGTTTCGGGAGATCTCGGGAATCAGCGTCGCGAACGCCGCAGCCGCCGCGGCCGAGACGAGGGCGAGCAGCGCGCCCGCCCAAGGCCCCGAACGGTCGGCGTCGCCGACCGACGCCACGGCGCTCACGTCGGACCACCGTCGCGGGGGCGACGGCGCGTGGAGTGTGCCGCAGGCGTCGATGTCGGGTCCGAAGTCAGGGTGAGACCTCCTCGGCGATGGTCGGCGTCTTTCGCCGCCGGCGCTGGGGCGCAGCGTGCGGCACAGATATGCGATCCGGTGGTCGGGAACACCCCCCTTTCGAGGGCGACCTCAGCCGGCGGACGGTGGCGCGGCGAGGCGGCGCACCGTGGCGCCGGCGGACGTCCAGTCGCGCGGCCGGCAGGTCAGCACCAGCACCTGAAGGCGTTCGGCGGCCTTCCAGAGCGCGGTCTGCATCCGCTCGAGCCGGGCCGCGTCGGCGTGGTTCAGCGCGTCGTCGAGCACCACCATGGCGGGCCGGCCGGTCTCCGCCAGCCAGTCGGCGAAGGCGAGGCGCACCAGCACCGAGACCTGTTCGCGCGCCCCGACGGAGAGGCGCTCGAACGGCTCCTCGCGCCCGGCGCGGGCGAGGCCGGCGATGTCGAGATCGTGCGAGAGCGCGAGTTCGGCCTCCGGCTGGAGCAGGCGCAGATAGGGCCGGGCGCGGGCGACGACGGGCGCGAGGACCGCGGCGCGGGCTTCGGCCTCCGCC
>JAWLFJ010000188.1:0-5253 GCA_041685625.1 Paracoccaceae bacterium | reverse complement strand
CCCCCGCCGCGACCACCCCGACTCTCAGGTTGTTGGGGTGCACGGCGACGCGCGGTAGGCCCGGCCCCGGGCGACCCGCGTCCAGCAGCGCCGCGGCCATCGCCGCCTGGCCGCCGACGGCGTCGCCGGCCCGATCCGGCGCCGGATCCGCCGGAGGCCAGGCGGCCCCCGCCGCGGCGCGCTCACCCGGCCGCGACATCGGGCGCCCCCCTGCCCCGGGCGGCGGCGAGGATGCGCTCCACCGTCGCCGCCTCCTCGCGGAGCACGTCGAAGGGCGGCAGGTCCGCGTCCCATTCGACCAGCGTCGGGATCGGCCCGGCCCGCTCCACCGTGCGCTCGTAGAGCGCCCAGACCTCGGCGTCGACGCGGCGGTCGTGGGTGTCGATCAGGAGCCGCCCGCCGTCGGCGGCGACCTCGACGGCATGGCCGGCGAGGTGGATCTCGCCCACGAGATGCAGCGGGAAGGCGTCCAGATACCGGACCGGATCGAAGCCCTGATTGGTCGCCGAGACGTGGACGTTGTTGACGTCGAGCAGAAGGCCGCAGCCGGTGCGGCGCGCGACCTCGGTCAGGAACTCGACCTCGCCGAGGGTCGACTCCTCGAACCGGACGTAGGCGGAGGGGTTCTCCAGCAGCATCCGCAGGCCGAGCGCCTCCTGCGTGCGCTCGACATGCGCCGTCACCCGCGCCAGCGTCGCCTCGTCGTAGGGCAGCGGCAGCAGATCCGCGAAATAGGCGCCGTCATGGCTCGACCAGGCGAGATGCTCGGAGAAGCTGGCGGGGCGGAAGCGCTCGATCAGGCCGCGCAGACGCGCCAGATGCGCCTCGTCCAGCGGCCCCTCGCCGCCGATCGAGAGGCCGACGCCGTGCAGCGAGAGGGGGTGCCGCTCGGCCAGCGCGGCGAGCCTGCGGTGCGGCGGACCGCCGGCGCCCATGTAGTTCTCCGCATGCACCTCGAAGAAGCCGATGTCGGGGGCGCCCCGAACGACGTCCTCCCAATGCTCGGGCTTGAAGGAGACGCCGGCGCGGGGCGGCAGGCCGGGGGTCGTCATGCTCGGGGCTCCCTTTCGGCGGACGGATCGGCCCGGCCCCCGGGGGGGCCGGGCGCGGGGGGCGGCTCAGGCGCTCGGCACGTCGCGCTCGAGCGGCTCGAGCGAGCCGGTGCGGTCGCCCGGAAGCTCGAACTGCGCCTGCTCCTCCTCGACGCCGTACCTCTCGCAGTCGCCGGCCGGCACGAGGGTCCAGGCGTTGCCTTGGAAGTCCACCTTGGAGGTGCCGGCGCAGGTGGTGCCCGGCCCGGCGGCGCAGTCGTTCTCTCCGGCGAGGGAGATGCCGTAGCACTTCTCCTTGGCCTGGGCGTGGGCCGGCGCGGGCGCCTGGGCGGCGGCCGCGGCGAAGGCGGCGGCGAGGGCGCCGGCGGCGAAGGCGCGGGTGCGGTCGGACATGGGGGTCTCCTCTCGATGCCTGCGGAGGCGGATCGCCGGTGGACCCCGTCCTCCGCCGCCGGGGCCCGCCATGCTCTTCGCCCCGGCGAGGTGGCGCGTTACGCGGCGCCGCGGCGCTTTCACGCAGCGGTGATCGTGTCGCGGCGCTCGCGATTTCGTGCGCGCTCCGGCGGTAACGTCCGCGGGAGCGGGGACGAAGCACGGGGCGTGACGTGCTTTCCTGCCGGCGGCGGGGTCCGCGGCGAAGGGAGACGGCGATGGACGAGCGCGAGGATCGGTGGAGCGCGGCGATGACGACCGCGCGGTCGGGCGACGCCGCGGCCTACGAGGCGTTGCTTGGCGAGATCGCCGAGCTGATCCGCGGCGCGGCCGCCCGGCGGCTGGCCGCCATGGGGCTCGGCGCCGAAGAGGTGGAGGACGTGGTGCAGGAGACCCTGATCGCGCTGCACGCCAAGCGCCACACCTGGGATCCGGAGCGGCCGATCCTGCCCTGGGTGCGCGCCATCGCGCGGCACAAGACGCTGGACGCGGCGCGCCGGCTGATCCGCGGGCGCGGCCGGCTGCACGCGCGGCCGGTGGAGGAGCTGGCCGAGCTGATCGCGGCGCCGGAGACGGCCCCGGCCGGCGCGCGGCGCGACGCCGAGGCGCTGGTGGCGCGGCTGCCGGCGCGCGAGCGCGGCGTGGTCGCGGCGCTGGCCTTCGAGGGGCTGAGCGTGGCGGGCGCGGCGGCGAGGCTCTCGATCGGCGAGGGGGCGGTGCGGGTGGCCTTTCACCGCGCGCTCGCCCGCCTGACGCGGCTGGCGAAGGAGCCGCCCGCGGCGCCGGGCGCGACGACGGAGGAGACCGCGTGAGGACCGAGGACCTGATCCGCAGGCTGGCCGCGGAGCCGGCTCCGCAGGGGCGCGCGACGCCGGAGCGGGGGCTGGCGCTGGCGCTCGGCGCGGCGCTGCCGGCGCTCTGCCTCGCGGTGCTCTCGCTCTACGGGGCGCGGGCCGACATCGCGGGCTATCCGCTCACCGGGGTCGGGGCGCTCAAGGTCTTCGGCGGGGCCCTCGTCGCCCTCGCCGCGGCGCGGCTCGCGGCCGGGCTGGCGCGGCCGGGAGGCGGGGTGCGGGGCCTCGCGCCGGCGCTCGTCGCGCTCGGCGCCGTGGCGGCGGCGGGCGTGCTGCTGCCGGCGACGGCGCCGGTCGCCGCGCCGCTCGGCGCGGCCGTCTCCGGGGCGCTGCACTGCGTCTGGCCGGTGCTGCCGCTCGCGGCGCTGCCGCTGGCGGCGAGCCTCGCGGCGCTGCGCGCCGGGGCGGTGACGCGGCCCGCCGCGGCCGGGGCGGCGGCGGGGCTCGCCTCGGGCGGGATCGCGGCGATGGCCTACGCGCTCTGGTGCCCGGCGGACGATCCGCTGCTGGTGGCGCTCGGCTACGGCGGGGCGCTCTCGGTGATCGCGGCGGCGGGGGCGGCGCTCGGCCCGCGGGCGCTGCGCTGGTGAGGCGGAACGGACGACAGGAGGCCGCATGACCCTCGACGACCGACAGGCCGCGCTCTGCGACGCGGCGCCCGCGGACTACGGCGACCTGCGCGCGGTCAGCGTCAACTGCACGCTGAAGGCGGAGCCCGACGCCTCCCACACCGGCCGGCTGATGTCGGCGGCCGAGGCGATCATGGAGCGCGTCGGCGTCGCGGTGGACCGCATCCATCTCGCCTCGCATCCCGTGGCCTTCGGGGTGCAGCCGGACATGACCGAGCACGGCGCCGCGCGCGACGCCTGGCCCGAACTCTGGGCGCGGATCCGCGAGGCGGACGTGCTGCTGGTCGGCACGCCGATCTGGCTCGGCGAGGAGAGCTCGGTCTGCCGGCTGCTTATCGAGCGGCTCTACGGCATGTCGGGGCTGCTCAACGACAAGGGCCAGAGCGTGTTCTACGGCCGCACCGCCGGGGCCGTGATCACCGGCAACGAGGACGGCGTGAAGCACTGCGCGATGACGATCCTCTACGCGCTGCAGCATCTCGGCTACGCGATCCCGCCGCAGGCCGACTGCGGCTGGATCGGCGAGGCGGGGCCCGGCCCCTCCTACGGGGATCCGACCGAGGACGGGCCGGCCGGCTTCGACAACGACTTCACCCAGCGCAACCTGACGATCATGACCTGGAACCTGCTGCACATGGCCCGGATGCTGCGCGACGCGGGCGGCCTGCCCCGCCACGGCAACGACCGCGAGGCGTGGAAGGCGGGCTGCCGCTTCGACTTCGAGAACCCCGAACACCGGGCCTGACCGTCCCGGCGGCCGTCAGGCGGCGTCCTCGCGGCGCGGGTCGAGCGCCACCAGCTCGGTCTCCTCGCCGAGCTCGGGCAGCCGGCCTTCGACGCGCCGCACCGCGAGGCCGGGGCCGGGCTCGCCGCCGGCCGCCTCGAAGGCGCGCGCCGTCACCAGCGCGGCGGCGTCGAGCGTCCGGCACAGCTTCTCCAGCTTCGCCACCCGGTTCACCACGTCGCCGATGATGGTGAACTCGTAGCGCCCGTCGACGCCGACCACGCCCAGCGTCACCGGACCCCGATCCATCGCGGCGCGGACCTCGGCCTCCGGCAGGCCGGCGGCGCGGCGCTCCGCGGCCCAGGCGGCGCCCGCCCCGAGGATCGCGGCGAGCGCGGCGAGGCCGCGGCGTCCGTGATCCTCGTCCGCGCGCACCGCGCCGAAGGTCGCGAGGATGCCGTCGCCGAGATACTTGTCGATGGCCCCGCCATGGGCGTGGATCAGCGGCACCACCCGCGCGTGATAGTCGGCGAGCACCGCCAGCGTCTCCTCCGCCGTCATCCGCGCCGAGAGCGCGGTGAAGCCGGCGAGATCGACCATCATCACCGTCGCCTCGCGCCGCGCGCCGGGACGCGAGAAGTCGAGATCCGCCTCCCGGATCGTCTCGGCGACGCCCGGCGCGAAGAAGCGCGAGAGATCCTCCGTCGCCCGCCGCTCCGCCGCCTCGCGCAGCATCAGCCGGCGCGCCCGCGTGACCGCGACCGCGAGCACGCCGGTCGTCGAGGCGATGGCGATGAGCTTGTCGATCTCCGCCCCGACCAGGATGCGCGCCGAGGTCATGTAGACCGCCCAGTCCTGCGTCACCGCCTCGGGCCCCGCCTCCTCCAGCGCGTAGCCGAAGAGCGCGCCCCAGCCGAGCATGGCCGCGATCCCCGCCGCGACCAGCGGCGCGGCCTCGAGCCGGAGGGCGCGGATCGCGATCAGGATGAAGACGTAGAGCAGCGTCGGCGCCTTCAGATAGACCGCCGGCTCGACGCCGTATTGCAGATGGAAGCTCCAGATCGTGACCATCAGCACCGCGACGTCGACCACGGCCGAGATGAGCACGAAGGGCCGCGTCAGCCGCCCGGCCAGCGCGAAGCCGAACCGGATCGCGGTGATCAGCGCGTAGAGCGCCAGCACCGCCGGCACCGGCTCGAACGGGACCGAGGGCGGGAAGGCCTTGGGCGTGAGCGCGTAGACGGTCCCGAAGAACGCGACGGCGCCGAACTGCAGGCAGCAGACGAGGATCTCGCTCGAGGCGTGCATGCCCTCGATCGCCTCGAGGCTGCGGCGCCCGAGACGGCGCGGCGGCGGCTCTCCGAGCACGAAGCGCTCGAGCCGCGCGAGGGGGACCTCGGCGTCGGCCGGCGCGGGGCCTTGGGGGGCGATCCGGTTCATCGGGGTCAAGGTTGCCCGATTCCCGTGAGCACGGGCAGTCAAGCTTCCGGCGCCGGCGCCGGCGCCGCCGCCGCGCGCCCCTCGCGCACCGCCGCGGCGGCCCGGCGCCCCGCCTCCGCGCC
>JAWLFJ010000064.1:0-21548 GCA_041685625.1 Paracoccaceae bacterium | reverse complement strand
CGCCTTCGAGGGCGCGCGGATCGGGGCCGAGCCGTTGCGCGATCCGAGCCGCGTCGTCGCCGCGGGCCTCGCCGGAGCCGCCGGCCGCGTCGAGCGCGCGCGCGGCGCCCGAGGGCCGCAAGAGATGCGCGAAGGCGGGCGGCGCGCCCTCGACGAAGGCGTCGAAGCTCGCCGGGTCGCTCCGGCGGAGCGCCGTGGCCAGCCGCCGGCTCAGGCGGCTGGTCAGCCCGGAGAACACCGGCTCCGAGGCCTGGGCCGACACGGCCTGCCGCTCGCAGCGCAACGAGCGATGGCTCGCGGATCGGACGCTGACCAGCCGCATCCACCGCCGCAAGCCGGCGGGCCGGCCGATGCCGCGGAACGTGGCGCGGGCCAACGCGAAGACGTCCGCCATCCGCGCCGCGGTCGAGCACGTCTTCGCTCATCGGAAGACCCGCTTCGGGCTCCTCATCCGCACCATCGGGCTGGCTCGGGCCGAAGCGAAACCGACGCTGGCGAAACTCGCCTAGGACTTCGACCGCCTCGTCTTCCACGAACGCCGGCGCTCCATGGGATGATTCCGTCCGACATCGCCTCGGAGGGGCCGCAGCGCCCCTCGATCGCCAAGAGCCGGGACCGGAACGCCGTCCAATGCGCCGGCTGCGCCGAACGGCACTCAAGTCGCGAGGTTCTTGCGGGTGTCCATCTGCACCTCAAGGGTCACGCTACACCTCGCATCCGTCGCATCCGTCGCATCCCTCGCATCCACGAAATCGGACGCCGGGCGGCTCCGCCGAGACGATAAGGGCATCGATCGGCTCCACGCTCGTCGGTCAATACGACGACGCCGCCGGCCGATCCGCTCGGGATCAGGCGCTTCTCCGGCAAGGCCCGGCCCCGAACGCCCGCACCACCCGCGCGAAGCCGGGCGACCGTCCGCCCTCCCGTCCACCGGTCTCGCCAGCCTTGCAGCCGGGACGAGCAGCCGGTCCGGCGCCGTCGCGGGGCCGATCCGGAGGCGCCGACGCGGACGCCGACGTCAGAGCCAGTCGCGCAGCACCGGAATCAGCGGCAGGTCGGCCGGCGGCATCTCGAGCTCGCGCAGCGCCGCCGGCCGCACCCAGCGCAGCGCCTGACCCTCGCGCCCGGCCGGCGCGCCCTCCCAGCGCCGGCAGATGAAGAGCGGCATCAGCAGGTGAAAGGCCTCGTAGGCATGGCTCGCGAAGGTCAGCGGCGCGAGGCAGCTCGCCCAGGTCCGCAGCCCCAGCTCCTCTTCGAGCTCGCGCATCAGGCAGGTCTCGGGCGACTCGCCCGGCTCCACCTTGCCGCCGGGAAACTCCCAGAGCCCGGCCATCGCCTTGCCCTCGGGTCGCTGCGCCACCAGCACGCGCCCGTCGGGATCGACGAGCGCGCAGGCGGCGACCAGCACCAGGGGGCGCGCGTCAGCTCCGGTAATCGGCGTTGATGTCGACATAGCCGTGCGTCAGATCGCAGGTCCAGACGGTCGCTTCGCCCTCGCCGAGGCCGAGATCCACCGTGATCGCGATCTCGTCCGCCTTCATCACCGCCGCGCCGTCGGCCTCCCGGTAACCCGGCGCCACCCAGCCGCGCTCGGCCACCAGCACGTCGCCGAAGCGGATCGTCAGCCGGTCGCGCTCGGCGGGCTCGCCGGCCTTGCCGACGGCCATCACCACGCGGCCCCAGTTGGGATCCTCCCCGGCGATCGCGGTCTTCACCAGCGGAGACTCGGCGATCGCCTTCGCCACCCGCCGGGCGGAGCCCTCTGAGACCGCGCCCGTCACCCGCACCGTCACGAATTTCGAGGCGCCCTCGCCGTCACGCGCCACCTGCCGGGCGAGATCGCCCATCACCCGCGCCAGCGCCGCCTCCAGCGTCTCGGCGCGCGGATCGCCTTGGTCGCGGATCGGCTCGCCCCCCGCGCCCCCCGTCGCCGCCAGCAGCAGCGTGTCCGAGGTCGAGGCGTCGCCGTCCACCGTCACCGCGTTGAAGCTGCGGTGGCAGAGCCGCCCGAGCATCGTCTGCAACAGGTCGCGCGCCACCGGCGCGTCGGTGAAGACGAAGGCCAGCATCGTCGCCATGTCCGGCGCGATCATGCCGGAGCCCTTGCAGAACCCGGCCACGGAGACCTCCCGCCCGTCCAGCGTCAGACGCTCGCCGGCGCCCTTGGGGAAGGTGTCGGTGGTCATGATCGCCCGCGCGGCGTCGTCCGCCCGGTCCTCGGAAAGCCCGGCGACCAGCCCGTCCAGGACCGCCGCGATCCGCTGATGCGGCAGCGGCTCGCCGATCACGCCGGTCGAGGCCATCCAGACCGCCTCGGAGCTCACCCCCGCCGTCCGCGCCGTCGCCTCGGCCAGGGCCGCCACCGACTCCACCCCGGCGTCGCCGGTGAAGGCGTTGGCGTTGCCGGCGTTGACGAGGATCGCCTGCGGCCCGTCCGGTGCGGGGGCGGCCCGCAGCCGCTCGCACCAGCGCACCGGTTCAGCCCGCGTGGCCGAGGTGGCGAGCGCCGCCGCCACCGCCGTTCCGGCGTCGAGCAGGGCGAGCATCACGTCGTCCCGCCCGCGGTAGCGCACCCCGGCCTCGGCCGCGGCGAAGCGCGCGCCCTTCACCGCCGGAAGCTCGGGAAACGCCGCCGGAGCGAGAGGCGAGCGGGCGTGTCCCGCCGCCGCCTTGATGTCCCGTTCCAGCGCCCGGACCTCGGCCTTCAGCGCCGTCAGGCGCGACCGCGCCGCCTCGACGTCCATCGCCCCCTCCGCACCCCTGCTCACTCGGCGAAGAGCAGGTCGTCGCGCTGGATCGCGCCCGGCGCCGGCGGCGTCTCGGTCAGTTCGATCTCGGCGTCCTCGCGCGCCTCGGCCACGGCCGCCTCGGCCGCCTCCTGGGCCGCTTCGCGCGCCAGATCCTGCCGCACCTCATCGAAGTCCGGCACCGGAACCTCGCGCGATCCGGTGACCAGGATCAGGTGCCAGCCGAAATCGGTCTCGACGGGGCCGGTCACTTCGCCCTCCGGCGCCGCGAAGGCCGCCTCGGCGAAGGGCTCCACCATCCGCTCCTTCGAGAACCAGCCGAGATCGCCGCCCCGCTGCGCCGTGCCGTCCGTGCCGTGCTCCGCCGCGGCCTCCTCGAAGGGCCGGCCGCCCTCGATCTCGGCCTTGATCTCCTCGGCCAGCGCCTCGCTCTCGACGAGGATGTGGCTCGCCTTCACCTCGCGGGTCGGCTCGGCGTCGCCGTAGCGCTCCTCGTAGATCGCGCGCAGGGCCGCCTCATCGGTGGCCTCCTCCACGATCGTGCGCATCGCCGTCTCGGCGAGGAAGTTGCGCTCGCCCACGGCGCGGCGCGCGGCGGCGATCGGCAGGTCCTCGGCGCCTTCGGCGCGACCGCGCTCGGCCATCAGCGTCTGGTTCACCGCCTGCTCGACCAGGGCGGTGTAGAGCTGTTCCTCCGGCAGCTGCTGATACTGCTCCGGCAGGTTGCGTCGCATCAGGATGATCTCGCCGAGGGTGATCTCGGCGCCGTCCACGGTGGCGACCACCTGCGCGGGGTCGGCCGCGGGCGGCGCGGTCTCGTCCTGCCCGAAGGCGGGCGCGGCGAGCGTGAGGGCGGCGGCGGTCGCGGCCGCGCGGAAAGCGGCGGGGCGGAGGGTCATCTGCGTCTCCCGATCGTGATTGCGGGCGGCGGGCCCGCCGCCTCGGCGAGGCGGTCCCGCGGAGCGGGCGCGTTGACAGCCTCCGACCCGCCTCTTACATGCGGCCACAGCCGGTCGGACCGGCCGTCCGGCCCGACCCATAACGCCTCGTCCCCACCCCATGCAAGCGCCCCGCCGGGGCCCGACCCGGGGGTCGAGAGGCGCATCGTCCCGGGGCCGCCGCGAGGCCGGCCGCGGGCGTCACCCGCGCCGGACGCAGCCGGCCACGACGAGGGATCGCGAGCATGCTGGGCGCCGCCGCCAGGAAGATCTTCGGGACCGCGAACGACCGCAAGGTCAAGGCCCTGACGCGCCGCGTGGCCGAGATCAACGCGCTCGAGCCCGAGATCTCCGCCCTCTCCGACGAGGCCCTCCGCGCCAAGACAGACGAGTTCCGCCGCCGCCACGGCGAGGGCGAAAGCCTCGACGCGCTGATGCCGGAGGCGTTCGCCGTGGCGCGGGAGGCCGCGAAGCGCGCGCTCGGCCTGCGGCCCTTCGACGTGCAGCTCGTCGGCGGCATGGTCCTGCATCAGGGCCGCATCGCCGAGATGAAGACCGGCGAGGGCAAGACCCTCGTCGCCACGCTCCCCGTCTATCTCAACGCCATCGCCGGCCAGGGCGTGCACGTCGTGACCGTCAACGACTACCTCGCCCGCCGCGACGCCGAGTGGATGGGCCGCGTCTACGGCTTCCTCGGCCTCACGACCGGCGTCGTCGTGCCCGGTCTCGACGACGCGGCGCGGCAGGCGGCCTACGCCTGCGACGTCACCTACGCCACCAACAACGAGCTCGGCTTCGACTACCTGCGCGACAACATGAAGTACCGGCTGGAGGACATGGTTCAGCGCGGCCACGCCTTCGCCATCGTGGACGAGGTCGATTCGATCCTCGTCGACGAGGCGCGCACGCCGCTGATCATCTCCGGTCCGGCCGAGGATTCGGCCGACCTCTACCGCGCCGTCGACGCCCTGATCCCGAAGCTCTCGTCCGAGCACGTCGAGATCGACGAGAAGCAGCGCTCGGCCAACTTCACCGACGAGGGCAACGAGGCGATCGAGGCGCTGATGCGCGAGGCCGGCCTCCTCGAGGAGGACGCCTCGCTCTACGATCCGGGCTCCGTAACCCTGGTCCACCACGCCAATCAGGCGCTGCGCGCGCACCGGCTGTTCCAGAAGGACCAGCACTACATCGTCCGGAACGGCCGCGTGGTGATCATCGACGAGTTCACCGGACGCATGATGGAGGGCCGGCGCTTCGGCGACGGCCTGCATCAGGCGCTGGAGGCGAAGGAGGGCGTGGAGATCCAGCCCGAGAACGTCACCCTCGCCTCGATCACCTTCCAGAACCTGTTCCGCCTCTACGACAAGCTCGCCGGCATGACCGGCACCGCGACCACCGAGGCCGAGGAGTTCGCCTCGATCTACGGTCTCGACGTGGTGGAGATCCCGACCAACCTGCCCATCGCGCGGGAGGACGAGGACGATCAGGTGTTCCGTTCCGCCGCGGAGAAGCACCGCGCCGTGGTCGAGGCGATCGCCGACGCCCATCGCCGCGGCCAGCCCGCGCTCGTCGGCACCACGTCGATCGAGAAGTCCGAGCAGCTCTCGCGCCTGCTCTCGGATCCGAAATACCTCGAGGAGACCGCGGGCGCCGTCCGCGCCCAGGCGCGCGAGCTGCCGCCGAAGGAGGAGGAGCTGCGCACCCGCCTCTCCGACACCGCGGCGCATCTCGAGAAGCACGCCAAGGCCGGCAAGCCGCTGCCGCACCAGGTCCTCAACGCCCGCCATCACGAGCGGGAGGCCTACATCGTCGCCAAGGCCGGCGTGCCCGGCGCCGTAACCATCGCGACCAACATGGCCGGGCGCGGCACCGACATCCAGCTCGGCGGCAACCTCGAGATGATGGCGCGGGAGATCGCCGCCGAGCGGGGCGCGACCGAGCCCGAGGAGATCGACGCGATCCAGGCCCGCCTCGCCGAGGAGACGAAGGGCGACCGCCAGCGCGCCGTCGACGCCGGCGGCCTCTGGGTGATCGCGACCGAACGGCACGAGAGCCGGCGCATCGACAACCAGCTGCGCGGCCGCTCCGGCCGTCAGGGCGATCCCGGCCGCTCCACCTTCTTCCTCAGCCTCGACGACGACCTGATGCGCATCTTCGGTTCGGAGCGCATGGATTCGATGCTGCGCCGCCTCGGGCTGCGCGAGGGCGAGGCCATCGTCCACCCCTGGGTCAACAAGGCGGTGGAGAAGGCGCAGGGCAAGGTCGAGGCGCGCAACTTCGACATCCGCAAGAACCTGCTCAAGTTCGACGACGTGATGAACGACCAGCGCAAGGCGATCTTCGCCCAGCGCCGGGAGATCATGGAGGCGGACGACGTCGAGGAGACGGTGCGCGAGATGCGCCACCAGGTCGTCGACGACCTCGTGGCCGAACACGTGCCCGAACGCGCCTACGCCGACCAGTGGGACGTCGAGGGCCTCGCCCGCGAGGTCGAGGAGACCTTCGGCCGCGCCTTCCCGGTGCAGGACTGGGCCGCCGAGGAGGGCGTCGACGACGAGGAGATCCGCGAGCGGCTCTACAAGGCCGTCGACGGTCTCGCCGCCCAGAAGGCCGCCAACTACGGCCCCGAGATCATGCGCCAGATCGAGAAGTCGGTGCTGCTCCAGACCATCGACCGCAACTGGCGCGAGCACCTCGTCACGCTCGAGCATCTGCGCTCGGTCGTCGGCTTCCGCGGCTACGCTCAGCGCGACCCGCTGAACGAATACAAGACCGAAGCCTTCGCGCTCTTCGAGGGGCTGCTCTCGCGCCTGCGCAAGGAGGTCACGCGCCAGCTCGCGCTCGTCCAGCTGATGCGTCAGGAGGACGTCGAGGCGCGGCGCGCGGCCCTCGAGCAGCAGATGCAGGACCGCACCGCCGAGGCCGACGCCGCCGCCGCCAGCCACCCGTCCGCCGCCGTGGCCGCGAGACCTGCGAGGGAGCTCGAACCCGCGGGCGCGGGCGCAGCCGACGTCGCGCCGGTCAAGGACCCCGCGGACCCCGAGAGCTGGGGTCGCGTCGGCCGCAACGAGCCGTGCCCCTGCGGCTCGGGCAGGAAGTACAAGCACTGCCACGGCCGTCTCGGCTGAGCCGGCGGCGCGGCGGCGAGGGGCCGCCCTCCGCGCCGTGCCTTCCGGACGACCCGCGCCTGACGTTTACCGAACGTAAACCCTCGTCCCCGCAGTCTCCTCTCGGCGGCGCGAACTTTCCCTATGTTCGCCTAACGTTCTCCGTGTTAGCCTTCGGGCAACGAAAAGACGCGGGGTGACGACTGGCGGAGCCGGCGCCCTCGTGCGACACGGTGAAAGAGGCAGACGAATGGGTCAGAACGTATTCGACCTCGCGGAGAAGGGCGGCATGGACAAGCGCAAGGCTCTGGACTCGGCGCTGGCGCAAATCGAGCGGAGCTTCGGCAAGGGCTCCATCATGAAGCTCGGCGAGCGCCAGGTGATGGACATCGAGGCGGTCTCGACCGGCTCCATCGGACTCGACATCGCCCTCGGCATCGGGGGCCTGCCGAAGGGCCGCATCATCGAGATCTACGGGCCCGAATCCTCGGGCAAGACCACCCTCGCCCTGCATTCGATCGCCGAGGAGCAGAAGCTCGGCGGCATCTGCGCCTTCGTCGACGCCGAGCACGCGCTCGATCCCTCCTACGCCCGCAAGCTGGGCGTGGACGTCGACGAGCTGCTGATCTCCCAGCCCGACGCGGGCGAGCAGGCGCTCGAGATCACCGACACGCTCGTGCGCTCCGGCGCGGTCAGCGTCGTCGTGGTCGACTCGGTTGCCGCGCTGACGCCGCGGGCCGAGCTCGAAGGCGACATGGGCGACTCCAACGTCGGCGTGCAGGCGCGCCTGATGAGCCAGGCGATGCGCAAGCTGACCGGCTCGATCAGCCGCTCCAAGTGCATGGTGATCTTCATCAACCAGATCCGCATGAAGATCGGCGTGATGTTCGGCTCGCCCGAGACCACCACCGGCGGCAACGCGCTGAAGTTCTACAGCTCGGTCCGGCTCGACATCCGCCGCATCGGCGCGATCAAGGACCGCGACGAGGTCGTCGGCAACAGCACCCGCGTCAAGGTCGTGAAGAACAAGGTCGCCCCGCCGTTCAAGCAGGTGGAGTTCGACATCATGTACGGCGAGGGCATCTCCAAGACCGGCGAGCTCATCGATCTCGGCGTCAAGGCCGGCGTGGTCGAGAAGTCCGGTTCCTGGTTCTCCTACGGCGACCAGCGCATCGGACAGGGCCGCGAGAACGCCAAGCAGTTCCTCAGGGACAATCCCGACGTCGCCTGGCAGATCGAGGACAAGATCCGCGCCGCCCACGGCCTCGAGTTCGACGCGCCCCGCGGGGGCGACGAAGACGGCGACGGCCCGGACGACGTGCTCGAAGCCTGACGCCGTTCCGCCGTCCGGCCGCGCGGCCGGGCGGCCCCTAGACGCTCACGCGCTCCGGCGAGGCCCAGGCTCCGGCCTGCGAAAGGATCAGCTCCGGATCCGCGTAACGCTCCCGGAGCAGGCGCTCGTAGAGCGCGCCTTCGGCCTCTCGGCTCACCGGCCCCTCGCCGCCGAGCCAGCGCCTCAGCGCCGCCTGCAGCGCGTCGACCGCGCCCGAGCCCTCGTCGAACTGGGCCTTCCGCCGCCAGACCAGCTCCGGCGGCAGCAGATCGGCGCAGGCCTTGCGCAGGATCCACTTCTCCGTCGTCGCGCCCGTGCTCTCCTCGGCGGCCGGATCGGTCCGCCGCAGCTTCAACGAGGCCGGGATCGACTGCGCGAAGTCGATCAGATCGCGGTCGAGAAACGGCGTCCGCGCTTCCAGACTCTCCGACATCGTCACCCGGTCCACGCGCTGCAGGTTGATGTTGTGCATGGCGTTCAGGCTGCGCGTCAGCTCGTCCGCCAAGGCCCGCGGATCGTCGACATAGGCGTGGTGATAGGCGTAGCCCGCGAAAAGTTCGTCCGCGCCCTCGCCGGTCAGCACCGCCTTCACCCTCTCCCGCGCCAGCCGCGCGGCGAACAGGGTCGGCACGGCGCTCCGCACCAGGTCGACGTCCGCACTCTCCAGATGGTAGACGACATGCGGCAGGGCCTCCGCCACGTCCCGCGCCGTGAAGGTCCGCTCCCGGTGCATCGAGCCGACATGCGCCGCCACCGCTCGCGCCGCGATCAGGTCGGGCGAGCCCCCGGCCCCCACCGCGAACGTGCGAAGCGGCGGCTTGCCCGCCTCCCGCCGCTGCGCCGCCGCCAGCGCCGCGATGATCGAGCTGTCGAGTCCGCCGGAGAGGAAGGCGCCCACCTCAACGTCCGCCACGCTCCACTTCGCGACGGCCTCCTCGAGCACCAGCCGCAGCTCGCGCGCCACGCGGCCCGCGTCGAGCCCAGGCTCGGCCGCCGCCGCGCCCTGCGGCGTGCGGTACCACTGCCGCCAGCCGTCGCGGCTGTCGAACAGCGTCCCCGGCGGAATCGCCTCGATCGCGCCGAGGTCCATGCCGTCGAACGCCTTCAGTTCGCTCGCGAAGACCAGCCCGCCCCCGGCGCGCGCCATGAACAGCGGCTTGATGCCGAGGGGGTCGCGCGCCGCGATCACCCGCTCGCGCGTCGCCAGCACGAAGGCGAACATCCCGTCCAGCCGGTCGATCCAGCGCAGCGCGCCCGAGCGGAACAGGTGCAGGATCGTCTCCGAATCCGAGGCCGTCTCGAAGCTGGCGTCGCCGAGGATCGCGCGGAGATCGGCGTGGTTGTAGATCTCGCCGTTCGCCACCACCACGTCGCGCCCGCGGAAGATCGGCTGACGCCCGTCCTCCGGTCCGATGATGGCGAGGCGGCAATGCGCCATGGTCACGTCGCCGCCCTCGAGGCCGACGACCTCGGTGGCGTCGGGCCCGCGATGCGAGATGCGTTCGATCATTCGGGAGGCGAGGTCCGCGTCGCCGACATGCCAGAGACAGACGAAGCCGCACATGACCGTTTCCTTCCGCGTCCGCTGCGGTCTTCGACCCTAGGGGCCGCGCCCCCGTCCCGCCACCCCGCGCGTCAGGCGAGGAAGGCCAGCGTCTCGCGGTCGCGCACCGGCCGGCCCTCGTCCAGGCGGATCATGCCGCTGATCGTCCGCGCCAGCGTCCAGACCGTCCAGACCGCCAGAACCAGCCAGCCGACGAGCACCAGCGTCAGGATCCCACCGACGACCATCGCCAACAGCCCGAGCCAGAAGGTGCGGATCTGGAAGTCGAGATGCGCCGCGGCGACCGGATCGGCCTCGTCGCGCTTGACGTAGGCGACGATCAGCCCGCCGATCGCCGCCAGCGGGACGGCGAAGCCGAGCAGGAACAGCACGTAGACCAGCATCGCCGGCCCGTGCCCCGGCGGCCGGCCGGTGCGCCAGACGCCGCCCGGTGCGGGCCTTTCGGGATAGGTCATGGCGCCCTCCGTCTCGCTCTCGCCGGAGATGGGGCCGCGGCGGCGCGCCGGCAATCCGCCGGTCCGGACACGCAGGCGGCCCGGACGTCGCCGCCCGGGCCGCCCGCCCTCGCGCCGCCCGGCCTCAGCCGGCGAGCGCCTTGTTCAGGTTCTCGTCCACCTTCTCGAGGAAGCCCATCGTGGTCAGCCACTTCTGGTCCGGCCCCACCAGCAGCGCGAGATCCTTGGTCATGTCGCCCGACTCGACCGTCTCCACCACGGTCCGCTCCAGCGTCTCGGCGAAGGTCTTGAGCGCCGCGTTGTCGTCGAGCTTGGCGCGATGCTTCAGCCCGCCGGTCCAGGCGAAGATCGAGGCGATGGAGTTGGTCGAGGTCTCCTTGCCCGCCTGATGCTGGCGGTAATGGCGCGTCACGGTGCCGTGCGCGGCCTCGGATTCCACGATCTTCCCGTCCGGCGTCATCAGCACCGAGGTCATCAGGCCGAGCGAGCCGAAGCCCTGCGCCACCGTGTCGGACTGCACGTCGCCGTCGTAGTTCTTGCAGGCCCAGACGTAGCCGCCGTTCCACTTCATGGCGCAGGCGACCATGTCGTCGATCAGGCGATGCTCGTAGGTGATGCCGGCCTTCTTGAAGAGGTCCTCGAACTCGGTCTCGTAGATCGACTGGAAGATGTCCTTGAAGCGCCCGTCATAGGCCTTGAGGATCGTGTTCTTGGTGGAGAGATAGACCGGGAAGCCCCGCGACAGCCCGTAGTTCATCGAGGCCCGCGCGAAGTCGCGGATCGAATCGTCGAGGTTGTACATCGCCATCGTGACGCCCGAGCCCGGGGCCTGGAACACCTCGTGCTCGATGATCTGGCCGTCCTCGCCGACGAACTTGATGGTCAGCGTGCCGGCGCCCGGAAAGCGGAAGTCGGTGGCGCGGTACTGGTCCCCGAAGGCGTGACGGCCGACGACGATCGGCTGCGTCCAGCCCGGCACCAGCCGCGGCACGTTCCTGCAGATGATCGGCTCGCGGAAGATCACGCCGCCGAGGATGTTGCGGATCGTGCCGTTCGGCGAGCGGTACATGCGCTTCAGCCCGAACTCCTCCACCCGCGCCTCGTCCGGCGTGATGGTGGCGCATTTCACGCCGACGCCGACCTCCTTGATCTTGTTCGCGGCGTCCACCGTGATCTGATCGTCGGTGCGGTCGCGCTCCTCGATGCCGAGGTCGTAGTACAGCAGCTCGACGTCGAGATAGGGCTCGATCAGCTTCTTCTTGATGAAGTCCCAGATGATCCGGGTCATCTCGTCGCCGTCGAGCTCGACGACGGGGTTCTCGACCTTGATTCTCGACATCGGCTTCCCCTTGATGGCGCTCCGGCGGCCGGGCGCGGCGGCCAGCGTTCGGTATGCGGTCGCATACAGAAGGAAGGGTGGCATGGCAAGACGACCTTGGAGGTGGCGCAAGCTCGGCCTCGCCACCCTTCTCGGCCGCCGCCCGCGCGGGATCTTCATCCCCTACCGCCATGCGGACGCCGTCCCCGACCCCGCGCCGGGCCATCCCGAACTCGCCCCGAGCTTCGAGGCCGCCGAGCCCGCCTTCGCCAAGCTGCTGGACCGCATCGACGATCACGCCGAAACCCTCGCCGCCTTCGACGGCCCCGCGCCGGAGCCGCGGTGGACGCAGACCTGGTTCCCACGCGCCGACGGCGCCGCGGCCTACGTCCTCGCCCGCGACGTCCCGCCGCGCCGCATCGTCGAGGTCGGTTCGGGCCACTCCACCCGCTTCCTCGCCCGCGCCCTGCGCGACGCGGGCGCGCGCGCCGAGCATCTCTGCATCGACCCGGCGCCCCGCGCGCCGATCCGAGACCTCCCGCTCCGCACCGTCGAAGCGTTGCTCGGACCGGAGCACCTGCCGCTCTTCGACGCGCTCGCCGCCGGCGACATGGCGGTGTTCGACTCCTCGCACATCCTGCACCCCGGCACCGACGTCGACCTGATCCTCAACCGAATCCTGCCGCGCCTCGCCCCGGGCGTGCGCGTCCACGTCCACGACGTGTTCCTGCCGGACCCCTACCCCGCCGACTGGGCCTGGCGCGGCTATTCCGAGCAGCTCGGCCTCGCGCCCTGGCTCTTCGCCGGGGGCCTCCGCCCGATCTGGTCCAGCGCCTGGGCGATCCGGCGCATGAACGCCGCCGAACGCCCCGGCCTCGCCGCGTTGCCATGGACGGGCGCGCCGGAATCGAGCCTATGGGCCGTCCGCGCCGCCCCGATCGAAGGACCCGCATGACCGAGATCCCGAAACCCGCCGTCGTCCTCGTCGAGCCCCAGATGGGCGAGAACATCGGGGCCGCGGCCCGCGCCATGCGCAACTTCGCGCTGGAGGAGATGCGCCTCGTCGCGCCGCGCGACGGCTGGCCCAACCCCCGGGCCGAGGCGATGGCCTCGGGCGCCGGCGGCGTGCTCGAAGCCGCGAGCCTGCACGACGACACCGCGGACGCCGTCGCCGACCTCACCCACGTCTACGCCACCACCGCCCGCCCGCGGGAGATGACCAAGCCCGTGATGACGCCCGAGGCCGCGATCGCCGACGCCCGCGCCCGCCTCGCGCGGGGCGAGCGCGTCGGGTTCCTCTTCGGTCCCGAACGCTCCGGTCTCGCCAACGAGGACGTGCTGCTGGCCCATACCATCGTCACCGTGCCGGCGAACCCGGAGTTCCCGTCGCTCAACCTCGCGCAATGCGTGCTGCTGACCAGCTACGAATGGGGGCGCCAGTCCTCCGAGGCGCCGCTCGAGAGCTTCGATCCCGGCCCCGCCGGCCCGGCGACGCGGCGGATGGTGCTGCACCTCCTCGACCGGCTCGAGGGCGAGCTGGACGACACCGGCTTCTTCCATCCGCCGGAGAAGCGACCGGCGATGACGACCAATCTCAGGAACCTGTTCCTGCGGGCGCCGTTGACGGATGCGGAGGTGCGCACCCTGCACGGCGTGGTGCGCGCCCTGGCCGAGAAGCGCCGGCGCGCCTCCTGACGCGCCCCCCGCCGGCCGCCGAGCCGCAACCGAGGAGGCCCGCCATGCGCCGCTCCCCCGCCCGCACCGCCGTCGCCGCCCGCGACCGCGCGCCCGCCGATCCGGCGCCGGCCGCCGTCGCCGGGCTCGCCGGCCTCGCGCTCGGCCTCGCCGCCGCGCTCGCGCTCGCCGGGCAGGCCTCCGGGCAGAGCTCCGGGCAGGCCTCCGGCGAGAGCGAGGTGGTGGATCGCGAAGAGGGCCGCGACTGGGCCGTCGGCCGGCCGCTGCCCGACGACGCCGATTGGACGCCGATCGACGCGGCCCGCCACGACCTCCCCTCGCTCGACCGCGGCGAACGCTATGTGCGCTTCCAAGGCATGGTGCTCCGCGTCACCGGCACGCCCGAGGCCGGACTGATCGTCCTCGCCTCCGAGGGGGAGGCGGCCGAGCTCCTCGACTGACGCGCGGCAGGGCGCCGCTCTTGCCCCATGGGGCGCGAGCGGCGATGTGTCGGGGGCACCGGGGCCTGAGCGCCCGGCCCGCCGAGGAACGTCCGTGATGAACAAGCCCCGCGCCATCTTCGAGGAGGTGTCCGCCGCCGCGCCCGCGCCGGCCGCGCCGAAGCCGGGCGAGGCCGAGGCGCGCCGCCGCCGCGCCCGCCGCCGGTCCGCCTTCTGGCTCAACCTCCTCGCCGTGCTCGTCACCGCGATGGTGCTGGTCGGGGGGATGACCCGGCTCACGGACTCCGGTCTCTCGATCACCGAATGGAACGTGGTCTCCGGCGCCGTGCCGCCGATGACGGCCGAGGGCTGGCGGGAGGAGTTCGACAAGTACCGCGCGATTCCCGAATACCAGCTCCAGAACAAGGGGATGAGCCTCTCCGAGTTCCAGTACATCTACTGGTGGGAATGGGGCCATCGCCAGTTCGGCCGCGTCATCGGGCTGGTCTGGGCCGTGGGCTTCCTGACGCTCGCCGCCACCCGCAGCATCCCGCCCGGCTGGACCGGGCGCTTCCTGCTGCTCGGCGCGCTCGGCGGCCTGCAGGGGGCGATCGGCTGGTGGATGGTCGCCTCCGGCCTGACGGGCGACATGGTGGACGTCGCCTCCTACCGGCTCGCCACTCATCTCGGCCTCGCCTTCGTCATCCTCGGGCTGCTGCTGCATTACGGCTTCCAGCTCCGCCGCGACGCGCCCGAGCTGCTGCAGGCCCGCCGGCGCCGCCTCTCCGGCCCGCGTCTCTTCGGCCAGGCCGTGCTGGCGCTCGCCTTCGTGCAGATCCTGCTCGGCGCTCTCGTCGCCGGCATCGACGCCGGGCGCGGCTACATCGACTGGCCGCGCATGGGCGGCGAATGGATCCCGTCGGAGGCCCTCGCCTACCTCCCGCTCTGGACCAACTTCTTCGAGAACCCGGCGCTGGTGCAGTTCAACCACCGCGTCGTCGGCTACGCGCTGCTGCTGCTCGGCCTCGGCTGGTGGCTCCGCTGTCTGCGCCAGCCGCACAAGGGCGCGCGCGGCTGGACCGGCGCCGTGGTCCTGATGCTGATCGCGCAGAGCGCCGTCGGAATCGTCACGGTGCTGAACGCCGCCCCGTTGCACTGGGCGATCCTGCATCAGGCGGGGGCGCTGCTGCTGTGGGCGCTGATCCTGCGCGCCCTGTTCGAGACCGGGTGGCCGCGCGAGGAGCGCATCGAGCGCCGCGCAGTCGGCTCCCGCTGACGAAACGATCTTGGACGGAACCGGAAACGATTTCCGCCTCGCGGTCGTGTTAGCGTTCTGATGCGGGCCGGGTCGGTCCGCCAGCCGACGCAGAGCCTGGAGGATCCGCCATGCGCCGACTCGCCGCCCTGAGCTTCGCGCTCGCCCTCGCCGCCCCGGGCCTCGCGCCCGCCGAGGAGGTCGTCGTTCCGGATCTCGACGATCCGATCACGCTCCGCATGACCTCCATGAAGCAGGTCGGCGCCGGCATGAAGGCGTTCGGCCAGATGGCCAAGGGCGAGATCGAGTTCGACGCGCCGCTCGCGCGGATGTCGCTCCGCGCGATGATCGCCTCCGCCTCCGGCTATGCCGGCCTTTTCCCCGACGGCTCCGAGGAGGGGCACGAGACCACGGCCGCGCCCGCCATCTGGACGGACCGCGACGGCTTCGAGGCGTCGCTGGCGGAGTTCGTGGCCGACCTTCACGTCGCGGTGCAGAGCCCGCCGGTGGACCGCGCGGCCCTCGCCCCGCTGATGCAGACCCTCGGCGGCGACTGCAAGGCGTGCCACGAGGACTACCGCATCAAGAAGAACTGATCGCGATGCGCCGCACGGCGCTCCTCGCGGTCGTCGCCGTCGCGGCGGCGGCGGTCGCGGCGGTCGGCTGGGCCGTCACCGCGCCCCGGCCGCTGGCCGAGGGCGCGCTTCCCGCCGGCTGGACGCCCGAGGAGGCGGACGCCGCAAACGGCGCCCGCCTCCTCGCCCTCGGCGGCTGCGTCGGCTGCCACGCGGCTCCGGACGCGGAAGGGGAGGCGCGGCGCGTCCTCTCCGGCGGCCGCCGCTTCGAGACCGAGTTCGGGACCTTCCTCGCCCCCAACATCTCCCCCCACCCCGAGGCCGGGATCGGCGGCTGGAGCGCGCGCGACTTCGCCTCCGCGATGCTCCGCGGCGTCTCGCCGGAGGGTGCGCACTACTACCCCGCCTTTCCCTGGCCCTCCTATTCGCGCATGGCGGTCGGCGACGTCCTCGATCTCTGGGCGCATCTGCGGACGCTTCCGGCGGACCCGACGCCTTCCGCCCCGCACGAGATCGGCTTTCCCTGGAACCTCCGCGCCGGCATCGGCGTCTGGAAGGCGCTGAACCTGCATCCCGAGCCGGTGATCTCCGGCCTCTCCGGCGAAGCCGAGCGCGGCCGCGTCCTCGCCGAAGGCATCGGCCACTGCGCCGAATGCCACACCCCGCGCGGGCCGCTCGGCGGCGCCGAGCTCGACCGCTGGATGGCGGGCGGGCCGAACCCCGACGGGCCGGGCAAGATCCCCGACGTCACGCCCGCGGCGCTGTCCTGGTCGTCCTCCGACATCGCCTACTACCTCGAGACGGGCTTCACGCCCGACTTCGACAGCGTCGGCGGCTCGATGGTCGAGGTGGTGCGCGGCACCTCTCGGTTGCCGCCCGAGGACCGCGAGGCGATCGCCGCCTATCTCAAGGCCCTGCCGCCGATCGAATGACCGCGCGGCGCGCGCCGCTAAAGCTTCGCCAGGCGATCGAAGGCCGCGAGCCGCGCCACCAGCGCCGGCATCTCCGCCAGCGGGATCATGTTCGGCCCGTCGCTCGGCGCGTTGTCCGGATCCTCGTGCGTCTCGATGAACACCCCGGCGACGCCGACCGCCACCGCCGCTCGCGCCAGCACCGGCGCGAAGCGCCGGTCGCCGCCCGAGGAGCCGCCGAGGCCGCCCGGCTGCTGCACCGCGTGCGTGGCGTCCATGATCACCGGCCAGCCGGTCTCGGCCATGCGAGGCAGGGCGCGCATGTCCGTCACCAGCGCGTTGTAGCCGAAACTCGAGCCGCGCTCGGTCAGCAGGATCCGGTCGTTGCCGGTGGAGGCGACCTTCTCGGCCACCTTGTCCATGTCCCAGGGCGCGAGGAACTGGCCCTTCTTGACGTTCACCGCCGCCCCGGTCTCTCCGGCCGCCAGCAGCAGGTCCGTCTGCCGGCAGAGGAAGGCGGGGATCTGGATCACGTCCACCGCCTCCGCCGCCGGGGCGCACTGCTCCGGCGCGTGCACGTCGGTCAGCACCGGCAGGCCGAGCCGCGCGCGCACCTCCGCCAGCATCTCCAGCCCGGCGGCCATCCCCGGCCCGCGCCGACCGCTCAGCGAGGTGCGGTTCGCCTTGTCGTAGCTCGCCTTGAAGACGTAGCCGACGCCCGCCTTGGCGCAGGCCTCCGCCATGGTCTCCGCGATGCTCAGGGCGTGCTCCAGCGTCTCGAGCTGGCAGGGCCCCGCGATCACCGTCAGCGGCGAGGCGTTGGAGACGGAGAGCGGGCCGAGGGCGACGCTGCGGGCTTCGGTCATGGGTGTCACATATCCCCTTCGAGCACCTGATGCACCTCGATCACCGTGCCGACCGGGTCGAGCAGGAAGATCTGGTGCCAGTGCCGCGTGAACGTGGTGCCGTAGTCGACGTAGCGCACGCCGCGCGCCTCCAGATGCCGTTTGTAGGCCTCGATGTCCTCGGTCCGGAAGGCGAGATGTCCCCTGTCCAGCGGATTGATCGCCTTGCCTTCGCGCATCGCCAGTTCCCGGTCGAGCTGGGCGAGGTGGAACTGCACCCGCCCGTCGGTGCGGAAGGCGACCGGGCCGGCATAGGCCGCGTCGTCGAGCGAGGGCAGGCTGCGCATCTCCGGCACGTCGTCCTGGAAGAGGACGTCCCGGTAGAACGCGTCCAGCCCCGGCACGTCGTCGCCGCTGACGTTGACGTGGTGCAGCGTGAGCTTCATCGCCCGTCCTCCCTTGTCGGCCTCGCCCCGGATCATCGGCCGCCGCGCGGCCCTGCGCCAGCCCCGCGGCTCAGACTCCCGCCCAATGCCTGTACCAGTCCACGAAGCGCCCGATCCCGACCTCGAGCGGCGTCGACGGCGCGAAGCCCGTCGCCGCCTCCAGCGCGTCGACGTCGGCGAAGGTCTCCTCCACGTCGCCCGGCTGCATCGGCAGGAACACCTTCTCCGCCTCGCGCCCGGCGAACCGCTCGATCAGCGCCACCAGAGTCATCAGCGGCTCCGGCCGCCGCGCGCCGATGTTGAACACCCGGTGCGGCGCCCAGCTCGTGGCCGGGTCCGGCGCCCGGCGGTCGAAGGCCGGATCGGGCGCCGCGACGGTGGGGATCACCCGCGCCACGCCCTCCACGATGTCGTCGACATAGGTGAAGTCGCGCCGCATCCGGCCGTGGTTGTAGATCTCGATCGGTCGGCCAGCGAACACCGCCTCCGTGAACTTCCAGTAGGCCATGTCAGGGCGCCCGCGCGGCCCGTAGACCGTGAAGAAGCGCAGCCCGGTCGAGGGAAGGGCGTAGAGGTCGGCATAGGCATGCGCCATCAGCTCGTTCGCCCGCTTCGTCGCGGCGTAGAGGCTGACCGGATGCTCCGCCCCCCCCGACTCGGCGAACGGCACGCGGCGGCCGCCCCCGTAGACCGAGCTCGAGGAGGCGTAGACCAGATGCCGCGGCGGCCGCGCCCGGCACGCCTCGAGGAGGTTCAGGAACCCGACCAGGTTCGAATCGGCGTAGGCGTGCGGGTTCTCGATCGAATGACGCACCCCCGCCTGCGCCGCGAGGTTGACCACCCAGTCGGGCCGCGCCTCGGCGAAGACCGCCTCGAGCGCCGCGCGATCCGCGAGGCTCGCCTGCACGAAACGCCAGCCCGTCCGCCCCTCCAGCCGCGCCAGCCGCGCGCGCTTCAGCGCCACGTCGTAATAGGGGTTGAGATCGTCGAGGCCGACGACCTCGACCCCCGCCTCCAGCAGCGTCTCGGACAGCGCCGCGCCGATGAAGCCCGCCGCGCCGGTGACGAGGACGCGGCCCTCGATCCGTCCCCGCCAATCCATCCGAGCCCCTCAGCAGCCCACCTGCGCCCTGTGGCGGCCCCGAGCGGCGCGCCGTCGTCTTCTGCACCCGCGGCGCCGGGAAGGCGATGGCCGGCGCGTGGAAACAAAACCCGAACTTCCCGTCCGCGCTCAGCCGGTCAGCGCCTCCAGCCGCCGCGCCAGCGTCCGCGCGTCGCCCGCGATCTCCAGCGTCTTGACCCTGGCCGAGCCGCCGCGCGCCACCCGAACCGCCCGCTTCGGCACGCCCAGCGCTTCGGCCACCACCGCCTGCGTCGCGGCGTTGGCCTTGCCCGTCTCGGCGGGGGCCGAGACCCGAACCGCCAGCGTCGGACGCCCCGACGCATCCCGCGCCAGCCCGTCGACGCGGTCGCGGCCGGCGCGCGGCGTCACCCGCACCTTCAGCGTCAGCCCGCCGGCGCCCTCGCGCCAAGGCGCGATATGTTCAGACGTAGAGATTGTTCGCGATCACGATCTGCAGCGCCGCGATGCCGATCAGCACCACCAGCGGCGCGAGGTCGAGCCCCCCCATCGACGGCAGAATCCCACGGATCGGCGCATAGAGCGGCTCGGTCAGCCGGTTGAGCGACGACCATATGCTGTAGACGAAACGCTGACGCAGATTGATCACGTCGAAGTTGATCAACCAGCTCATGACGGCCTGGATGATGACGATCCACCAGACGATGTTCAGGACCATCAGAAGGATCGTGGCGATAGAGCTCATCATCGGTTCCCAGCGGCGGTTGCGTCCACGGCCGCTCCTCGGCCGCCTGTCGCGGACCTAGCGCCCCGCAGCCTCGGGATCAACCGCGCGGCGCCGCGAGGGCCCGCTTGACACGCCCCGGGCCCTACCTTAACCCGCCGCTCGGAAGGGGCCGTAGCTCAGATGGGAGAGCGTCGCGTTCGCAATGCGAAGGTCAGGGGTTCGATCCCCCTCGGCTCCACCACCTGCCCAAGCGCCCGGCTTTCGAACGAAAAAGGAAAACCCGCCCCAGCGAGGGCGGACGATGTCCTTTCGGCTTGATCTTGCACCACGGTCGTTACCACGAACCGCTCCGAGGGCCGCCATGGGCGTGATGCTGCGATGCTGCACCCGCCACCCCGAGAAACGCGTTCACCGCCGCTTCGCGCACCTGGACTCGCGATGCTGGATCCACGTCTCCCTGCACACCGACTCGCGACGCGAGGCCACGGGCCAGGTCGTGGAGGGCGGGCTGCCGGCCGACTGGGAGGCGCCGGAGGCCGGCGAGACGCCCGACGCGCCACCGGGCGGCCCGCCAACCGGGCCCGGACGTGCGGCGCCGTTCACCGGCCGATCGAGGGGATTCATGCTCGATCCGATCCGTCAGATGCCGGGACTGGGCAGTCGACGAGTCCCGTCATCTGACCGGGCATCGGCGCCTCCGCTGCGCGGGTGCCCCGGCCCTCGGCCGTTCCGAACTCCCCCCCTTCCGGGCCGTCCGGCCCTCGCTCCCCCGGCCGGCGCCGCGCCGGCCGGATTCCTCGAGGATCGACGTTGAAGCCTCGCAATCGTCGAAGACCCCGTTTCCCCGTCTGCCGGCCGACGTGGTGCGCGGGCCTCGGCGCCGACGCCGGGCGCTTCCTCCACCGCCTCACGGAGCCTCGCATCCTCGTGCACGTGGCCCGTCGCACGCCCGAGCGCCGCAGCGCCCGGCCTCTCCAGGTGGTCAAGGAGACGGCGGGCTCGGCTTCCGTGTCCTGCTGAAGGCCCCCCTGGAGGCCGGCATGGCTTGGGAGGCGCGCGGCTGAATTGCCCCCGCGCGCGAGTTGCCCGGGGTGCTGCCTGACCGTCCCGGGCCGGCGCCGCGCGACGCTGCGCGGCGGGAACCCGATCGAGAGGCCGGACGGCGAGATCGGGCGCCGCACCGACGTCGCCGGGATCTTTTCCGAAGGACGCCGCCATCCCGCCGCCTCGTCGGCGCGCTCATGCTGGAACAGGACGAGGCGTGGGCCGTCGCCCGCCGTCGCATGCCGGTGGAGAAGCGGACTGCCATGTCCGACCATGCCGATGCGGCGGCGAGGATCGCCGCACAGTGAAACGGCGACACGAGCGATGAAGAATGAGGTGGACGCCACTGCCTGCACCACCTCCAGGGCACGACCCCCGGCCTTGCGGTCATACCGTGCCGTCGCCCTTCCCGGGCTCCGGTCACGCGATCCGGCGATTCTTCCGCTTCGTCGTCAAGGCCCGGATCATGCGCGCCATCCTGCCTGCCGGCGCCACGGCCGCGACCAGCTTCGGCTTTCGCGCCACAAGCGCGGCCAGCCACCGGTTCGCGTTGTCGGCCTTTCGCACCACTCGGCGGATCACGCTCATGACGCCGACGATCGGCAGCCGGCGGACGTCGGTCTGCCCCATCCGGCCGACCGCTCCCAGCCTGGCCTTGCCGCCCGTGAAACGCCGCCGCGGCGCCAGGCCCCGCGAGGCGGCGAAGTTGCGCCCGCTCTCGAACGCGTCGAGATCCGGCGCGAACGCCGCGACCGCGCCCGCGGTGACGGGGCCGATCCCGCGGATTGCGCGCAGCCGGCGCAGCGTCGCGTCCCTCCTTCACGCCGTCTCCAACTCCTCCGCCAGTCGATGAATTCTAGGCGGACAAGGCCCGAAGGGCGCCGTCCGCGCATGCCGGCGTGCGCTGGGGCGTCGCGCGGGAAAGGCATGCGGCGCCCCTGCAGGTTCGTGGACGCGTCGCCGCGCCACCCCGACTTAACAGGCTGCTGAAAAGACCGTGCTCGACGGGATCTCGAGACCATGATTCACCACCGGCACGGGAGCGGCGGCGTGGGATGGCGATGCGTGGGACGGACGGAGCGAGCGGG
>JAWLFJ010000187.1:0-5335 GCA_041685625.1 Paracoccaceae bacterium | reverse complement strand
CACAGCGGCTTCGAGCCCCCAGGAATACGCGAAGCCGCCCGAGGGAAACGCCGTGTCGGCCACCTGCAGCGCGGCGAGCAGCGCCGTGAACTCGATGCGGCTCACGCCTCGCCGTCCAGCCGCTCGACGTCGAAGGCGCAGAGCGCTGCGGCGTCACGCAGACGCGCGCGGTAGCTTTCCTCCGGCGCGTCCATGTGCACCTCGACCGCCGCGCCGTCGAAATTCGCCTTCCAATGCAGATTGCCGCAGAAATAGCCCAGCCGCAGCGCCGAGGCGGCGTCGTGCGGCGTCAGCCTGAGGCGCGGACCGCCATCCACATGGGCGACGACGACGAGCGCCTCGGACGCGTAGAGCACGGCGCCATCCTCCAGAGCCGTCTCACGCGGAAGCGCCAGGGCCACGTCGCGACCGCGATCGGTGGTCAGGCGCATCCGTCGGCGCGGCGCGTCGGCGCGAGCGATCCGGATCGTCTCCAGCCGTCCCTCGGCCTCGGCCTCGTGAACCACGGCATGCCAGCGGGGCTCGCCCGTTCGTCCGAGCACATGCTCGAGCCGAAGCGGCGCGCGCCCCCGTTCGGCATCGGTGGTGAAGGCGTCGTGCATTGCCCGTCCTCACGGCGGCCGACCTTCGTCGACCGAAGGGCTTTCCGCAGGTTACGAGCATGGCTTGGCGAGGGGGGCGAGCAAATCGACTCTTTCGAACCATGGCCCCGATCCGCAAGCGCGGTGGACCGGTCGTCAAACGGATGCTCCCCGACCGACCCCGTCGGCTTATGCCCCGGCAACGGCATCCGCCGGCGATCCATGCGTGCGAACATGTCGCTTCTGCGTCGCGCCTCGAAGTTCGGACCAGCACGCCTCAATCATGACGGCGGATCCGCTCACCGCGCGCCAGCCGGCCGCGTGATTGCGTCGCCCCGCTGACGAGCGGCATGCCGGGTTCGCCGAATGACGCGATAATGTCGACGCCCTCGCCTATTCGCTCCGCGAGCCCTGGGCATGGTCGTCCCAAGGCGTCACGTCAGCCGCTTTCCGCGCGCCCGCGTCCACTCCCCGGGTCACCGGGCTGCCGCTCAGCATCTCCGCGGTCGCCGCATCTTCCGGCAACAGGGCCGTGTCCTCGGCCACCCGCGCGTGGAACTCCACGCTGCCCTCGAAGACGCGCGGACAGGCCCCGAGCCCGCTCCACGCGACCCGACCGTCACGCAGCCGGTCAGCAAGATCGTTGCGAGAGCGACGCGCCGCGGCAAGCATTCGTCGTCGTGCGCCATCGGTCGGCTCCACGGTCTCGAGCTGCTCGGCCAGTCGCCGAGCATCCCGCGCAGGTTCATGGCGGCGTCGCCTGGAACAGCGGCGTCGGCAGGAACACCTGAAGGAAGGCGTTTGACCGGATCGGCAGCCCCAGGATCGCCTCGGCCACGGGGTTGAGCGCGTCGGTCAGTTCCCTCCGCAGGAAGAAGATCGCCCCTGCAGCGATCAGCACGCCGGGCACCGCGAGGATCACGCTTCACGGCAGACGCACGCGTGCGGCGCGCGGCTCCGCCGCACCGATGACGAGGAACAGGGACGAGATGGCCGTGGTGACGAGAACGACATCCGCATTCCTGAAATAGCTGGAATTCAAGCCTTGGGGAATCCGCGGCGCTGGAGGGTCCATCGGGAAAGCCGGGATCTCTTCGTATTGGCCTTCGGGACGGCTTTCTCGTTCAAGAACCAAGTCCAAGAAAACCCGCCTGTCGCCGCCGGTTGACGCTCACCCACGCCTGCCGGTCGACACCGTCTCTCGGCAGGCGCGGAGCCGATCTCCGACGACAGCATGGCCGCTCAGCATCTCCGCGATCGACGGGTCCTCCGGCAGCAGGGCCAGTTCTTCGGCCGCCCGCGCCTTGAACGCCGACGAGTGCTCGGACACGGCGGGCACACGGGCCCCGGCTCGGAGCCGACCCGCGCGCAAGCGCTCAGCCAGAGCGTCGCGTTCACGAGGCCGACGCGCCGCGGCGTCGAGCATGCGGCGCTGCACGTCATGGACGGTCTCCGGCCGGGCGGGGCGCTCGGCGGCGCGGCCGGCGCGCTCGCCGGCCCGCCGGAGCGAAAGCACGAAGAGGAGGACGGCGGGCGCCGCGGCCGCGAGGGCGAGGGCGCGCCGGGCGAGGCGGGGAGTCGCCGAGCGCGTCGAGGAGAGCGGGGATCATCGCTTCGCCCTCCGCCAGTCGTCACGGCGGGCGTGATTGCGAGGCCGATCCCGGCGACGGTGACGTAGGCCAGGCGCGGGGAGTCGAGGCAGGCGACGAACTCGGCGAGCCGGCCGCCCGCCTCTCGATCGGCTCAAGTATGGAAGTGCACGTCGCTTGTGCGACGACGGTCGGCGTGCAAGCCTGCGTCCGTCTCGCCGCCCTCCCGAGGCTCTCCCCGATGACCGACGCCGCGCCCGACCACTCCGAGCCCGCTTCACCTGAAGCGGTGGATCTGCTGGTCACCGCAGAGGTGCTGCTGCCGCTGGACGGCGTTCACGACGTCATCGCCGGCGCCGAGATCGCCGTGCGCGACGGCCGGGTGGCCTACGCCGGACCTGCGCGGCCCGCCGGCGCCTGGGCCCCCGCGGAACGGCTGGACGGCGCCGGCAAGGCCGCCCTGCCCGGCTTCGTCAACAGCCATTGCCACACCGCCTCGACCGTGTTCCGCAGCCAGACCGACGACGGCGCCGGCGCGAGAGCCCTCTATTCCGTGGCCTTCCGCGGCGAAGGCGTGCTGTCGCCCGAGGATTGGGCGGTGCTGGCGCGGCTGGGCACGGCCGAGATGATCCTGGCGGGCTACACCACCCTGAACGACTTCTGGTACTGCCCCGACGCCATGGCCGAGGCCGCGCTGGCCACCGGCATGCGCATGCAGCTGGCCTCGGAGATCGTCGACGTCGACAAGTCTCGCCTCGCCGACGGCGACTGGAGCCGCGACCCGCGCCTCGGCGAGCGCAGCCTGCGCGCCGGACTCGATGTGGCGGAGCGTTGGCACGGGGCGGGCGAGGGTCTGGTCACCGCCCGCATCGGCCCGCACGCCGTCGACACCTGCGCCGAAGGTCTGCACCGCGAGGCGACGGCCGAAGCCCGCTACCGCGGCCTCGGGCTGCACTGCCACGCGGCCCAGTCGCGGACCGAGGTCGACGCGATCCGGGCCTGGCACGGCTGCGGACCGGCGGAATGGCTGGCGCGGATCGGAGTGCTCGGTCCCGACTGGGTCCTGGCGCACCTGAGCTTCGCCGGCCCCGACGACATCCGCGCCGTGGCCGAGACCGGCGCCGCGAACGCCCATGCCGCCTGCATCTACCCGCGTCGCGGCGTCCGTGCGCCGTTGGGGGCGCTGCGGGCGGCGGGTGTGCGGGTGGGGTTGGCCTCGGACTGGCTGCTCAACGATCCGTGGGAGGGGATGCGCACCGCCGCCGGCCAGCTGCGCACCGAGGCGGGCGACCACCGCGCCATGACCAGCCTGGAGGCGCTGGAGATGGCCACCGCCGGCGCCGCCGCCGCCATCGGCCTCGACGAGCGGATCGGCCGTCTGACCGCAGGGCGCGAGGCGGATCTGATCCTCGTGGACCTCGACCGGCCGCATCTGCAGCCCTTCTTCGCCGAGCCGGCCTCGCTGGTCTGGTACGCGAGACCGACCGACGTGACCCACTCGGTGGTGCGAGGGCGGGTGGTGATGCGCGACCGGCAGGTGATCGGCATCGACCTGCCCGAGGCGCTGGGGGCTGTGAAGGCGCGAACGGATCGGCTGGGAGGGCTGATGCGCTCGGTCGGCGGCGTGGCCCGGATGTCCGCATGCCCCTGCGGTCAGCACTGAGACGATCGCGGAGCCGGCGGGGTCCTCGAGAGGGCCGTCGCCGGCCGATCGCGAGACGAAAGGTCGAGCGGAGGGGACGGATCGCAGGCGGCGTCTCGGCCTCGCGAACCCCGCGCCAGGCCCGGGCGGCAGCTCCCGCCCTGCGCAGACGAAGCGCCGGTGCTGATCACGTCGTCCACCAACGCCACGTTCCGCCTCGCCAAAGCGGGGGCCAGTCGCGGGTCGAGATACAACCGCCTCTCCGTCTCGGCCGAAAGTGATGGAGCCGAGCGGCGTCCAGAGCGCGTCGTCGTACCAGAGCTTCCGCGACGTCCCGAGCGGCGCGGACCACGCGTGCCCCAGCCTGCGGGCCATGACGCGGGCCAGCTGCAGGCCCGGCGTCGGCAGGCCCCCCCACGCCACAACGTCGGGCTCGAACGAGCGCCGGCTCAAGGCCAGCGCGCAGGCGGGCGAGACGACCCGCCGATTGCAGACCATGCCCGGCGTCGGACCGATCACGGCGCTGGCGATCGAAAGCCTTGCGCCTCCGTCGACGACCGTCCGCCGCGGCCGTGACTTCGCAGCCCGGCTCGGGCTCGTCCCCCGACGGCATTCCACCGGAGGAAACTCGCGTCCGGGCCGGGTGTCCGGGATTGGCCGGCGCGACATCCGGCGCCTGCTGATCGTCGGCGCGATGGCGGTCGTGCGTGCGGCGGCGCGCAAGGGCGCGCCGGAGGGCTCTCGGCTCGCCCGCATGCCGGCGCGAAAGCCACGGATGCTCGTCGCCATCGCGCCGGCCGACAAGATGGCGCGAGGCCTGCGGGCCATGGCGTCCAGGCAGGAACAATACCGGAATCCGGCGGCACAGGCGGCGTGATCGGAGATAGGGATCGCGGGTCCCCCGGTCCGTCGAGCGTCTGAGGAGGTCGCCGAACGGCAGGGCCGGATGATCGACCGGATCCGGGTCAGGGAAGGCAGGTGAATCTCCGGAGCCAAAGAGCTCGTCGAAGTGATCCGCTCCTGATCCCCGGATCGCCATACCGGCCCGCGGCCAGGTTCGGCGCCGCACTCGGCAGGCCTGACACGTGCAAGCACCCGATCATGCGCTCGAATCGTTCGAAAACCGCTTGCACGACAGAGGGCATCCACACAGGCGGGATTCAGAGGCTACGACGCCGGAAGGAAGATCCACGGACGCAAGCGCCACGTCCTGACCGACACCGACGGCCGACTGCTCGCCGTCGAGGTTCACGCGGCCGAGCTGCAGGACCGCGACGGCCCCAAGGGCGTGCTGAAGCGCTCCGCGCCCGCTTCCCCTTTGTCGAGAAGGTCTAGGTGTTCAGTCCCGGCATTTGATGGATGGGATCGAGCCTGAATCTCTCGGGTTCGGGTGTCCATGCCTTGCAGATGAACTCGTAGGGGGTGAGCCCGCCGAGCGTCTTCGGTCTCCGGGCGAAGTCGTAGGCCGCGAGGAAGTCCGCGAGATGGCCCCGGAGCTGGGCGTGGCCGTCGTAGTGGTATCG
>JAWLFJ010000063.1:0-21838 GCA_041685625.1 Paracoccaceae bacterium | reverse complement strand
CTGCGTCTCCGACAGGATCGCGACCTGCTCCTCGGGCTTCAGGGCGCAGAGCTCCAGAACGCGGCGGAAGGCGTCGATCCAGCGGGCCTCTATGCGGTCGGCGAGCATCGCTCCTCCCCTGATGCGCGGTCTTGCGGACGCCGCGCGCTTTGCCGCACCATTCCATGAAACTTCATGGACCGGGGTCAAGCGATGAATCCGGACGAGAGCGGCTTCGATCACGAGGACTACACGCTCTACCTGCTGGCGCGGGCCTCGGAGCTCGCCTCGGCCGAGTTCCACGCCGAGCTCGCGGCGCTCGGGGTGCCGGTGGGCGTCTGGCGGGTGCTGGCGGTGCTCTCGGGCGGGGAGGCCTCGGTCGGCCGGCTGGCGGCGGCCTGCCTCGCCAAGCAGCCGACGATGACCAAGCTGCTCGACCGGATGGCCGCCGACGGGCTGGTGGCGCGCCGGCGGGGCGGCGGCGACGGGCGGGCGGTGCGCGTCGGGCTGACCGAAGCGGGCCGCGCGAAGGCGGAGGCGTTGGTCCCGCTCGCGCAGGCCCACGAGGGACGGCTGCTGGCGGAGGCGCCGGCCGAGGATGCGGCGGCGCTGCGCCGGGCGCTCAAGACCTTCATCGCGCATCGCGAAGCCGGCGGTGGACAGGCCGGGGGCGGAGACCTACCGTCCCGCCGCGCGGTCGACGGGGGCCGCCGGCCCCCCGACGAGGCGCAGCATGACCGAGACCCTTCCCGGCGCCGCCGCGCCCTGCCCTGAAACGCGACCGGCGGAGACGCCGCGGTGAGCGCCCCGGCGGCCCTGCCCGTGCCCGATCCGCGGCACCGCATGGGCCTCGGCATCGTCGCGCTCGGCGTGCTGGTGTTCACGCCGGACGCGCTGGCGATCCGGATGTCGGGCCTCGACCCCTTCGCGCTGGCGACGGCGCGCGGGCTGATGGGCGGGACGGTGCTGATCGCCGGCTGCCTGACGGTCTACGGGCGCGGGCTCTGGTCCGCGATCCGGGCCCTCGGGTGGCCGGGGCTTGGGCTGGCCCTGCTCGAGGGGTTCTCGACCGTCCTCTTCTGCATGGCGATCCTCTGGACGACGGTCGCCAACGCCATGCTCGCCTTCGGCGCGACGCCGATGCTGGCGGCGCTGATGGCGCGGCTGCTGCTGGGCGAGCGGCTTGCGATCCAGACCTGGGCGGCGATCGCGGCGACGGGCGCGGGCCTCTCCATCGTCGCCGTCGGCGCCTGGGGCGAGGGCGGATCGAGCCCCGCCGGCGTGATGGCGGGCCTGGCGAGCGCGCTGACCATCGCCACCTTCTTCGTGCTGCTGCGCCGAATGAAGGCGCGCTCGGCGACGCCGATGATCGGGCCGGGCTGGATCCTCGGCGCCTTCATCGCCCTGCCCTTCGCGGAATTCGGGCCGATGAGCACGGAGCAGTGGGGCTGGACCGTCGCCACCGGCGCCGTGATCCTGCCGCTGGCGATTTCGCTGGTGAGCTGGGGTTCGCGCTTCGTTCCGGCAGGCGAGGCCTCGATGCTGACGCTGCTCGAGGTGGTGACGGGGCCGCTGCTGGTCTGGGCGGTGTTGGGGGAGACGCCGGGGCCGCTGACGCTCGCGGGGGGCGCGGTCGTGTTCTCGGCCCTCGCGGCGCACGGGGTCTGGCGGCTGAGGAGAGGCTGATGCGGCTGCTGGTGGTGTATTGTCATCCGGTGCCGGAGAGCTTCGGTGCGGCGCTGCGCGACAAGGTGGTCGGGAGCGCCGAGGCCGCGGGGCACGAGGTGCGCCTCCGCGACCTCTACGCCGAGGGCTTCGATCCGGTGATGAGCGCCGAGGAGCGCCGCGGCTATCACGAGCCGGGCGAGAACGAGCGTCCGGTGGCCGAGCACGTCGCGGATCTGCGCTGGTGCGAGGGGCTGATCTTCGTCTACCCGACCTGGTGGTTCGGCCAGCCGGCGATGCTGAAGGGCTGGCTCGACCGGGTGTTCGTGCCCCACGTCGCCTTCACCATGCCGACCGAGACGACGCCGATCGGGCCGGGGCTGCTGAACATCCGCCTCGTCGGCGCGGTCTCGACGCTCGGCTCGCCCTGGTGGCTCTGGACCTCGCTGCTGCGGCCGGGAAGGAACATCCTCCGCGGCGTCGCGGCCTGTTGTCATCCGAAGTCGAAGCGGTTCTGGATGGGGCTGCACAAGATGGACACCGTCCCGGAGGCGGCGCGCAAGCGCTACCTCGAGCGGGTCGGCCGCAGGATCGCATCGCTGAGGTGAGCCCGATGGACAAGCTCTCCGAATTCCGCGCGCGCATCGAGGGCGTGAAGGTCGAGGACAACCCCAAGGCGGTGCTGGCCAAGAGCCGGGACTTCTACTGGTATTCGCCGGTGCTGAAACGCAAGCTGGACCACGTCGTCGCCGATCTCGTGGTGCAGCCGAAGGACGAGGGCGAGGTGCTGAAGGTCCTCGCCGCGGCCTACGCGCTGGAGATCCCGGTGACGCCGCGGGGCGCGGGGACCGGCAACTACGGACAGGCGATGCCGCTCTCGGGCGGCGTGGTGCTGGACCTCTCGGGGCTGGCGGAGATCGTCTCGGTCGAGCCCGGCGTCGTGGTCTGCGGCGCCGGGGCGCTCTGCGAGGACGTCGAGCGGGCGGCGCGGGCGACGGGCCAGGAGCTCAGGATGCACCCCTCCACCAAGGAGACCGCCACCATCGGCGGCTTCGTGGCGGGGGGCTCCGGCGGGGTCGGCTCGGTCCGCTGGGGGGCGCTGCGCGATCCCGGCAACATCCTCGGCGTGCGGGTCGCGACGATGGAGGCGGAGCCGAAGCTGATCGACCTGGTGGGCGCGGAGGTGCATCAGGTGCATCACGCCTATGGGGTCAACGGGGTGATCGTGCAGGTGACGATGCCGCTGGCGCCGAAGCCCGAGCCGGGCTGGGTGGAACTGCTGCTGGCGCATGGCGACTGGCTGGAGGCCAACCGCTTCGCCGATCGCATCGCCAACGAGCGCGGCCTCTGGCTGAAGGAGGTCGCGACGGTGCAGGCGCCGGCGCCGCACCGCTATTTCCTGCGCCACCGCAAGTTCCTGGAGGAACACGAGTCGGTGATTGCCGCGATGGCGGCGCCGAACGCCGTCGCGCCGCTGCTGGAACTGGCGAGGGCGTCGGGGTTCCGCGAGGCATACGACTCGTCGACCGTGAGCGCGGAGGACGCCAAGGGCCTGCCGCACATCCACCATCTGCTGTGGAACCACACCACGCTGCGGGCGCTGCGCGTCGACCCCGAGATCACCTATCTGCAGGTCGCGTTCCCCGAGCCCGACCGGCACGGCAAGATCCGGCGCATCGCCGAGATGTTCCCGGACGAGGTGATCGGACACAACGAGTTCATGGGCATGGAAGGGCGGATCGAGTGCTCCGGCCTCTCGCTCGTGCGCTTCACCACCGAGGAACGTCTGAAGGAGATCGTCGCGGCGCACGAGGCGATCGGCTGCCTCAGCTTCTCGCCCCATCACTACACGGTGGAGGAGGGGGGCATGAAGGCGTCCGATCCCCTCCAGCTCGACTTCAAGCGGCGGCACGATCCGAAGGGGCTGCTGAACCCCGGCAAGATGATCGGCTGGGAGGCGCCCGGCTTCGACTACGCCGACGACTACGAGTTCGCGGGCATGATGGCGCCGCGCGACGCCGCCGAATGACCGGCGCCGCGCGATGGCCGCGCCGCGTCACGGCAGGACGTCGTAGACCGTCATCGCGATGACGCCGTCGGCGCGGACCTCGACCAGGTGGTCGCCGACCTTGGCCCACTCCGTGCCGGGTTCGGTGTGCGGCAGGCGGCCGGCGAGTTCCTCCGGCACGGGCGCGGGTTCGGCGTCCGCCGGCATCGGCGTGCCGGGCACGAGCCGCTTTTCGACGTCCTCGGGCAGCGGATCGCCGGTGGCGTAGACGGCGGTCTCGCCCTAGACCTCCTTGGCGAGCGCGACGATCTCCCGCTTGGCGGCGAACTCTTCGCCGAGGTCCACGTCGTAGACCACGATCGCGCCGGCGAGCGCGGAGGAAGCGGTGAGCCCGACGAAGGCCAGGGCCGCGATGATCCGTCTCATGGTCGCGTCTCCTTGCTTGACTGCGGTCCCGATTGAACGCGGGCGCGGCGGCGACGTTCCCGCGCGACCGGGCTTGACAGGACGGCGGGCTCGGCCACGCTGCGGCCATGCGAAGGATCACCCCCGCCGCCATCCGCCCGCCCTTCGCGCGCTACGCGCATGCCGTCGAGGTGGCGGCGGGGGCGCGGCTGCTGTTCGCCTCCGGCCAGCTCGGCCTCGCCCCCGACGACGCGCTGCCGGAGGGGGCCGAGGCGCAGGCGGCGCGCTGCCTCGCCAATCTCGACGCGATCCTCGCGGAGGCCGGCATGGGCCGGGCCGACGTGGTTCGGCTCAACGCCTTCGTCACGGCGAGGGAGCACATGGCCGGCTACATGGCGGCGCGCGACGCCTGGGTGGCGGAGATCGCCTCGCCCCCCGCCTCGACCCTGATGATCGTGGAGGGGTTCACCCGGCCGGACTTCCTGGTCGAGGTCGAGATGATCGCGGCGGCGGAGCCGGTCGCGGGCTGAGATGATCCGTTGGCGGGACGAGGGACTGCTCCTCTCGGTGCGGCGGCACGGGGAGGGCGCGGCGATCCTCGAGGTGTTCACCGAGGGGCACGGCCGGCACGCCGGGGTCGCGCCGGGCGGCGGATCGCGTCGGCAGGCGCCGCTGCTGCAACCGGGGGCGCAGCTTTCGGTGGAGTGGTCGGCGCGGCTGGAGGCGCATATCGGCTCGTGGCGGGCGGAGCCGCTGCGCTCGCGCGCCGCGGCGCTGATGGGCGACCGGGCGGCGCTGGCGGCGATGGGCTCGGTTGCGGCGCTGAGCCTCGCCTTCCTGCCCGAGCGCGAGCCGCATCCGGCGCTTTACGCGCGCACGGTGGCGCTGGCGGACGCCCTGGGGGAGGATCCGGACTGGCCGGCGCTCTATGCGCTGTGGGAGTTGGCGCTGCTCTCGGAACTCGGCTTCGGGCTCGACCTGTCGCGCTGCGCGGCGACGGGGACGACGGAGGGTCTCGCCTGGGTGTCGCCGAAGTCCGGGCGAGCGGTGAGCCGGGAGGCGGGCGCCCCCTGGGCGGCGCGGCTGCTGCCCCTGCCCCGACTGTTCCTCGGCGAAGGCGAGGCCCCGGACGTCGCGGCGGCGCTGAGGGTGACGGGCCATTTCCTCGACGCCCGGGCGGCGCCGGCCTTCGGGTTGGAGCGCGCGCCGGAGGCGCGGGCGCGGCTGGTCCGGCTGATCGGCTGAACGGCGCGAAGGCGACGCCGGGGGACGGATTCGGGCGGTATCCGCCGGGCGCGCCGGGCGAGGTTGGGGGGTGACCGCAAGCGCGCGAGGCCCCGCATGACCGACGACCCTCTCGTGATCTTCACGCCCTCGGGCCGGCGCGGGCGGGTGCCTGCGGGGACCCCGGTGCTGGAGGCGGCGCGGCGGCTCGGCGTCGATCTCGACAGCGTCTGCGGCGGGCGCGGGATCTGTTCGCGCTGCCAGGTGAGCCCGGGGGTCGGGCGTTTCGACAAGCACGGGATCACGGTCGCGGAGGACGCGCTTTCGCCCTGGAACCCGGTGGAGGCGCGCTACCGGGAAAAGCGGGGGCTCGCGGCCGGGCGGCGGCTGGGCTGCCAGGCGCGGGTGATGGCGGACGTGGTGGTCGACGTGCCGGCCGAGAGCCTCCGGCATCCCCAGATCGTGAGAAAGCGGGTCGAGGCGCGGGACATCCGGCTCGATCCCGCGGTGATCCTCCGCTACGTCGAGGTGGAGCGGCCGGACATGCATGCGCCCTCCGGGGATCTCGAACGGCTGAGGGCGTCGCTGCGGGATCAGTGGGGCTTGGAGGCGGTCGCCGATCTGCGGATTCTCCAGCGGCTTCAGGGAGTTCTGCGCGCCGGCGACTGGGCCGTCACGGTGGCGCTGCATCGCCCCGGCGAAGGGCCGGCGCGGATCCTCGAACTCTGGCCGGGCTTCCGCGCGGCGCCGGTCTGGGGGGCGGCGGTGGATGTCGGCTCGACAACCATCGCCTGCCATCTGACGAACCTCGCCACCGGGGAGGTCGGGGCGTCGGCCGGCGCGATGAACCCGCAGATCCGCTTCGGCGAGGATCTGATGAGCCGGGTGAGCTGGGCGATGACGAACCCCGGCGGCGCGGCGGAGATGACGACGGCGGTGCGGGGCGCGCTGGCGGAGCTTCTCGCCTCGACCGCCGCCGAGGCGGGGGCCGCGCCGGAGGACGTCCTGGAGCTCGTCGTGGTCTGCAACCCGGTGATGCATCATCTATTTCTCGGGATCGACCCGGTGGAGCTCGGCTGGGCGCCCTTCGCGCTGGCGAGTTCGGACGCGGTGGAACTGGGGGCGGAGGCGCTGGGGCTCGGCGTTCATCCGGGCGCGCGGGTTCATCTGCTCCCCTGCATCGCCGGGCATGTGGGGGCCGACGCCGCGGCGGTGGCGCTGTCCGAGGCGCCGCACCGATCCGAGGACCTGGTGCTCGTGGTCGACGTCGGCACCAACGCCGAGATGCTGCTCGGCAACCGGGAGCGGGTGCTCGCCTGCTCCAGCCCGACGGGGCCGGCCTTCGAGGGGGCGCAGATCTCCTCCGGCCAGCGGGCGGCGGCGGGGGCGATCGAGCGGGTTCGGATCGACCCGGCGACCAAGGCGTGCCGGTTCCGGGTGATCGGCCAGGAGGCGTGGTCGGACGAGCCGGGCTTCGACGCCTCGGCGGTGACGGGGATCTGCGGCTCGGGCATCATCGAGGCGGTGGCGGAGATGCGCCTCGCCGGAGTGGTGGACGCGGACGGAGTGATCGGGTCCGCCGAGGCGGCGGGGAGCGCGCGCTGCGTGGCCGACGGGCGCGTCTGGGCCTACGTACTGCACGAAGGTGAAGATCGGGTCGTCTCGGTCACGCAAGCGGACGTGCGGGCGATCCAGCTCGCCAAGGCGGCGTTGACGGCCGGGGCGAGGTTGCTGATGGATCGGATGGGGGTCGAACGGGTGGACCGGGTGATACTGGCGGGGGCGTTCGGGGCCCACATCTCGCCGCTGCACGCGCTGATTCTGGGCATGATTCCGGACTGTCCGGTGGAGAAGGTGACCTCGGCCGGCAACGCCGCGGGGACCGGGGCGCGGATCGCGCTGCTGGATCGCGGGGCGCGGGCGGAGATCGCCGAGGTGGTGCGGCGGATCGAGAAGGTCGAGACGGCGGTGGAGCCGCGCTTCCAGGAACATTTCGTGGAGGCGATGGCGATCCCGCACAAGACCTGGGCGTATCCGGAACTGTCTCGGGTCGTGACGCTGCCGGAGGTGAGCTTCGGCGAAGGCGAGGGGCGGCGTCGCCGGCGGCGGGCGTGATCCGCGGGGCGCTGCGGTCGCTTCGGATCTACCGGAATTCGGCGCACCTTCAGTCGCTTGCGCGGTTCTGTTCGGAGGAACTGGCGCCGGGCGCGCGGCTGGTGTTCGACGTCGGCGCCCATGCCGGGGACCGGGTCGCGGCGTTCCGGCGGACGGGGGCGCGGGTGGTCGCGGTGGAGCCGCAGGGGACGATGGCCAACCTGTTGCGCCTGCTGCATTTCGGCGATCCGGGGGTGACGGTGCTGCGAGCGGCCTGCGGCCCGGCGCCGGGGCGGGCGGAGCTGCGGGTGAACTCCCGGAATCCAACGGTGTCAACGCTTTCTACGGGGTTTCTCGAGTCGACCCGCGGGGCGACGGGATGGGAGGGCCAGGTCTGGGATCGGCGCGCCTCGGTAGAGCTGAAGACTCTCGATCAACTCATTGAAACCTATGGGCTTCCGGACTTCGTGAAGATCGACGTGGAGGGCTTCGAGGCGGAGGTTCTGGCGGGGCTCACGGCGCCGGTTCCTCGGCTCTCGTTCGAGGTGACGACGGCGGCGCGGGAGGCCGGGCTCGCCGCCCTGGAGCGGGCGATCTTCATTGGATTTCAAAGGTTTCGACTCACCCTGGGGGAGAGCCACCGCTGGGAGACGGAGTGGCTGTCCGGCCCGGAGATGCGGGCGACGCTGGAGGGGCTGCCGGAGGCGGCGAATTCGGGGGACGTTTTGGCGGCGCGGTAGTTCGCGTTTCGTTCGTGCCGCAGGCGTGCAGACGGCGTGCATAAGGCGTCGGCCCTTCGTGCAGACGATGTCGGACGGTCGTCGGCCCCTGATGCGCACCGCGTCGGCCTTCGATGCGCACGAGGTCGGACGCGCGTCGGCACGGCGTCGGCGCTTCGTGGGCACGCGGTCGGACCCCGGCTCGGCGAGCCCCCCGACCTCCGCGCCCTTCAGCGGCCCGTCAGGCGGGCGAGGGCGTCGCGGGCCGGCCGGGCCTTCAGCAGCTGGCCGACCACCAGCGGCGCGAGGCTGCCGGCGGCGATCAGGAGCCAGCCCGCCTGGCTCGGCGCGGCGGTGTTCAGCAGCGTGCGCATGAACGGCACGTAGGCCGCCGCCAGCATCAGCGCGACGCCGAGCCCGACGGCGGCCCAGACGTAGCGGTTGGCGATCACCTCGTTGTCGAGCAGGCTCGTGCCCGGATCGCGCATGTTGAGGACGTGCCAGAGCCGCGCGAAGCCGAAGGCGAGGAAGGAGACCGTGACCGCCTCCCGCTGGGGAAGTCCGATCTGGAAGGCCGCCCAGAACACCACGAGGACGGAGCCGCCGATGAGCGCGCCGTAGCCGCCGATCGCGGCCCAGAGGCGGCGCGTCAGGATCGGCTCGGACGGATCGCGGGGCGGGCGGCGCATGACGTCGGCGCGGCTCTCGCCCACGCCCAGCGCCAGCGCCGGGAACACGTCGGAGACGATGTTGATGTAGAGGATCTGCAGCGGCAGGAGCGGCAGCGGCGCGTTCATCAGCGCCACCAGCGAGACCGCGAAGATCTCTCCCGCGTTGCCCGAGAGCATGTAGAGCACGAACTTGCGGATGTTGCCGAAGATGGTGCGCCCCTCGCGCACCGCGGCGGCGATGGAGGCGAAGCTGTCGTCGCGCAGCACCATGTCGGCGGCTTCGCGCGCGACTTCCGTGCCGCGCCGGCCCATGGCGACGCCGATGTCGGCCTTCTCGAGCGCCGGGGCGTCGTTGACGCCGTCGCCGGTCATCGCGACGACGCGCCCGCCCGTCTGGTGCAGTTCGACGAGGGCGAGCTTCTGGGCCGGGGCGACACGGGCGAGGATCGGCGTCGCGAGCAGGCGATCGCGCGCCTCGTCGCTCATCTCCGAGGGATCCTCCATGTCCGAGCCGAGCAGGATCCCGGCCGTCTCGGGGTCGTCCACGAGGGCGACTTCGCCGGCGATGGCGCGCGCGGTCTCGGGCTGGTCTCCGGTGACCATGATCACGCGGATGCCGGCCTCGCGGCAGGCGAGCACGGCGTCGCGGACCTCCTCGCGGGCGGGATCGAGCAGGCCGGCGACGCCGATCAGGTCGAGATCCTCGTAGGGCTCGGCCTCCTCGCTGCGGACGGTCTTGCGCGCGAGCGCCAGCGGGCGCAGGCCCCGGCCGGCCATCTCGTCGGTGCGCTCGCGCCAGCGCTCGCGGCCCTCGTCGTCGAGGGCCTCCCGCCCGTCGTCGGTCAGGGCGTGCGAGCAACACTCGATCACCGCCTCCGGCGCGCCCTTCACGGCGACGAGCACGCCGTCCTCGGCGCGGTGGAAGGTGGCCATCATCAGGGTATCGGGATCGAACTCCTCGCGGCGCAGCTCCTCCTGGCGCTCGAGCAGCGCGGCGCGTTCGAGCCCGGCGCGGCGGGCGGCGGCGAGGAGGGCGAGCTCCATCGGATCGCCCGTGCCGCGGGCTTCGCCGTCCTCGTCCTCGTCCTCGTCCGGCTCGGCGAGTTCGGCCGAGGTGCAGAGGGCGCCGACCTCGAGCGCGGCGCGGAGCGGACCCTCGGGCTCGTCCCCGCCGTCGGGCTCGACCTCGCCCCCGGCGAGCGCGAGGCGGTGCAGCGTCATGCGGTTGAGGGTCAGCGTTCCGGTCTTGTCGACGCAGATCACGTTGGTCGCGCCGAGGGTCTCGACCGCCGAGAGCTTGCGGATCAGCGCCTGGCGCCGGGCGAGGCGCCACATGCCGCGGGCGAGCGCCACGCTGGCGACGATGGGCAGCCCTTCGGGCACCGCGGCGACCACGAGCGCGACGCCGGTCTCGGCCATCAGCACCAGGTCGCGGCCCGCCAGCGCACCGATCGCGGCGACGGCGGCGGAGACGCCGGCGATCACCAGGAGCAGACGCCCGCTCAGCGCGTCGAGCCGCTTCTGCAGGGGGGTCTCTTCGCCCTCGGCGCTTTCGGCGAGGCGGGAGATGCGGCCGAGTTCGGTGTCCATGCCCGTGGCGATCACCACGCCCATGCCGGCGCCGTTGCTGACAGAGGAGCCCTTGAAGGCGAGGTTGGTGCGGTCGGCGAGCGGAGGCTCGCCCTCCAAGGGCTCCACGGTCTTGGCGACGGGGACGGATTCGCCGGTCATCGCGCTCTCGTCGAGGCTCAGCGAGGAGACGTCGCAGAGCCTGAGGTCCGCGGGCACGACCTCGCCCGCCTCGAGCAGCACGATGTCGCCGCGCACCAGCGTGTCGGCGTCGACGGTGCGCTCGGCGCCGTCGCGGCGGACCCGGGCCTCGACCTTCTCCAGCCGGCGCAGCGCCTCCATCGAGCGGGCGGCGGAGAGTTCGGTGTAGAAGCCGATGGCGACGTTGATCAGGGCGGCGACGAGGATCGCGGCGCCCTGCACCCACTCGCCGATCACGGCGGAGAGGAGGGCGGCGAGCAGAAGCAGGGCGATGATCAGGTTCGCGAACTGGTCCGCGAGGATCGACCAGGCGGAGGCGCGGCGCGCGCGGGCGAGCCTGTTCGGCCCGTCCTCGCGCAGGCGTCGCCGGGCGGCCGCCTGGTCGAGGCCGCGCTCCGGGTCGACCTCGAGCGCCTCGAACACGCTGTCGCAGGATCGCGAATGGGCGTCGGTCATCGGGCGGTCTGGTCCTCCTCGCGTGGTGCGGCGCCGCTCCCCGGGGGAGGTTAGGGGCGCGGCGACGGTCCTGGGTTAACCTGCGTCAAGGCGGCGGATCGGCGTTTCGGCTTCCCTCACGCCGACGCCATCAGCGCAAGGAGGAGAGCGAGATGCTGGGCCTGAAGGACAAGGTCTGCGCCGTCACCGGCGGCGCCAAGGGAATCGGCCGCGCGACCTGCATCCGGCTGGCGCGCGAGGGCGCCAAGGTCTCGATCCTCGACCTCGCCGACGAGGACGGTGCCGAGGTGCTCGAGGCGGTGAAGGCCGAGGGCGTCGACGCGGAGTACCGGCATCTCGACGTCTCCGACGAGGCGGCGGTCCGCGAGGCGCTGGAGGGGATCGCGGAGCGGTTCGGGCGCCTCGACGTGCTGGTCAACAACGCCGGCATCTCGGGCGCCAACAAGCCGACGCACGAGGTCACCGCCGAGGAGTGGGACAAGGTGATGGCGATCAACGTCTCGGGCGTGTTCTACTGCACCAAGGTCGCGGTGCCGCTGATGCGCCGCGCGGGGGGCGGCAGCATCGTCAACCTCTCGTCGATCTACGGCATCATCGGCGCGCCGGACATCCCGCCCTATCACGCCTCCAAGGGCGCGGTGCGCGAGATGACGAAGGTGGACGCGCTGCTCTACGCCGCGGACGGGATCCGCGTGAACTCGGTGCATCCGGGTTTCATCTGGACGCCGCTGGTCGAGGCGATGGCGGAGGCGTCGGAGGAGGGCAAGGACGCCTTCCGCAAGGAGCTCGACGCGCTGCACCCGCTCGGCCATGTCGGCGAGCCCGACGACATCGCGGCCGGCATCGCCTATCTCGCCTCCGACGACGCCAAGTTCCTGACCGGGAGCGAGCTGGTGATCGACGGCGGCTACACCGCCCGCTGAGGGGCGGCGGGCCGGGCGCGGGGCCGCCCCGCGCCCGGCCCCGCCGTCAGACGAGGATCGCACGGGCGAGCGCATGCGGATCGGCATGGGCGAGGGCGGCGAGGGCGGCGAAGTCCCGCACCTCGACCCGCCCCCTGAGCGAGCGCAGCACCGCGCGGTCGGCGAGGCGGCGCATCACCCGGCAGACATGCACGTTGGTGAGGCCGGTCATCTCGCCGACGGTGCGCTGCGACAGCGCGAGGTCGCAGGCCCGGCCCGCCAGAACCGCCTCGCACTGCGTGCGCAGCGCCAGCTCCAGCAGCAGGAAGGCGACCCGCTCCTCGGCCTTGCCCTGGACGATCCGCAGCATGCGTTCGGCCTGACGGGCGCGGGCGGCCGCCTCGAGCAGCGATATGATCGGCGCGAGGCCGGCGACGCCGCGGTGCAGGCGGCCGGCCTCCTCGTGCGAGAAGAAGGCGACGACGCTGGTGGCCTCGGCCACCGCCTCGAAGTTCGAGGAGCAGGTGTCCGCGGCGGCGGGGTGCAGGACGTCGATCGGCAGCAGCAGGTCGAAGAGCACGCGGCGGCCGTCGTCCATGGTCTTCTGCAGGCCGACGCGCCCGCTCAGCACCCAGACGGCGCCCGGCGCGTCGTCTCCCTCGCCCACGAGGCCGGCGCCGGGCTTCACCACGCGGGCCCGGCGGCGGCAGTCCTGCAGGAAGCGCCGGCTCTCCCGGCTCATCTGGTCGAACAGCGTGTCGGCGGGCGCCGCCGATCGGGGGCGAGACTGCATGTTCATATGCGGACCTTCCTGGCGGCGGAGCGCCGTCTTCGGAGTCAACGTCGCCGCGGCCGGACGGGTTCCACACTTAACCTGCGTTAATGCGGGCGGAGCCGCGTCCTTCTACGCCGGAGTGCACCCGGGAAAGAGGAGATCGCCGTGCCGAAGCCCAAGTCCAACGCCTCGCCGGACCTGACGCAGGCCGTGCAGATGATGTCGCATCTGCCCACGCCCACCGCCCTCATGGCCCCGCAGGCCGAAATGGCGTGGCAGACCCAGAAGAACCTGATGAGCGAGTGGGGGCGTTACGCCGAAGCCTGGTTCGACCGGCGCCAGGAAGCCGCGGAAAGCGCGCAGCGCTGCATGGAGCGCCTCGAGAAGGCGGGCAACGGCGACGGCGCGGAGGTGAACCAGGCGGTGTCCGAGCTCAACAGCTGGATGTCGGACGAGATGCAGCGGCTGTCCTCGGACGCCCGCGACAACATGGAGCTCTGCATGCGCTGCTTCGGACTGCTCTCCGAGGGGGCGGTGTCGGCCGGCTCGCGGATGGCCGAGGAGGCCAAGGAGAAGGCCGCCGCCGCGACGGAGACGGTGAAGGGCGGCGAGGGCGGCAAGGCGGGCGGCTGACGCCCGCCGCCGAACGACGAGGCGCGGCCGCCGAGGGGCGTCCGCGCGCGAAGCCCGAAAGGGACGGGGGGCGCGGGGATAGGGTGCGCGCCGCCCGCCGGACCCGGGGCGCCTGGCGCGGGCGCCCCGGGTCCGGCCCGCCGCCCCGGTTCAGCGCTGGAACACGTAGAGGCCCGGCGCCGCCTCCTTCGGCCGGTAGCCCTCGGCCCCCATCTCCGGCGGCCCCGCCTCCCCCGAGGAATGGTCGCGCAGCCATTCGGTCAGCGCCGGCCACCACGAGCCGTCGCGCGCCTCCGCCACCTCGCGCCAGGCGTCGGGCGGCAGGAAACGTTCCTCCTCGCGCGTGAGGTGGATCCGGTAGCGGCGCCCCTCGTGGCCGGGCTCGCTGACGATGCCGGCGTTGTGGCCGCCGTTGGTGAGCACGAAGGTCACGTCGACGTCGGCCAGCAGGTGGATCTTGTAGACCGACTGCCACGGCGCGATGTGGTCGCGCGTGGTCGAGACGCAGAAGATCGGGGCGTCGATGTCGCTGATCGCGACGGGCCCGCCGCAGAGCTCGAACTTGCCGTTCGAGAGCCGGTTCTCGAGGAACAGGCGGCGCAGATACTCGCTGTGCATGCGGTAGGGCATGCGGGTCGAGTCGGCGTTCCACGCCATCAGGTCGAACATCTCCTCGCGCTCCCCCTTCAGGTACTCCTCGATCCAGCGCGACCAGATCAGGTCGTTGGAGCGCAGCAGCTGGAAGGCCCCCGCCATCTGCCGGCTGTCGAGATAGCCGCGGTCCCACATCATGTGCTCGAGGTAGGAGACCTCGCTCTCGCTGATGAAGAGGCCGAGTTCGCCCGGCTCGCTGAAGTCGGTCTGCGTGGCGAAGAGCGTCAGCGTGCCGAGCCGCTCGTCGCCGTCGCGGGCCATCTGCGCGGCCTTGGCGCTCAGCAGCGTGCCGCCGAGGCAGTAGCCGACGCCGTGGATCTTCCGGTCGGGGACGATGGCCTCGACGGCGTCGAAGGCCGCCTCGACCGCGCCCGCGTAGTCGTCCATGCCGAGGTCGCGGTCCTCGGCGGTGGGGTTGCGCCAGGACATGGCGAAGACCGTGAAGCCCTGGTCGACCAGATGGCGGATCAGCGAGTTGTGCGGCGAGAGATCGAGGATGTAATATTTCATGATCCAGGCCGGCACGATCAGCAGCGGCTCGGCGACCACGGAGTCGGTCGTGGGGCCGTACTGGATCAGCTCCATCAGATGCGTGCGATGCACCACGCGGCCTTCGGCGGTGGCGACGTCGCGGCCGGGGACGTAGTCCTCCGCCCCGACGGGAAGGCGCCCGGAGGCCATCCGCTCCCAGTCCTCGACGAAATGCTCGGCGCCGCGGATCAGGTTGCGCCCGCCCTCCTCGCGCGTGCGCTCGGCCACCTTGGGGTTGGTCAAGAGGAAGTTGGTGGGCGAGAGCGTGTCCAGCATCTGGCGCGTGACGAAGGAGACCACCTGCTCGTCGTGCCGGTCGAGGCCGTCGACGTCGTTGGTCGCGCGGTACCACCAGTCCTGCGCGAGCAGGAAGCCCTGCTGCATGAGGTTGTAGGGGAAGCGGCTCCAGGCCTCGTCCGAGAAGCGGTGGTCGTGCTCCATCGGCTCGATGCAGGGCTCGGCCTCGCCCTTGTGGGCGGCGTGCGCCGCGAAGCCGGCGAACCGGGCCCAGGAGCGCATCGCCTGATCGGCGAGCTGGGCGTGCTTGCCGGGCGAGCTGGCCGCGTGCATCCACCAGGTGAAGAACTTGGAGGTCACCCCGAAAGGCGTGACGCCGGCCGTCGCCCGCGCCAGCGCGGCCTTCGCGGCGCTGTCGAGCGCGAGGACGCCGTACTGCTCCTCGGGGTTCGCGAAGCGGTAGAGGCGGTGGAACTCCGGCGGCTCGGCCGTGAGGCCGTGGCGCTCCTCCTGCTCGGACTGCGGAGCCGCGTCGCCCGCCTCGTCCGGGGCGGCGCCGGCGCGGGCGCGGACGGCCGCCGGCGGCGGCGCGCCCGGCGCGCCGCGCCCGCCGGTCTCCGCGTCGCTCCGGTCCGGGCCGTGCGCGCCGTCGGCGGCGCGGCCGTCGCCCTCGTCGGATCGTTCGGCGGTGGTCGCGTGGCTTCGGGCCATGTCGTCTCCTGTTGCGGTGCGGTTCGCGCGGTTCAGCCCATCCTGAGGCCGCCGCTGATGTTGAGGGTGGCGCCGGTCATGAACTCCGCGCCCTCGGAGGCGAGGAACACGACGGCGCGGCCGATCTCCTCGGGGTCCGCGAGGCGGCCCTCGGGCACCGTCTCGAGGATCTTGTCCATGATCTCGTCGGGCACCTTCTCCACCATCGCGGTGTCGGCGTAGCCGGGGGCGATCGCGTTGACGGTGACGCCCTTCTTCGCGGTCTCGCGCGCCAAGGCGCGGGTGAAGCCCTCGATCCCGGCCTTGGCGGCGCAGTAGTTGGTCTGCCCCGCCTGCCCGCGCGCCGCGTTGACCGACGAGACGTTGACGATGCGGCCGTAGCCGCGTTCGCGCATGCCGTCGATGACCTGCCGGCACATGTTGAACATGGAGCCGAGATCGATCGCGATCACCTGGTCCCACTGCTCGCGCGACATCTTGTGGAACATGACGTCGCGGTTCACGCCGGCGTTGTTCACCAGCACGTCGACGGGGCCGAGCTCCTCCTCGACCCGCGCGACGCCGTCGCGGCAGGCGTCGAAGTCCGCCACGTCCCATTCGTGCACCGGAAGGCCGGTCTCCTCGCCGAAGGCGCGGGCGGTGTCGCCCGCGCCGAGATGGGTGGCGGCCACCTTGAAGCCCGCGTCCCGCAGCGCGCGCGACGTCGCCGCGCCGAGCCCCTGAACGCCGCCGGTGACCAGCGCGACCCGTCCCTCGTCCGACATCTCCGTCTCCTTCGTTCCGTTTCGCCGCGACCCTTGCGCCGCGGCCGCCGCGACGCCTTAACCCGGGTCAACTCCCCGCGCGTCGGGGCGATCAGTTCAGGCGCTCGAACGCCAGCGCGATGCCCTGCCCGCCGCCGATGCAGAGCGTGACCATCCCGCGCGAGAGCCCGTCGCGCCGCATCGAGTGCAGGAGCCGGGTGGTCAGGATCGCGCCGGTCGCCCCGATCGGATGGCCGTGCGCGATCGCGCCGCCCTCGACGTTGACGACGTCCTCCGAGAGCTCGAGCCGGCGCGTGACGGCGATGGCGATGGCGGCGAAGGCCTCGTTGATCTCGACGCGCTCCAGATCGCCGATCGACCAGCCGGCGCGGTCCAGCGCCTGATGCACCGCCGGGACCGGGCCGAGCCCGAACATGCCCGGCGCCACCGCGCCGACGCCGTGCGCGACCAGACGCGCCTCCGGCGTCAGCCCTTCGGCCTCGGCCCAGTCGCGCCGCGCGACCAGCATGGCGGAGGCGGCGTCGTTGAGGCCGGGGGCGTTGCCCGCCGTGATGGTCCCGTCCTCGCGGAACACCGGGCGCAGCTTGGCGAGGCTCTCGGCGGTGGCGTCGGGGCGGTTGGTCTCGTCCTGCCCGAAGGTCTCCTCGCCCTTGCGGCCCTTCATGACGACCGGGACGATCTCGTCCTCGAAGCGGCCCTCGGCCTCGGCCCGCGAGAACCGCTGCTGGGAGCGGGCGGCCCATTCGTCCTGCGCCTCGCGCGTGATCTGCATCTCGGTGACGAGGTCCTCGGTGTGCCAGCCGGAATGCTCGCCCGAGAAGGCGTCGACGAGCCCATCGCGGAGGGTCGCGTCGTCGAGCCGGCCGGGACCCATGCGGTAGCCCCAGCGCGCCTTGTCGAGAAGGTGGGGGCCCTGATCCATGCTCTCCATGCCGCCGGCCATGACGCAGTCGGCGTGGCCGAGCGCGACCTCCATCGCCGCGCTGGCGATCGCCTGCGCGCCCGAGCCGCAGACCCGGTTGACGGTCATCGCGGGCGCCGCCTCCGGCAGACCGCCGTTCAGCGCGGCCTGGCGGGCGGGGTTCATGCGCGCGCCGGCCTGGATCACGTTGCCCATGATCGCGGCGTCGACCTTGTCGGCCGCGAGGCCGCTGCGCGCGAGCACGGCTTCGACCGCGCGGCGGCCGAGCTCCGGGGCCGGCAGGTCGCGCAGGGCGCCGCCGAAGCGGCCCACCGGGGTGCGCACCGGAGTGCAGACGACGATCTCGGAGTCGGGCATGATGCGCCTCCTCAGGGTATGCAGGGATGCGCGGAGGGTGGCGTGCGCGGCGGGCGCCGGCGTTAACGCAGGTCAAGCGCGAGGCCGATCGGACCGCCCGGTCGCCCGCGACGTCACGAGGCGCCGTCGCCGGCGCCGCCCGGCCTTCCCGTTGATCGGGGCCCTGCCCCGGTCTAGCCTCATGCCGGCGTCGGACCGGAGGGCTTGGCATGCAGACCGCGGAATTCGAACCGGGCGGATATCGCTTCATCGAGGGGCCGTTCCAGTATTCGGGCGGCGTCGCGGCGGCGCCCGGCTTCGCGATCGAGCGGGTGCGCTTCGACCGGCCGCTCGGGCTCGAGGCGGGTTTCCGCCGGATCGAGGCGCATCTCGCGGCGCTCGGCCGGCCGACCACGGCGTTCTGCGCCTGCGAGCTGCGCTCGCCCGCGCCGTTCGACGACCGCGGCTTCGCCGAGTTCAACCGCGTCTACGTCGGCACGCTGGAGCGCTGGGGCCTGTTCCGCGACGAGGTGAACCCCGTGGCGCGCACCAACGTCTGCCCGGCGCATCACGCCCCCGCCGCGCCGAGCTTCGAGGCGTTCAGCTACACGGTCGCGGAGGCGGACGCCGCGCCCTCGTTCGCGCTGTCGGGCGGCGGCGACGCGCGGCCCGGACCCGAGCCCTACGCCGAGCGGATCGTGCGCCACGGCGAGACCTCCTCCGACGCGATGCGCGAGAAGGGGCGGTTCGTGCTGGACCTGATGGAGGCGCGGCTCGCGGCCCTCGGCTTCGGCTGGCGCGACGCGACGGCGGTGCAGGCCTATGCGGTGGAGAACCTGCAGGCGGTGATGGCCGAGGAGATCGCGCCGCGCGGCGCGGCGAGGCCGGGGCTCGTCTGGCACTACGCGCGCCCGCCGGTCGAAGGGCTGGCCTTCGAGATGGACGTCCGCGGCGTGCGGACCGAGCGCGTGGAGGACGCCGCGCCCCGCCCGTGAGACGGGCGGGCCGCGGCGCGGCGAGCGGAGGGTCCCGCGCGGCAGGCGGCGCCCCGAGGAGGCGGAGGTGACGACGGGGCCTGGAGCGGCGGAGATGCACGGCCGGGCCGGGGACGGCGCCGCCGGCGGGTTCGAGATCCGTCATGCGGGACCGGCCGGACGGCTGCGGCTCGGCGCGGCGACGCTCCGCGGACGGGCGCGGGCGTGCCGGCGTCTCGAGGCGGCGCTCGGCCGCGACGCCGCCTTCCGCGCCTTCGAGGTGCGGCCGCTGACGGGCAGCGTGATCCTGCGCTTCGATCCGGAGGCGGCGCGCGAGGACGTGCTGGCGCGCGCGGCGAGGGCGCTGGAGGCGGCGCTCGGCGAGGACGCGGATCCGGGCGGCGAGGCGGGCGGCGAGGCGGAGCGCGGGAACGGCGCCTCGGGCGCGACGTGGCACGCGCTGGAGCGCGAGGCGGTGGCCGAACGGCTGGAGGTCGACCCGGAGCGGGGCCTCGACGCCGCGGCCGTCGAGGCCCGGCGCGCGGCCTGGGGGCCGAACGCGGCGGAGACCGAGGATCGCCCCGGCCCGATGGCGCTGATCCGCAAGCAGTTCGAGAGCCTGCCGGTGCTGCTGCTGATCGGCTCGGCCGCGGTCTCGGTGGCCTCGGGCGGCGGGCTCGACGCGGCGGCGACGCTGTCGGTGGTCGCGGTCAACGCGGCGATCGGGGTCGTCACCGAGGGCCAGGCGGAGCGCACGATCGCCGCCATCGCGGGAACCGGCGAGGACGACGTCGCGGTGCTGCGCGAGGGCGCGCGCCGGACCGTCGCGTCGCGGGAGCTGGTGCCGGGAGACGTGGTGCGGCTGAGGCCGGGGATGCGGACGCCGGCCGATCTGCGGATCCTCGCGGCCGAGGATCTGAAGGCGGACGAATCGCATCTCACGGGCGAGAGCCGGCCGGCGGCCAAGCGCGGCGCCCCGCCGGACGCGCCGGGGGCGCCGCCGGGCGAGCGCGCGACGGTTCTGCATGCCGGCGCCGCGGTCGTGCAGGGGCGCGGGCGCGGGTTGGTGGTCGCGACCGGCGGGCGCACCGAGGCGGGACGGCTGCGCCGGCTCTCGGCCGCGACGAAGCGGCCCCGGGCCCCGACCGAGGCCGAGCTCGACGCGCTCGGCGCGCGGCTGGCGGTGGGTGCGCTCGCGGCCTGCGGGCTGTTCGTGGCGGCGGGGCTGGCGCGGGGGCGGCCGCTGGCGACGCTGCTGCGCGATGCGCTGGCGCTCGCCGTCGCGGCGGTGCCCGAGGGGCTGCCGATGGTGGCGACCACCACGCTGTCGCTCGGCCTCCGGCGGATGGAGCGGCGCGGCGTCGCGATCCGCCGGCTCGGCGCGGTGGAGGCGCTCGGGGCGGTGCAGGTGCTCTGCCTCGACAAGACCGGGACGGTGACGCTGAACCGGATGCAGGTGACGGCGGCGGCGGCCGGCACGCGGGAGGTCGCGCTCGACGACGCCGAGGCGCTGGAGCCCGTGCTGGTCGGGGCGGCGCTCAACAGCGACGTGACGCTGGAGGAGGGTCGGCCGGCCGACGGCTCGCGCACCGAGCGGGCGCTGGCGGATTTCGCGCTGTCGGCGGATCTCGACGTCGAGGCGATGCGCCGCGAGCGGCCGCGGCGCCGGACGCTGCGGCGGCGGCAGGACCGGCCGTGGATGGCGACGCTGCATGACGGCGAGGGGCCGGAGCTGCTGCTCAAGGGCTCGCCCGAGGCGGTGCTGGAGCGCTGCACGCGGCTTCGCGAGGACGGTCGTACGCGCGAGATGACCGAGGACGACCGGGAGGCGGCGCTGGCGCTGAACGACGACTTCGCCGCGCGCCCGGCCCGGGTGCTGGCCTTCGCCGAGGGGCCGGCGGGCGAGGAGGACGCGCCGGAGGAGCTGACCTTCACGGGCCTGCTCGCGCTCTCGGATCCGGTGCGCCCGGAGGCGGTCGAACTGGTGGCGCGGCTGCACCGGGCGGGGCTGCGCACCGTGCTGATCACGGGCGACCAGGCCGCCACGGCCGAGGCGGTGGCGCGCGAGCTCGCGCTTTCGGGCGACGTGCCGCTCGGCGTCGTCGACGCGGTGGAACTGGGCGACACGGAGCCCGGGCGATTGGCGGAGCTGGCCCGGCGCAGCCACGTCTTCGCCCGGGTGGCGAGCGACAGGAAGCTCGCCATCGTGCAGGCGCTGCAGGCGGACGGCGCCGTGGTGGCCATGACCGGGGACGGCGAGAACGACGGACCGGCGCTCGCCGCCGCGGACGTCGGCATCGCGATGGGGCGCGAGGGCGCCGAACTCGCCCGCGACGTGGCCAACGTGGTGATCCGCGACGACGACCTCGCCACGCTGGTCGACGCGGTGGCGCAGGGGCGCGCGATCCACCGCAACATCCGCCGCTCGCTCGAGTTCCTGGTGACCACGAACCTCTCGGAGATCCTCGTCTCGCTGGTCGAGGCGGTGCACGGGCCGAACGAGCTCGAGACGCCGATGGAGCTGCTCTGGATCAATCTCGTGACCGACGTGCTGCCGGGGCTCGGCCTCGCGCTCGCGGATCCGGACGAGGAGCTGATGACGCGCCCTCCGCGCCCGCGCGGCGAGGGCGTCGTGCCGCCGGGGGACTGGTGGCGGATGGGCGGCGATTCGGCGCTGATCGCGACCTCGGCGCTGGCGGCGCATTTCGTCGGGCTGGCGCGCCACGGGCCGGGGCCGGCGACGCGGGGGATGACCTTTCTCGCCCTCTCGCAGGGACAGCTGCTCTATACGCTGGCGGCCCAGCGGCGCGACGCGCGCCGGCTGCGCCCCTGGGCGCTGTTCGGCAACCCCAGGCTCGACCTCGCGCTCGTCGGCAGCTCGGCCCTCGCGGCCCTGCCCTTCTTCGTGCCGCCGTTGCGCCGGGTGCTGGGGGTGGCGCGGCTCGGCGGGGCGGACCTCGCCGTCGCCTTCGCCGCGGCCGCGACGCCGCTGGCCACGGTGCTGGCGCGCGGCGCGCTGGCGCGCTCGCTGGATCCGCCGCGCGGGGGGGGCGACGCCGAGGGATCGGGGGCCGGCGGCGCGCGGGCGCGGCGATCGCGGGAGGCCCCCGCCTAGCCGTCGTCGGCCTCGATCAGCGCGAGGGCGCTGATCAGCAGCGTCGAGGCGGGTCCGGCGACCCGGCCGCGGAGGAGCTGCACCACCGCGCCGAGGAGCAGGGTCAGCGCGAGCGCGCTTCGGAAGTCGAACGTGCCGTCGCTGCGCTCGCGCAGCGCCTGATCGAGCCGGAACAGCCCGAGACGGGCGGTGGGGCCGAACGGCGGCGAGGGCGGCTCGGGCGGGGCGAGGCGCAGCGCCTCGCCGCTCTCGAGCCACTCGCGGAGGGCGTCGGCCCCGGCGTCGGCCTCCAC
>JAWLFJ010000186.1:0-5369 GCA_041685625.1 Paracoccaceae bacterium | reverse complement strand
GACTGTCGGAACCCGCGGCACACCTGGCGACCGGCTGCGGCAGGCTGACTCAGGGGCGGCCGTGGCGGCCGATTGCGCTCCACGGCCGGCGGTGGCCGGCAGACTCGGCGCATGGTCGACGCCGCCTCGGAAATCGCAGCCCTGCGCGACGCGCTCGCGGCGGCGGAGGCGCGCGCCGACGCCATCGCCGCCGAGGCCGCCCATGCGAAGGCGGTGCCGTCGGGAAGCGAGGCGCTGATCGCCCATCTGCGTCTGGAGATCGAGACGCTGCGCCGCGCGCTCCACGGCCATCGCTCCGAACGCAAGGAGCGGCTGCTCGACCAACTCGAGTTGCAACTGGAGGAGCTGGAGGCGGCGGCGTCCGAGGACGAGGCGCTTGCCGAAGCGGCGGCGGCGAAGGCGAAGACCGAAGTCGCCGCCTTCGATCGGCGCAAGCCGGTGCGCAAGCCCTTCCCCGAGCACCTGCCGCGCGAGCGCATCGTGCTCGAGGCGCCCTGCGCCTGCTCCGCCTGCGGCTCGGCGCGGCTGGTGAAGATGGGCGAGGACGGCGAGCCATTGTGCGCCATTGGTTCGAGAACAATGGCGAGCGACACGCTGGAAGTCGTCCCGCGCCGGTGGAAGGTCGTCCAGACGGTGCGCGAGAAGTTCACCTGTCGGGACTGCGAGAAGATCAGCCAGCCCCCTGCGCCGTTCCACGCCACGCCCCGCGGCTGGGCCGGCCCCGGCTTGCTGGCCATGATCGTGTTCGAGAAGTTCGGACAGCATCAGCCGCTCGACCGGCAGGCCGACCGCTACGCTCGCGAGGGCGTCGAGCTGAGCCTGTCCACCCCGGCCGATCAGGTCGGCGCCGTCGCCGCCGCGCTGGCGCCGCTGCACGCGCTGATCGAGGCGCATGTCATGGCCGCCGGGCGGCTCCACGGCGACGACACCCCCGTGCCGTTGCCGGCGAAGGGCAGGACGAAGACGGCGCGGCTGTGGACCTACGTGCGCGATGATCGCCCCTTCGGCGGGCCGGCGCCGCCGGCCGCGCTCTTCCGCTTCTCGGCGGATCGAGAGGGAGAACATCCTCGCGCCCACCTCCAGGGCTGGCGCGGCGTGCTTCAGGCCGACGCCTACGCGGGCTTCAACGGCCTCCATGCCGCCGACCGCACGCCGGCGCCGGTCGTCGAGGCGCTGTGCTGGGCTCATGCGCGGCGCAAGCTGTTCGAGCTGGCCGACATCGCCGCCAACGCCCGACGCGGGAACAAGGCCGCGCCGATCTCGCCGCTGGCGCTGGAGGCCGTCAAACGCATCGACGCCGTCTTCGACGCCGAGCGCGCCGTCAACGGTCTGCCTGCCGACAGGCGCCTCGCCGTGCGCCAGGCCGAGATCGCGCCGGTGGTCGCGGATCTCCACGCCTGGATGACCGGCGAGCGCGCCCGCCTCTCGCGCCATGCGCCGGTCGCCAAGGCGATGGACTGCATGCTGACCCGCTGGGACGGCTTCGCCGGGTTCCTCGACGACGGCAGGATCTGCCTGACGAACAACGCGGCCGAACGCTCGCGCCGCGGTATCGCCCTCGGCCGCAAGGCGTGGCTCTTCGCCGGATCCGAGCGCGGCGGCGACCGCGCCGCCTTCATGTACACCCTGATCGCCACCGCCAAGCTCAACGGCGTCGATCCCCAAGCCTGGCTCGCCGACGTCCTCGCCCGCATCGCCGACACGCCAATGGCCAGGCTCCACGAGCTCCTGCCGTGGCGCTGGCGCGATCAGCACAACCTCGTCAACGCAGCCTGATCGCGGTCCTCGCCGGAGGGGTACCCCGTACCGCGCCATCACCTGGGACTGGCGGTAGAGAGGCAGATGCTCGGAGAACTTCGACACGGCGACATGGGCGAGCAGCGCCTCGGTCGGCAGCCCGCCCTCGATCAGCGCCGGCAGGGCCTTGGCCTGCGCGACGCCGCTGCGCCCCCTGGGGCAGGCGTAGCGCGGGCGGATCGTCACGAGCACAAGGAACTGGGCCGGGGTGACGTCCAGCCGCTCCGAGCGGTCCTCGCCGATCTGCACCATCTGCCCGCAACCGCGTCGCCATCGTCGCTCGGACCGTGTGTGGATGGCTCCCGCGGGGCAAGGGCGTTGTTTGGTGGGTGGGTCTGGTCGGTCGCGGCCATGTGTGCGGCGTCTGATCTGCAGCGCATGGGCTGCGCGCCCTGATGAAGTCCGCCGGCGCTCGGATCCCGATCAATGGCACGCACTCCAAGGTGCTCCGGTCCGAACAGGGTGTCCCGATTGCCGTTTCGCCGTCCTGTCGCCATCACCTCACGCTGCGCCTTACCGTCTGGGAGCCGGCCCTTGCCGGCGTGTCTCGTCAGGCCGCGGCAGGCCGGTAGCTTTCCCCTGTGCGAATGAGCGCCCAGACCACCCGTGCCATGCGGTTGGCGAGCGCGATGGCCACCACCTTCACGGGCTTGCGCTCCAGCATCTTCCACAGCCAGTCGGTCCCCGGGCGTCCGCGGCGCCGCGCCGCGATCTGGGCCATCGCCCCGAGATAGAGCAGACGTCTCAGGTATCTGTCACCGGCCTTGGAAATGCGCCCCAGCCGCTCCCTGCCGCCGCTCGAATGGGGTTTCGGCGTGAGGCCGAGCCAGGCGGAACAGTCCCGTGCCGAGCGGAACGCCGCGACATCGGGCGTGGTGGCGGCGAAGGCGCTGGAGGCGATCGGGCCGAGGCCGGGGATGGTGGTGAGTCGCCGGGCGAGCGGGTCGGCCTCCTGGGCCGCTTCGATGCGCTTGGTGACCGTCTCGATCCTGTCGCGCAACTCGCGGAGCTGCTCGGCCAGCAGGTCGAGCGCCGGCCGGGCCGCTTCGGGCGCCTGCTCTGCCGCGTCGAGCAGCCGATCGACATTGTGGATGCCCTTCGCCACCACGATCCCGAACTCGGTCAGATGCGCGCGGATCGTGTTCACCGTCTGGGTCTGCTGCCGGATGAGAAAGTCCCGCGCCTTGTGGTCGAGCAGCGCCGCCTGACCCTCGGCCGACTTCACCGGGACGAACCGCATCGTGGGCCGGGCGACGGCTTCGCAGATCGCCTCGGCGTCGGCCCGGTCCGTCTTGCCCCGCTTCACATACGGCTTCACATAGGCCGCCGGCATCAGCCGCACCTCGTGGCCGAGCGCGGAGAGCTCCCGCGCCCAGTGATGCGCGCCCGCGCAAGCCTCCATCCCGACCACGCAGGGCTCGAGGCGAGAGAAGAAGGTCAGGACCTGGCTGCGGCGCAGCTGTCGGCGCAGCAGAGTCGTCCCGTCCGCATCGACGCCATGCGCCTGAAAGACGCTCTTCGCCAGATCGAGGCCAATGACGGCAGGCTGTCCCATGGATGGCTCCCTTCGCCGGATGCTGCGACAACGCCCACCGTGGCACATCGAGATGCCGGGAGCGGGAGCCATCCACCCCATCAATGGCGCATCCGATGGCGACCAGGTCAGGTCCTCGGGCGCGATGACCTGCTCCTCCCGCGGCAGCTCCTTCGGCAGGGTGCGCGGTCCCCGCGGCTGGCGGGGCGGGCGTTTCCCGGTGCGCGCCTGCACAGCGGCGTCATGCTCTTCGGTGGCGGTCGCGATCGCGACCTCGATGTCCTCGAAGGCCAGTTCCATCTGGTCGGGGTGGAGCTTCTCGGAGCGCGGCCCGAAGCGGGCCCGCTGCAGCTCGCGCATCAGATGCTCGAGCCGGTCATTGCGCGCGCGAAGATCGGCGTTCTCCGCCTCGAGATGCCGGCGCAGCTCGGCCTCGGCCGTCAGCGCCTGTCGCAGCTGCGCCTCGACCACGGCCCGCAGGTCGGGCGCCAGCCGGGCCGGGAGATCGGGATCGAGCGCGTACGACATGGCAATGATTTACCCGATGCCGCTGCGAAAACCCAACGAAACCAGAGGGCTGATTCAACTCGCCGCAGCTGGCGGCAGCACCCGTTGCGCCGTCACCCGCCGCCACTCCAGACCCTCGAAGAGCGCCTCGAACTGCGCCCGCGACAGCCGCATGACCCCGTCCCGAACTCTCGGCCAGGCGAAGCTGCCGCTCTCCAGCCGCTTGTAGATCATCACCAGGCCGCTGCCGTCCCAGACGAGAATCTTCAGCCTGTCGCCGCGCTTCGAGCGGAACACGACCGTCAGCCCGGAATGCGGATCGAGGCCCAGCTCGTTCTGCACCGTCGCCGCCAGCCCGTCATGGCCGCGCCGGAAATCCACCGGGCGCGTGGCGACGACGATCGGCATGCGCTGCCCCGGAACGATCATGCCCGCGCCGCCACCAGGGCGGTGACGATCTCCGCCAGGCGGGCCGCCGACGTCGTGCCGGGCAGCCGGATCACTTGGCTGCCCGCCTCGATCTCGATCCGGTCCTGGCCTTGGCCGGACCTGGGCGGGGCTGCCGGCGCATCGACGATCAGCGGCACGAAATCCGCCGCGCTCGGCACGCCCGGCGCGTCCACCGGAAGGGCGATCCGTCCCTCCCGGGCATGCCGGCGCCACGTCGTCAATTGCGACGGCAACAACCGATGTCGACGGGCGACCTCGCCGACCCGGGCTCCGGGCGCGAAGCTCTCCAGAACAATCCGCGCCTTCGCCTCGTCCGGCCAGGTCCGCCGCCCCGTCGGTTCCTCCAGAACGTCGAAACGCCCCCCAATCCATCCTTCATTCCGCCCTCCGCGCCTGCACACGGGCAGAATGCGCAGCCTCAGCTCACGCCGGAAGCCGCAAAGCCAATGGGGAGAAAACCTCGCTTACGGTGCAACCCGCTCGCGGCATGTAGAGGATCGCCTCCACGATCTCGCGCTTGTCCGCCTTGCGCGGCAGCCCGCCGGGCGCCGCGTCGGGGATCATCGGCGCGATCGCCGCTCACTGGGCGTCGGTTAGGTCGCTGGGATAAGCGCGGCGGCGGGCACGGCGGGGCATGGGCGTCGATCTCGGTCAGCAAGGCCGACATCCCATGGATCACACCCGAGTCACCCTGGGAATTCCCTTTTCAACCGCCCTCTTAGCCTGCGCGTCTTCTCCGACTTCGACGCCATCGTCGACGCGATCGTCAACGCCTGCTGTCACGCCTAGAACGCCTCCGCCGACGACCCCGAGCGCATCCGATCCCTCTGCGTCCAGCCTTGGGTCCGAAAGGTCATCGGTTAGGCGAGGGGGTATGACAGGGTTCTCTGGGATCCCGGCTCAGCGCCCGCAGAGGACCGGCAGCTCTTCACCACGGCGACCTCAGAACCTGAAGGAGAGCGACGCGCGGGCAGCATGACCCGTGGTCTTGGCGCCATAGGTCCCTTCGTAACCGACTCTCAGCGAGACGTCGGCCGCGGCGGTGTCGCTCACCACACCCCGAGCCCCGCGGCCGACGACC
>JAWLFJ010000005.1:0-64877 GCA_041685625.1 Paracoccaceae bacterium | reverse complement strand
GGCGATCCGGCCGCGGCCCGCGCCGCGCCCCTCGGCGCCCTCGTCTCCGTCTCGCCCCGCGGCGCGCCGCCCCCGTCGGGCGGCGCGCCGCGCGCCCCTCACTCCGCGGCGAGGGCCTTGCAGCTCGCCTTGTTGCGGTCCGCGGGCAGGTCGAGGTTGGGGTTCCGGTCGAAGAAGCCGTTCGGCATCAGCTTGAAGCCGGTGCGCACGCAGGGCTGGACCGGGAAGTCCTCGAGCCGGGTCGGGTGATGCAGGCCGAAGACGTGCCAGGCCACGAGGTCCTCGCCGTCGACGGGCCGCTCGGCCTTCACCCAGTGGTTCAGCCCGTCGGAGCCGTCCGAGCCGTTGACGAACTCGCCCGAGGGATAGCGCTGTTCGGGATCGTTCCGCGTCACCCAGAGGTGGTTGTAGACGAAGCCCATGCGCTTGCCGGACGGACCCTCCGGGTCGTTGAAGGCGCGGACCGATCCGGTCGGCGCCAGCTTGTAGGCCGTCGGCTTGCCCATGCCGTTCGTCTTCTCGCGGCTGACGAACTTCCAGTAGCGTTCCGCGTCCGGATTGCGGGAGCGGCCGCACTCGGTCTCCAGCACCGTCTCCTGCAGCTTGAAGGCGTTGCCGTAGGGGTTGTCGGACCCCATCGGCACGGAGACCGTGTCGCATTCCACGACGCCGTTGCGGTCGCCGTCGACGCTCATGTCGAGGCGCGCGCAGAACAGGTGCTGGTGGATCTGGCCGAGGACGCCCGGCGTGACCTCGGTCCCGTACTCGCCGGGGTTCCCCGGCTCGCAGCCCACGGTGTTGATGATGCCGGTGGCCTTCATCTCGAACTCGATCTCGCCGTCGAGGTAGAAGTACCAGTAGGAGCCGTACTCGTAGTTGCCGACCGTGGAGATCGAGGAGATCACCAGCCGGCGGGCGCGGCGCACCTCGGTCGCGTCGGTGCGGAAGTCCCAGTGCTTCCAGAGGACGCCCCAGTCCTCCTCGTGGATGCAGATGCCGTTGTCGATCTTCATCACGCCGCCGTTCACGTCGGCGATGTGACAGTCGAGGTAGTGGATCGCGCCGAGGCAGTCGCAGCCCAGCGTCAGCGAATTGGCCAGCTTGCCGAGGCCGTATTCGCCGATGTCGAACACGTTCTTGCGCGCGTGCTGCTCCTGCGGGCTGCCGTAGGGCACCACCATCTCGGACATCGAGGCGCGGTAGCAGATCGGCCGGTCGGCGTAGCGGATGTCGTGCAGCGTCAGCCCCTCGCGGGCGTTGAAGCCGATCAGCAGGTCCCAGTCGTGCCACCTGATGCGCCGGCCCTCCATGACGAAGGAGACGCCCTCGGGCTGCGTGACGTCGATCGGCTTGAGGTCGTCGCGCATGCGCTCCTGGAAGGCGGCGGCGTAGTTGCTGTCGGTCTTCGGCACCGGCTGCACGCCGCGGTCGTCGACCCTGAGCACCTCCAGCGTCTTGACGTCGACGACGGCGTTCAGGCCCTCGATCGGGTGGGCGTAGAAGTTGTCCTCCGGGCTGGAGCGGACCCAGGCGAAGGTGTGGCTGATGTGGCGGCCCTCCTCCTCCGGGCCGCCGAAGCTGCCGGCCGACCAGGGATCGACGCAGACCAGCTCCATGTCCTCGATGCCGCGCTTGCCGCAGGCCTCGACGAAGCGGGGATCGGCCTTCACCGCGCCCTCGATCTCGAGGAACTCCTCGAGCTGGATCATCGGCCGCGCCGTCTCCAGCTCCTCCTTGGAGACGATCTCGCCCGAGGTGAGCGAGAGGATGAAGCGCCAGACGCCGACCCGGCCGGTGCGATAGACCTGCACCCGGGCGCGCCGGGCGATGGGATCGCCGGGACGGAAGGCGCGGACCTCGGCCTTGGGCGGCTCCATCAGCTCGATCGTCTCGAAGCGCAGCTCGCCCTCGCCGCCCTGCATGTCGGCGCGCACCATGTCGCCGGCCGCCACGATCTCCTCGGGCGTGAGCGGCTCCAGCGGATGGAGGACCCCCGTCGCGCCCGTGATTCCCGGAGCGTGCTTATTCATGATGCAGTCCTTCTGCCGTGCTGTCGCGAGTTGTCATGTGACTTCGAAACGAAGGCTGCGGCACGATCCGGTGCATGTCAACGCCCCAGCGCCGCCACGAAGGCCAGAGAATTCACCGTTTGTTTATGCGGCCTCCCGCAAGGTGACGGGTGGTCGTGCCGCTACGGAATCCGTTTCGGGCTGTTCATGCATCACGCAGGGGCGACGGCCTGCCCATCCTTTGAGCAGGCGCCTCGATCAGCGGCTCAGTCCGATTCCGCCAGCGTCTCCGCGAAGGCCGCGACGAAGCGGTCCGCCTCCGCCTCCGACAACGGGAGGGGCGGGCGGATCTTGAGCGTGTGGCCGTATTTCCCGCAGGCTCCGATCAGCACCCCCCGGTCGCGCAGCCCGTCGATGACCCGCACCGCGAAGGCCGCGTCGGGCTCGCCGCCGCGCACCAGGTCGAGGCCGAGGAACAGCCCCGCCCCCCGCACCGCGCCGACCCGCGGATCCCCCGCGCCCGCGGCCTCCAGCCCCGCCTTCAGCCGCGCGCCGACCCGCGCGGCGTTCGCGATCAGCCCCTCGCCCTCGATCACGTCCAGCACGGCCGAGCCCGCGGCCGCCGCCACGGGGTTGCCGCCGAAGGTGTTGAAGTAGCCGAATCGCCGGCAGAACCGCTCCAGCGGCTCCGGCCGCGTCGCCGTCGCGGCCATCGGAAAGCCGTTCGCCATCGGCTTGCCGGTCGTGACCATGTCGGGCTCGACGCCGTGGCGGGCGAAGCCCCACATCCCCGCGCCGAGGCGTCCGAATCCCGGCTGCACCTCGTCGGCGACGAAGAGCGCGCCCGCCGCCCGCGCCGCCGCCACCGCGGGCGCGAGGAAGCCCGGCGGATCGGCGAACACCCCGTCGCTCGAGAACGCCGAATCGACCAGCAGCGCCGCCGGCCCGTGCCCCGCCGCCGCCAGCGCCTCGAAGGCCTCCGCCACCGCCGCCGCGAAGCCCGCCCCGACATCCGCGCCGTAGGCCTCGACGCTCGGCGCCGGCACCGTCCGGATCCGCGACGGCGGCGCCCCCTCGCGCCAGGAGGAGGGCGAGACCTGCGTCGTCAGGTAGCCGTTGCCGTGATAGGCGGTCTCGGTGGCGACGATCCCGTCGCCCCCCGTCGCCTCCATCGCCACCCGCAGCGCCAGATCGTTCGCCTCGCTGCCGGTGCAGGAGAGCACGACGTTGGACAGCGCCGGCGGCAGCAGCGCCTTGAAGCGCTCGATATAGGCCTCCGTCACCGCGTTCAGGTAGCGCGTGTTGGTGTTGAGCCGCGCCATCTGCCGATGCACCGCCTCCACCACCTTCGGATGCGAATGCCCGACCGAGGGGACGTTGTTGTAGAAGTCGAGGTAGCGCGTGCCGTCCGCCGCCTCCATCCAGCAGCCCTCGGCCCGCACCATCTCGATCGGCCGGCGGTAGAACAGCACCGAGGCCGCGCCGAAGTTCGCCCGCCGCCGCGCCAGCAGGCCCGGGCTCGCCTGCGCATCGGCCCCGTCCTTCGACGGATCGAAGGCGTTCATGTCCAGGATCTTCCGCACCTCGGGGGGCATGGTTCCGTCTCCCTCTCCCCCCGCCCGCGTCAGGCCGCGCTGCGGGAGAGCCAGCGTTCCGCGATCTCCAGCGTGCCCTCGGTGAAGGGCGCGCCCATCTCGGCGGCGGTCGGCGTCTCGGCGTGGCTCGCGATCCAGGCCGTGAGCTGCAGCCGCCGCAGCATGACGAAGTCGTCCAGCATCGCCTCGGTCGCCGCGTCCAGCGGCGCGACCCCGCGATAACCCTCGACCCAGGCCGCCTTCAGCGCCGGGATCGCCGGGTCAGTCTCCATGAAGCTGATCGCGGCGGCGAAGTCGAAGGCGAACCAGCCGAAGCCGCAGTCGTCGAAGTCGATCACCGCGATGCGCCCGTCCTGCACCAGCAGGTTGGCGAGGCGGAGATCGGCATGGATCAGCCCGAACCGCTCCGGCCCGTCGCCATAGGCCGCGAGGCGCCGCTCCAGCGCCCCGGCCGCCCGTTCCAGATGCGCCGCGCCCGCCGCCGTCAGGCCGAGGCCCGCGCGCCAGTCGCCCCAATGCGGCGTCCGCCCGACCGTGGTGTCGAAGGTCCAGGCCTTGCGCACGAAGCCCTCCGGGCGGCGCCAGCGCCGCGCCTGGCCGTGCAGCCGGGCGCTGATCGCGCCGAGCTCGCGGAACCCCTCCGCCAGATCCTCCTCCGGCGAAGGCTCGCGGCCCTCCAGGAACTCGAACGCCACCACCTCGCGCGGCGCGCCGTCGAGCGCGAAGGTCGACACGCGCCCGCCCTCCCGGCGCTCCAGCGCCGCCGGGACCGTCGCCACCCCCTCCGCCCTGAGCGCGTCGATCCAGGCCAGCTCCGAGTCGATCTCCGCCCGCGTGTGATAGCCGGGCCGGTGCACGCGAAGGATCACCGGCGCCTCGGCCTCCGGATCGTCGGCGCGGAAGGTGGCGTTCTCCGAGACGTTGAGCAGCGTCACCTCGGTCCGTGGCGAGAGGCCCCACTCGCCCGCCACGGACCGCGCGCCCTCGCGCAGCCGCTCGACGAAATCCTCGCTGTAGAGCCCGGCCATGCGCGCCTCCCGTCCGCCTCGTCTGCACGGTAGACGAGCGGCGCGGCGCGCTCAACGTTCTCCCTTGCGCATCGCGTCGGCGCTGCGGACGCTGTGCCTCCGCGACAGGCGCCAAGGGAGATCCGCCATGTTCACACCCGTCACCGGCCGCAGCGTCATCGTCACCGGAGGCTCGAAGGGGATCGGGCGCGGCATCGCCCGCGTCTTCGCCGGGGCCGGCGCCAAGGTCATGATCGCCGCGCGCGGCGAGGCCGCCGCCGCCGAGGCGGTGGAGGAGCTGCGCGCCGCCGGCGGCACCGCCGAGATGCATCTCTGCGACGTGGCCGACTGGGCGCAGGTCCAGGCCCTGGTGGCCGCGACGGTGCAGCGCTTCGGCGGGCTCGACGTGCTCTGCGCCAACGCCGGCGCCTTTCCGCAGACCAAGATGGTCGACATGGCGCCCGAGGAATGGGATTCCGTCCTCGCCACCAACCTCCGCAGCGCCTTCCTCTGCGTGAAGGCCTGCATTCCGGTGTTCGAGAAGGCCGGGCGCGGGCGCGTCGTGCTCACCTCCTCGATCACCGGCCCCGTCACCGGCTTCCCCGGCTGGGCGCATTACGGCGCCTCGAAGGCGGGCCAGCTCGGCTTCCTCAAGACCGCCGCGATGGAGCTCAGCCGCTACGGCGTGACCATCAACGCCGTCATGCCGGGCAACATCTACACCGAGGGGCTGCAGGATCTCGGGCAGGACTATCTCGACACCATGGCCGCCTCGATCCCCCTGAAGCGCCTCGGCGCGGTGGAGGACATCGGCCACGCCGCCCTGTTCTTCGCCTCGGACGAGGCCGGCTACGTCACCGGCCAGAGCCTCGTGGTCGACGGCGGCCAGATCCTCCCCGAATCGCTCGAGGCGAGGGCGGAGATCTGAGCCCGCCGCGGCCGCCCGCGCCCGGGCGCGCGCCGCGTGGCGCGCACCCGGGCTCCGATGGGCCGCGGCCCCGGGGTCGGCACGGTGGGAAACGGCGGGTTCACGGCTCCGTGCCATGCTGCGCGGCCGCCCGCCTCGGAGGGGCGCGGCTGGTCCGACGACGTCGGCGCCAAGTGCGCACGAAAGGCCGACGCAGGGCCGACCGAAGGCCGACGGCAGCGGCCCCCGAGGCGCACGGAGGTCCGACGCCACGCGCACCGACGACCGACGAAATCGGCGCCGAGGTCCGACGGTCGCGGCACGAAGGCCCGACGCCTCCGGCCGCCGTCAGAGCGTCTTGAGGTACTCGATCAGCGCCCGCCGCTGCGCCTCCGACAGGAGATCCCCGAAGCGATGGCCCCCGGCGCCGTATCCCAGCCGCGTGGTGTCGTAGATCCGGGTGCGCTCCTCGGGCGACGCGGCCTCGACCTCGTCGGCCTCCAGGCGCTCGTAGCGCCAGCCGAGCGTCTCCGGATCGTACTCCCGCGGCCCCCTCAGATGCCGCCAGAACCGCGGGCGGCGCTCGCTGTCCAGCAGGACCGCGATGTCCGGCACCGAGCCGTTGTGCAGATAGGGCGCCGTCGCCCAGATCCCGTCCAGCGGCGGCGCGATGTAGCCGGCGGCCGGCGCCGTCTCCACCGTGCTCCCGAACCAGGACTCGGCCACCCACTCGTAGAACCGATCCCGCAGCCCGTCCGTCGCGGCCAGGGCGTATTCGGGATCCGTCCCGACCTTGTCCAACGAGATCAGCTCGTTCGGGTAGCTCGGCGTCTCGCCGTAGGTCCCGTGGCAGCCGCTGCAGCCCTTCTCGAACACGGCGCGCCCCTCCTCGGCCAGCGCCGCGTCGATCGGATGGGGATACGCCGGCGCCTCCAGCGAGGCGATGTAGGCGCGGATGTCCGGGCCGTATTCGTCGATCGCCTCCACCTCCTCCACCGAATCCACGCAGAGCAGCGAGGCGAGCATCATGAAGCGCGCGTGATCGCCCCGTCCGATGGTGGTGTAGAACATCGCGTTCTTCTTGCTCATCCGCCACCAGGGCGGGACGCTGACCGGCAGCGGCTCGGTCGGCGGCGGGTCGATCAGCGGCGCCTCGGACCACTCCAGGGTCTCGGGATCGAGGCGGCTCATCAGCGCCCAGGTCAGGTTGGTCGCCGGGTTCACGCCGACCGTCGAGGTGCGGATGTAGGGCGCGACCCCGTCGATGCGGTCCGCCCAATGCCGCCAGGCCGCGGTCTCCGCCTCGCCCCGGACATAGGCGCCGGCGGAGGTCGCGGCGCGGCGGGCGTCCTCGGTGAAGTCGAGGAACTCGGCGCCGAGCCCCACGATCAGCTCCCCCTCGACCCGCGCGGCGTGGCAGACGAGACAGTTGGAGGAGACGACCTCCACGCCGTCCGCGTTCACATGCGCCGTCGCCGCGTAGGGCAGTTCGGCGTTGCGCCCGCGCCGGCCGGGCAGCAGGTCCGCCGGATCCGTCTCGGGATTGAGCCGCCGCCAGGCGTCGTAGGGCAGGCCGCAGCCGACATAGGGCGCGTTGACGAGCGCGTCGTAGCCGGCCGCGGGATCGCCCGGGCGCTGCGGAGTGTCGGGCACCACGCCGATCTCGGAGCGGAAGCGGTCGGAGCCCGCCTCGTCGGTCTCGTCGTCGCATCCCGCCGTCGCGGCCGCCGCGAGCGTCAGGAGGAGGGCGCCGGCGAACCGCCGGCCGTTCGGGCGCAGTCGCCTCATGGCGTTTCGTATCCCGTCAGGTTGAGCGTTCCGACGCCGGAGACCGGCGCGTCCCCGGCGCGGCCCTCTGCGCGCACGAGCCCGCTCCACACCGGCTCGGCGAAGGCGCGGCGCTGGGCCGTCTCGGCCGGCGTGACGCGCAGGTCGAGCCCGTCACCCTCCAGCCTCCAATCCAAGGGGTAGTCCGCCGTGCCGCCCGGCGGCGTCCAGGCGGAGCCTACGGCGGTCATCCGCGCCGCGTCGAGGCTGCGCGCCTCCCCGTCGGGAGTCACGACGAACCCGTCGACGGCCGGCGACCCGCCGCCGTCGCGCCGACGCTGGCGGGTCGCCGAGACCTCCGAGCCGTCGCTCAGATGCAGCTGCAGGCGATCCCAGACGACCGGCCCGCCGGGGGGCGGCAGGTCCCCCCAAAGGTGATCCAGCCAGGCTGGGCCGGAGACCTCCCGGACGACGCCGTCGCGCTCCACGGTCCCGACCGCCTGCATCCGCGTGACCGCGTAGCCCCGGAACGGACCGGCCCCCGGTCCCGTGCCGAGGGGCGTCTTGACGGGCTCAAGCCGCAGCGCGACGGCCGTCGCGCCAACGGTCGCGGACAGCGACAGCGTCGCCTCTTCGTCAGAGCGCGGAAGATCCAGCCGCCAGTGATCGAGCGCGAGCGCCCCGGTCGCGGGGTCGTGGCCGGCCGCGCCGAGGGCGCCGCGGCTGAAGCGTTCCTCCTCCTCCGCCGCGCCGCGGGCCGCGTCGGTGAGCGTCACGTGCCCGCGATGCAGGGCACGCGGCGTCCATGGCGACGCCTCCGGCTCCGCGCCGGGCGGCGAAAGCGCGTACCGCGAGAGGACGACTTGGATTCCGACCGCGCTCCCGGTCTCGTCCGTCAGGTGCGCCGTCACGGCCCAACTCTCCGCCCGGGCCGCGGGATGCGCGCCGTGATCGGCCGGGAGCGAAAGGTTCCAGTCGGGCGGAAGCGGCTCGAACGCGGCGTCGCTCCGCAAGGCCGCGAGAGCGTCCCCCCAGTCCGGTTCCGCCGAAGCGGCCTGCTCCGAGGCAGGCCGCAGCGCCGACCATGCCGCGACCGTCGCGAGGGCCAGCGCCGGCAGCGCCGCCGCCGCGAGGATCAGTCGGGTCCTGGACCGCATCATCCCGCATCCCTATCGGTCATCGGTCCTCCGGCGCAACGCAGGGGTCCGGACGATCCCGCGTCAACGGCCTGCGGGATGGCGGGGCCGGTTCGTGGGCGCCTCGCCGGCGCGGCCCTGCGCCCGGCGCGGCGCCGGCTTCCCCACCGCGCTGAACAGCGCCAGCCAGAGGATCATGCCGAGCATCGTCGCCGCGAGCACGGGAATGTAGGCGAAGGTCCAGACGCGGGCGTTGCCGGCGCTTTCCAGCACCGGCGCGAGCAGGCCGAAGACGGCCCCGCAGGCGAGAAGCAGTGCGGTCGCCGCAGGCGCCAGACGGCGCCCGAGACGCCAGAGGCGGGCGGGACGGCGATGGAGGCGGCGGATCTCGGTCAGTGGCATGGGCATGGCGTGTGCGGCTCCTGTTGGGTCCGGTCGGCATGTCGTCTCGTGACGCGATGAGTGTTACGCGGGTCCGCATCGCCCGGACCGGACGCCGGGCCGCGCGAAGCGTCGCACCGCGTCGCGACGTCCCGCTTGACGCGGCCCGGAGCCGGCTTCGCCTCGATTTCGCCTGCTCCGAGACCCGGGGAGACCTTCCCCTGCGGACCGCATGCCGCGGACGCGCACGAGGAGACGGACTTCGCCGCATCGTCCGGCGACACGCGTCGTGGCGGCTGCGACCGCGGGGCGTCGCGTCGGCGCGAGACCAGCGTGCTCCCGCTTCGCTCTCGCACGAGGCGCCAGCCGGCCCCGGGGCGACGAAGGGGAGGCTCAAGAGGGAGATCACGGCGCGGTCCGGGCGGGGGCGAGGCGGTCGTCGAATCCGCGGGTCTCCGGGGCGAGCGCGGCGGCGCGGCTGAACTGCCCCATTTCGACCGGACGTTCCGGCGCGACCGTGGAAGGCGCTGTGCTTGGGGACATGATCATGCCCGACGATGACATCCTTCGGGTCGAGGAGATCACCGACGTAGCGCGACGCCGATACCGGCCCGCCCATGAGAAGCTGCGAATCCTCGAAATGAGTCCGGCGCGAGGTGCGGCGCCGAAGCCCGGCGGCAAGGTGCGTCGTCCGCTCCCGCATGTCGTTTCGCCACCGTTGCGGCGTCCCGAAGAAGAAACGCCCGCCTTGCGCGAGTAACGATGCCGACCAACCGCCTTTGACGCTTCGCGGCACACGTTCCGAATCGTCCGCGCTTGGGGCATGCTCCGCGCGAGGCCGGCCGGTCGGTCGCGCCCGCCCGCGGAATCGACTCGGTGACGCCCCGGCGTCGCTGGACGCATGGCGGGGGCGCGGCGTGAGTTCTTGCCGCGCCGTGGACAAGGGCGTGTCATGACTAGCGAACTCGCGGATTGGCTCAAGGCGCTCCGGCTGGAGCGGTATCTGCCGGCCTTCCTCGATCACGAGGTGGAGCTGGAGGATCTGCCGGGACTCGAGGACGCGGACCTGCGCGAACTGGGACTGCCGCTGGGCCCGCGCCGCCGCATCCTGCGCGCGCTGCGGGCACGGGGAGCCGAGGCCGAGGCGGCGTCGACGGCCGGCGCGGACGAGTTGCGCCAGCTCACGGTGCTGTTCTGCGATCTCGTCGGCTCCACCCTGCTGTCGCGGCGGATGGAGCCCGAGGACTACCGCGACCTGATGGCCTCCTATGTCGAGACGATCTCGAACTGCGTGACGGCGCGTGGCGGCGAACTCGGCAGCATCTACGGCGACGGGGCGCTGGCCTATTTCGGCTGGCCGGCGGCGAGCGAGGACCAGGCAGAGCGGGCCGTGCGCGCCGCGCTCGATCTGGCGGAGGCGGTGGCGGGCCTCGGTGCGCCGGGCGAGGCGCTCGCGGCGCGCATCGGGGTGGCGACGGGCTCGGTCGTGGTCGGGAACCTGGTCGGCGAGGCCCCGGCGCTGGCCGGAGAGACGCCCAACCTCGCGGCGCGGCTGCAGAGCGCGGCCGAGCCCGGCGGCGTGATCGTCGACGGCGCGACGCGGGGGCTGATCCGCGGCGCGTTCCGCTGCGAAGGCCCATGCGAGGTGACGTTGCGCGGTTTCGGCGAGCCGGTGGAGGCGTGGTTCGTGCGCGGCGCCGCCGCGCCCGAGGAACGCGGCGGCGGGGCGCCGCCGCGGGCGGCGATGATCGGCCGGTCGCGGGAGCTGGACCGCTTGGACGCGATCTGGCGGGAGGTGCGGCGCAGCGGGTCGGCCGCGGTCGTGCAGGTGACGGGCGAGCCCGGCATCGGCAAGACCCGCCTTGCCGCGGAGTTCGTGCGCCGCGGCGGGCGGGGCGCGTCGCGCCTCCGTTATTACGGCTCCGAACAGCATCGCAGCACCCCGCTGCACCCCGTGATCCGGCAGATCGAGCATGCCGCGGCCCTCGATCCGCGCGAGTCGGAAGCGGCGCGTCGCGGCAAGCTCGAGACGGCGCTGGGCCGGGCCGGCGGCGATTCCGAGGAGCTGGCGATCGTCGCCGAGCTGCTCGGCCTCGGCGGCGCGCGCACCGGCACGCTGACGCGGGACCTGACGCCGCAGCGCCGGCGTCGGCTGATCTTCGAGATCCTCGGACGGATGCCGGAGGCGCTGGCCGCCGCACGGCCCCTGCTGATGCTGGTGGAGGACGGCCACTGGCTGGATCCGACCTCGCGCGAGCTTCTCGATCACGTCGTCTCGCGTGTGGCGGGATCGCCGGTGATGGTGCTCGTGACCTCGCGCGCGCGGGTGGCGCTGAGCCGCACGGACGAGGAACTCGCGCTGCGTCCGCTCAGCCCGACCGACTCGCTGGCGCTCGCACGGGCGGTGCTGGGCGAGGCGGACGCCCCGGCGGCGCGGCTGGCGGCGGTGGCGGACCGGTCGGACGGCGTGCCGCTTTTCATCGAGGAGCTCGCCGGTTCGAGCGTGGCCGAGGGCGCGGCGGGCATGCCGACCACGCTGCAGGTCTCGCTGCTCGCGCGGCTCGATCGGTGCGGGCCGACGGCGCGCGGCATCGTGCAGGCCGGCGCCGTGATCGGGCGGGAGTTCGACCGCTCGCTTCTCGCCGCGGCGACGGGGGTGGAGCCATCGGCGCTGCGTCGGGGGCTGGACGAGGCGGTGGCGTCAGGTCTGCTGCAACGCACCGGCGCGCAGGAGGCGGAGCGCTACAAGTTCCGCCACGCCCTGCTCTGCGACGCGGCCTGCGCGACGCTGCTGCGCGACGACCGCAAGCGCCTGCACCGCGAGGTGGCTTCGGCTCTGGAGCGCGCCGGGCCGCGCGATTCGGGCACGCTGGACCTGCTCGGCCGCCATCTCGCGGCTTCGGGTCAGTTCGAGAGGGCGGTGCGCACGATCAAGATCGCGGCGCGGCGCAGCATCGCCAACGGCGCCTTCGTGGAGGCCGAGGAGCAGCTGCGCCGGGCGCTGGAGCATCTGATGAAGCTGCCGCCGGGCCCGGTGCGCGATCAGCAGGAGGCGAATCTGCGCAACGCCCTCGGCGCCGTGCTGACCGGCCGCTACGGCTTCACCGCGAAGCCGACCATCGAGGCCTTCGAGCGCGCGCGGACGCTGGCCGAGGGGATCGACGATTCCGGCGAGATGCTGCGCGCGCTCTGGAGCCTCGGCACCGCCAACCTGTTCGCGGGACGTCATCGCGCGGTGAGCCGGATGGTCGAGGAGGCCGAGCCGATCGTGGAGGCCAACGGCCATCTCGACGCGCGTCTCGCGATCACCGTGGTCAAGGGCGTGGTGGCGCTGCATGCCGGCCGCACCCGCGAGGCGATCCGACATCTCGATGCGACGCTCGCCCTCGACAGCCGGCCGGAGCACGACCGGGACCGGGCGCTCTGGTACGGGCAGTCGCCGCGGGTGGAGGCGCTCGGCAATCTCGCGCTGTGCCTGACGCTCGCGGGGGATGCCGCCCGCGCGTCCGCGCTGAGCGAGGCGTCGCTGGCGGAGGCGCGGCGGCTCTCCTACGCGCCGGTGCGGCTGCACGCCCTCGGCCTCGCCTGCCAGCGCCACTGGCTGACCGGCGAGCACGGCGCCTTCGCGCGGCAGGCCGAGGAGCTCGACGCCCTCGCCGAGGCGCAGGACACGCCGCATTGGCGGCTGCTGGGGCGGATCTACCGGGCCATGGCCATCGCGGAGTCCCCCGAACCTGCCGACATCGCCGGGCGGTTGGAGGACTTCGAGGCCGCCGTCACCGACTACGAGCGCAGCGGCGCGGGGCTCGAGCTGCCGCTGTTCCGGTTGGCGCTGGCGCGCACCTGCGCCTTCTTCGGCCGGGCGGCGCTGGCGCGCGGCCACGTGGCCGAGGTGCTGGAGAGCCGCGTCAACGGCGGGCCGACCTGGCTGACGCCGCTGGCGTTGCGCGAGCTGGGGGAGCTCGACCGCGCCGACGGCGACCTCGTCGCCGCGCGCGAGACGCTCGAGCGGGCGATCGCCGCCGCGGGCCGGCATGAGGCGCCGTTCTTCGCCTGCCGCGCCGCCCTCAGCCTCTCGGTCGTGCTGGCCGAGATGGGGCGCACGGCCGAAAGCCGGCTGACCGCGCGCAATTACGCCAGCATCCGGTCGGCGGCGACGATGCTCGGCCTCGGTCCGGCGGCGGCCTCGTGAAGCGCGAGGGGGGCGGCGGTTCCGGGCGGGAGACCGAGACGGCGAGGTCGGCCGCGACGGCTCCGGCCGCGCTGCGGCCGGTTCCCGGATCGCGCGGGCTGCCGCTCGTCTCGGCCGTGTGGCATACGCTGAAGCTGCAGTTCGTCGACGGCTGGAAACGCCATTTCGAGGCGCTGCGCCGGCGCCATCGCTCCAACGTGTTCCGTGTCGCGGCCTTCGGGCGAGCGGTGGCGGTGACCGACGCGACGGCCTTCGCCGTCTTCTCCGACTGGGACGGACGGCTGGAGAAGGAATACGGTTTCGGACCCGCCGTCGCGCCGCCGCGGCCCCTGGTGGGGCCCACGACCCCCGGCATCTTCTCCCGCGGCTTCGGCCATTCCGATCCGAAGGCCCTGCATGTCGCGCTGCTCCGGCTGCGGGCGGGTCGCCTAGAGCCGGCGCTCGACCGCGCGATCGACGCGGCGTTCGCGCGTTGGGAGGCGGAGAGCCGCGTGGCGCTTCGCGACGGGATCGAGATCCTCGTCGAGGATTTCCTGCACGATTGGCTGATCGGCTCGGCGCCGGAGCGGCCCGTGCTGCGACCGCTCTATCCCGGGATCTTCGGGCACCGCCTGCGGTGGCTGACCCGCCATTTCCCGAGCTCCGCCTACGCGCGGGCCGAGGCGACGCGTGCGCGGCAGATGGCGGTGCTGAAGGCGGCGCCCGGCTTCCGGGAGATCGCGGCGCTGCCGGAGGCGGCGCCGCTCGGCGGCGAGGACGCCGTCGCCGGGCAGGTCGCCTTCCTGATGGGCGTAAACTGCTTTCTGGGGCTGCAGAACCTCTTCAAGTCCGTGCTCGGGGAGCTGGCGGCGAACCCCGACGAGGCCGCGGCGCTGCGCGCCGAGGTGGAGGCGGCGAGCTCCGAGGCCGGCGGGCCGCTCGGCCTCGCGGCGACGGCGGCGCTGCCGCGGCTCGACCGCTTTCTCAAGGAGACGCTGCGGCTGCATCCACCCGTGTTCTTCGTCTACGGCACGGCGACGCGGGACTTCGCGCTGGAGGCGTCGGACGGCCGCTACCGCGTCGAGCGGGGCGAGAGGGTGGTCGGGGTGATCCCGATGGTCCAGCGCGATCCCGCCCGATACGACCGGCCCGACGCGTTCGATCCCGCCCGCTTCGAGGATCCCGCGGCCGAGGCCGGGCTGGTCTGGCCGCACGGCTTCATGCACGATCCCGCGGAGGACCCGCACGCGCATGTCTGCCCGGGGCGGGACGTGGCGCTGAGCATCGCCAAAAGGTTCTGCGCGCGGCTCGTCGCCGACGCCGACTGGGCGTTGACGGCGACGCCGCGCTGGAGCGAGGGCCGCTTCGAGCTCAACGTGGCCGCGCCGGAGGGCCATCTGCGCGTCGCGCGCTTCGCCCGCCGCGGCGGCGACTAGACCGACACGCCGGGAGAACCGATCATGCCGCGGGAGACCGCCTCTTCGCCTTTCGCCGTGCTGCACCGTTTCGGCGGCGTGATCCGGCGACTGGACCGGATTCCGGCGGTCGGCCGCGCCCTGAACCGGCTGGCGGTGGATAGCCTCGTCGCCCGTGCGGCGCCGCGGCCCTATGCGCGTGCGCTGTGGTCGGCGGCGCCGATCGAGGCGATTTCCGCTCGCTCGCCGGACGCGCCGCCGCCCGCGCCGCCCGATCCGGACTACACCACCTGGCCGGGTCTCACGGACCGCCGCTTCACCGGCAGGCATCTGCCGGCCGCCCCGGCGGCGTTCGTCGCCGCGCTGCCCGACGCCGGCGAGGCGACCGAGCTGTTTCGGCGGGAACGTTTCGTGACCGGCCGCAGTTCGATCCTGTTCTGCTTCTTCGCGCAGTGGTTCACCGACAGCTTCCTGCGCACCCATCCCGAAGACCGCCGGCTCAACACGTCGAACCACGAGATCGACCTCTGCCAGATCTACGGACTCGACGCGCGCCAGGCCGACATGCTGCGCGAGCGCAAGGGCGGGCGGCTGCGCGTGGTGGAGACCGATACCGGCGCCTATCCGCCGCGGCTGCGCGGGCCGGACGGCGGCTTCGACCCGGCCTTAGCGGAGATGCCCTACGTCACCGGCGCAAACGGCACCCCGCGAATCCGCGCCCTGATGGAGGCCGGCCTGGAGCACGCCGAGCCGGACCCGGCCGCCCGCGCGGCGCTCGTCGAGGAGCGGCTGCCGTTCCTCTACGCCTCCGGGCTGGAGCGGGGGAACTCCACGATCCTCTACGCTGCGATCAGCACGATCTTCCTGCGCGAGCACAACCGCATCGCGGCCGAGCTGGCGGCGGCCAACCCGCTTTGGGACGATGACCGGCTGTTCCACACCGCGCGCTGCGTCAACACCGTGGGCCTGCTGCGCGTCGTCATCGAGGACTACATCAACCACATCGCGAACCTGCCGTTCCGCTTCCGCACGGACGTCGGTTTCGCCGAGCGGCGGCCCTGGTACCGCACCAACCGAATCGCGCTCGAGTTCAACCTGCTCTATCGCTGGCACGGACTGGTGCCCGACCGGGTCACGCTGGGGGGGCGCGAGGTGACGGCGAGGGACTTCCGGTTCAACAACGCGCTGCTGGAACGCCTCGGCGTCGAGGCGGTGATCGCGGAGGCTTCGCGCCAGCCGGCCGGCCGCATCGGGCTCGCCAACACGCCGGACTTTCTGCTGGGTGCGGAGCGCGCGGCGATCGAGATGGGGCGGACCCTGCGGACGCAGCCCTACAACGCCTATCGCCGCGCCGTCCGGCGGAGGCCCCATCGCGATTTCTCGGACTTCACCTCGGACGAGGGGCTGGCGCGGCGGCTCGAGGCGCTCTACGGCGACGTCGACCTGGTCGAGCTGCATGTGGGGCTCTTCGCCGACGAGCCGGCGCCGGGCGCGATCCTCGGCGACCTGATGCGAGACATGGTGGCGGCCGACGCCTTCTCACACGCGCTGACCAATCCGTTGCTGTCGCGAAACGTCTACGGGCCCGAGACGTTCTCCCGCCGCGGCATGGAGATCATCGCCGAAACCTCGAGCCTGAATGACCTGGTGGCGCGCAACCGCCAGGACGGCGGGACGGGCGAGGTCACGGCCGGGTTCGATCACCTCTGAGCGCCGGCCCCCGTCGCCTCGGAGGCGGGGGCCGGCGGAGACCGCCGCTCAGCGCAGCAGCGTGTAGGGCAGCCAGGTGATCAGGCCGGGGAATATGACCATCAGCACCAGCGCCAGCGCCTGCAGCGCGACGAAGGGGGCGACCGACTTGTAGATGTCGCCCATGGTCACGCCTTTCGGCACCACGCTGCGCAGATAGAACAGGTTGAACCCGAAGGGCGGCGTCAGGAACGCCATCTCCATGTTCACGACGAAGAGGACGCCGAGCCAGACCGGATCGAAGCCGAGCTGGACCGCGATCGGGAAGAACAGCGGCGCGGTCAGGATCATGATGCCGATGGGATCGAGGAACGCCCCCATCACGATCCAGATCACCTGCATGCCGATCAGCACGCCCCACTTGCCGCCCGGCAGCAAGGCGAGCGCGTCGCGCACCAGGGCGTCGGCGCCGACCGCGGCGTAGAGCGAGGTGAAGATCGCCGCGGCGAACACGATCCACATCACCATGCAGCTCAGGCGCAGGGTGATCTTGCAGGATTCGAAGACCGCCTCCCAGGTCAGCTTGCCGCGCGAGCCCGCCGAGATCATGGCGCCGAGGGCGCCGATGCCCGCCGCCTCGCTCGGCGTCGCCGCGCCGCCCACGATGCTGCCGAGGACCAGCGTGATGAGCGCCAGGGGCATGATCACCGAACGCAGTGCGCGAAACTTCTCGGGCCAGGTCGCGCGCTCCGCGACGGGCACCGCCGGTCCGAGCTCGGGTTTCCAGGCGCAGACGATCAGGATGTAGAGCGCGAAGAGCAGGACGATGACCATCCCCGCCGTGATCCCGCCGAGGAACAGCATGCCGACCGAGGTGTTGGTGTAGAGGCCGAGCACGATCATCATCACGCTCGGCGGGATCAGCACGCCGAGCGCGCCGCCGCCCGCGATGCAGCCGAGGCTGATGCCCTTGCTGTAGTTGTGCGAAAGCATCGAGGGCAGGGCGACCATCGCCATGGTGACCGTGGCGGCGCCGCTGACGCCCACCAGCGCCGCGAAGATGGTGCAGACCAGCACGGTGCCGACCGCGAGGCCGCCGTTCAGCGCGCCGAGCCACTTCTGCATCATTTCGTAGAGGTCGCCGGCTATGCCGGATCGTTCCAGCATCGCCCCCATGAAGATGAACATGGGGATCGCCAGCAGCACGAAGCTGGTGGCCGAGCTGAAGGTGCGGATGCCCACGGCGTAGAGCGCGTTGGGCCCCCAGAGGAAATAGGTGCCGATCACCGCCGAGCCGCCGAGCGAGAAGACCAGCGGCACGCCGGCGATCATCAGCAGCAGGAACGAGCCGAAGAGGATGAGGGTGACGAGTTCGATGCTCACAGCGCGGGCTCGCCTCTGTCTCGGGTCCGGCGCTCTCCCATGAGCGGCCGTCCGGTTATGGCCATGTGCAGGTCGCGCACGAGCTTGGCGACCGCCTGAAGCAGGATCAGCGCGGCGCCGATCGGCATCGCGAGATAGACGGGGAACAGGGGCGGGCCCCAGTCGCTGTTCGCGGTCTGTCCGCGCTCCAGCGCCTCGTAGGTCATGATCGAGGTCTGCTGCAGCAGGACCGCGCAGTAGATGATCACGAAGAAGGCGGTCAGCACGTCCGCCGTCGCCTGCCTGCGGGGGGACATGTTCGAGTAGACGATGTCCATGGCGACGTGATCGCGGTGCAGCAACGTGTAGCCGCCGCCCAGCAGGATGTAGGCGGCGAAGAGGTAGGTGATCAGCTCGTTGCCCCAGGTGGTCGGCGCGTTCAGGCCGTAGCGCAGGAACACCTCCCAGACCACGAGGGCGATCAGCCCCAGAAGACCGAGGGCCACGGTCCGTCCGACGAAGCCGTTCAGCCCGTCGACCGTCCGCACGAACATCCTCATCACGGCGACCATGCGCGCTCCCGTCGTATCGGCATGCAGGAAGGCCCCGGCGGCGCGTCGCGCCGCCCCGCCGGGGCCCGTGACGCCCGTATGGCGCCGGTCAGATGTCGGACGGTCGCTGGTTCAGCGCGTCGCGCGTCTCGAAGATGATCTTGAGCACCGCCTCGGTGCCGGGATCGTCGCCGGCCATGCGGTCCAGCGCCTCGGAGGAGATGCGCTTCATCTCCTCGATGTCCTCCGGCGGGAGCGTGTCGAACTCGACGCCGGCGGCCTTCATCTCCTGCACCGCGAGGGCGCTGTTGTAGGTGGAGGTCGCCGCGCGCTCCACCGCGTAGACCCGGGTGGCGAGGTTCATCACCGCCTTGAGGTCGTCCGGCAGGCCATCATAGGCCCGCATGTTCATGAACTGGTCCTCAATGTCGAACTTGATCAGCGACGGGGCCAGATAGAACTTTGCGACCTCGTGCAGCTTGACCGCCCTGAAGCCGTCGGGCGAGCCCCAGTTCGACGCGTCGATCACGCCGGTCGACATGGCCGTGTACTGCTCCTCGCCGGGGATCGTCACGATGGACGCGCCCTGCGCCTTCCAGATCTCCGCGCCGAGGCCGAAGGACCGGATCTTGACGCCGTCGAAGTCGGAGAGCCGCGAGAGCTTCTCGCGCGACATCGTCGCGCCCCACTCGTCCGAATAGACCGGGCCGAGGAAATGCACGCCCTCCTTGGCCCAAGCGTCCCGCACAACCTCGAGCAGGCCGGCCTCGTGCCAGAGATAGTCGTAGTGGTCGAGCGCCGAGAAGGCGAACGGCACGCCCCAGGTCCAGAGCGAGAAGGGGATGCTGCCGCGCCAGTAGACCTGCGCGCCGTAGCCGATCTCCACCACGCCCTTGGAGACGGCGTCGAGCAGCTCGAAGGTCGGCACCACCGCGCCCGGCGGGAAGGGCTGGATCTCGATCCGGCCGTTCGACATCTCGCGCACGCGCTCGACGTAGCGGGGCACCAGGACGTCCCACTCGGTCGTGCCGGGGCCGAGGAAGGACTGCATGCGGAAGCGGAACTCGGGGCTCTGCGCCTTGGCGCCGCCGGTCGAGAGGCCGGAGGCGGCCGCCAGCGTCACGCCCCCGAGGCCGGCGCGCATCACGTCGCGGCGTCGGATCTTCTGGCCGCCCACTTCATGGACGATACGGTCACGGTCGTCGCGACGGGTCATTCGGAGTCCTCCCAAGACTTCGGTTTATCGCTTGTTCCCCAAGAGCTCCGCGGCAGGCGATTCAGGTGCGCCGATCGGGCCGGAGTCTCGGCAAGTCGCTGTTGTGGAACGAAGCGTAGGTGTGCCTTCACGTCAATGCAATCGCAAAACCGCCGGACCCCGTCGGCTTCGCCGCGAGCCGCGCGCTCGGCCCCTGAGGCGGCCGGCGCGGGCTTGCCGCCGGCGGCGCGGGGCCGCAATCTGGGTTCCCCGGCCCGTCGGGCCCGGTGATCGGAGGAACGCCATGTCGCCCCGGACGCTCGTCGTCGCCGGCGCCTGCGTGACGCAGTTCACGGTGATCGGGCTGCTGTTCTCCTTCGGCGTCCTGTTCGGCGCCCTCGAGGACGAGTTCGGCTGGTCGCGCACCCTGCTGGCGAGCAGCACCTCGGTCGCGTTCCTGACGATGGGGCTCCTCGCCGCGGTGATGGGCCGGCTGTCGGACCGCTTCGGTCCGCGGCCCGTCCTCGCCGTCGCCGGCACGATGTTCGCGGCCGGCTATGCGGGGATCTCGCTGGTGTCGGAGCCGTGGCATCTGCCGGCGCTCTTCGCCGTCTTCATCGGCGTCGGACTGGCGAGCCACGACGTCGTCACGCTCTCCACCGTCGCGCGCTGGTTCGAGACGCGGCGCGGCATGATGACGGGGGTGGTCAAGACCGGCACCGCGGCGGGGCAGGTGGCGCTGCCGCCGATCGCCGCGCTGCTGGTGGTCGCGCTCGGCTGGCGCGAGGCGGTGGTGGTGCTCGGCGCCGCCGCGGCCGCGCTGGTGCTGCTCGCCTCGCTCGCCATGTCGCCCGCGCCCGAACGGCGGACGGCCGCCGGGGCGCCGGCCCCGGCGCCGCCCGGCCTCGCGCTGCGCGAGGCGCGGCGCGGGCGCGCGTTCTGGACGATCTGCGCCCTCCAGTTCCTGTTCTTTCCGACGCTGATCACGGTGCCGGTGCATCTCGTGGTGCACGGCCGCGATCTCGGCCTCGACGCGGCGGCGGCGGCGACGCTGCTCTCGGTCTCGGGCGGGGCGAGCGTGGCGGGCCGGCTGCTCGTCGGCGGCATGATCGACCGGATCGGCGGGCGACTGGCCTACATGCTCTGCTTCGTGCCGCTGATCGCCGCGCTCTCGGCGTTCGCCGTGATCCGGACGCCGGAGCCGCTGTTCCTCGCGGTCGCGGTCTACGGTTTCGCGCATGGCGGGTTCTTCACCGTGGTCTCGCCGACGATCGCCGAGTATTTCGGCCTCGGCTCGCTCGGCGCGATCTTCGGCGCGGTGCTGTTCTTCGGCACCATCGGGGCCGCGATCGGACCGGTGGCGGCGGGCTGGACCTTCGACGTGACCGGGGCCTACACGCTCGCCTTCCTCGCGCTGGCGGCGGCCGCCGCGGTCGGGCTGGCGCTGGCCGCCTCGCTGCCGGCGCCGCGCGCGCTGACGGCCCCGGCCTGAGGGGGGCGGCGATGGACGCGTCGCGGACCGCGCTGGTGACGGGCGCCTCCTCGGGCATCGGGGCGGCGACGGCGGAGGCGTTGGCGGGGGCGGGGCTGCGGGTGCACGTCATGGCGCGCCGGGCCGATCGCCTCGCGGCGCTGGCCGAGCGCACCGGCTGCATCCCCCACGCCGCGGACGTGCGGGACCCGGAGGCGCTCGCCGCGGTGGTGGCGGCGGCCGCGCCCGAGGTGCTGGTGCTGAACGCCGGGCGGGGCGGCGGCTTCGCCGGACTCGCCGATACCTCGCGCGAGGAGCTGGCGGCGACCGTCGAGACCAACGTGACGGCGGTGCTGGACCTGATCCGCCTCGCGCTGCCCGCGATGATCGCGCGGGGTCGCGGGCATCTGGTGCTGATCGGCTCGACGGCGGCGCTCTATCCTTCGGTCTCCGCGATCTACGGGGGAAGCAAGGCCGCGGTGGCGATGATCGCGCGGAACCTGAGGCTGGAGCTCCGCGGCACCGGCCTGCGCGTCACCGACATCCGGCCGGGGCGGGTGCGCACCGAGTTCTACGAGGCGGCGATCGCAGATGCGGCCGTCGCGGCGCGCGCCAAGGACACCGGCATCCGCGATCTCTCGCCCGCAGACGTGGCGGCGGCCGTGCTCTACGCCGTCCAGGCGCCGTCGCACGTCAACGTCTCGGCGATCGAGCTGCAGCCGGTCGAACAGACCTATGGCGGCGTGTTCTTCGATCCCGTGACCTCGGATCCCGGCTGAGGTCCGGCGCGCGCGGCCGGGATCGGGACTTGCGGCGGCGCCGCGTCCGGAGTGCGATCGCGCCGCGCGGAGAGCATGCGGGGAGGACGAAATGGACGACGACCCGAAGCGCGGCGCGGACTTCACGCTCGGCGAGGGATCGACCGAGGCCGAGGCGGTGGAGCGCTTCTACGACGACTGGGCCGAGACCTACGACGAGACCCTCCGCGGCTGGCGCTACCGTGCGCCGGAACGCACGGCGGCGGCGCTGGCGCCGCATCTGGCGACGGGGGCGCGGGTCCTCGACGTCGGCTGCGGGACCGGAATGTTCGCGGAGGCGCTGGCGGCGGAGGGGGATTTCCGGCTCGACGGCCTCGACATCTCCGGCGCCTCGCTGGAGATCGCCGCGCGCACCGGGCGCTACGACCGGCTGATCCGGCACGATCTGCAGAGGCTGCCTTTGCCGGTGGCGACCGACGCCTGCGACGCGGCGGCCTCGGTCGGCGTGCTGACCTACGTCGCGGACGTCGAGGGGCTGATGCGCGACGTCGTCCGCTGCGTGCGCCCCGGCGGGGCGGTGGCCTTCACCCAGCGCTCGGACCGCTGGGAGAGCGCGGGGTTTCCCGAGATGCTGGCGCGGCTGGAGGAAGAGGGCCTCTGGACCCCGCTGCAGGTCGGCGAGCCGCGACCCTATCTGCCGGGCAACCGCGAGTTCGGCGAGCGCGTCGGGGTCGTCCACGTGCTCTGCCGGATCGACTGAGGTCCGGACCCGCTTGCGCGCGGGCGCGGGGCGGTGTTCCTTCGCCCCCGACGCGAAACGCGACCGAGGAGGGATCATGGGCGAGCGGATCGAGCGGGTGACCACCAGCCACTGGGGCGCCTTCCGACTTGCGGCCGAGGACGGCCGCCTCGTCTCCGCCGAACCCTTCGAGCTGGACCCGGACCCCTCGGACATCTGCCGCGCGGTGCCGGCGGCGGTGCATCATCCGAGCCGGGTGGCCCGGCCTTCGGTCCGGCGCGGCTGGCTCGAGGGCGGACCGGACCGGGCGCGTGACCGCCGCGGCGCCGACGGCTTCGTCGAACTCCCCTGGGACGAGGCGCTGGACCTCGCCGCCGAGGAGATCGACCGGGTGCGGCGCGAGCACGGCAACGGCGCGATCTACGGCGGCTCCTACGGCTGGGGCAGCGCCGGGCGGATCCACCACGCGCAGAGTCAGGTGCACCGCTTCCTCAACTGCGCCGGCGGCTACGTCGCCTCGTTCGGCAGCTACTCGACCGGCTGCGCGCAGGCGATCATGCCGCATCTGATCGGCATGAACTTCCTGCAGTTCAGCTACGGCGAGCAGACCTCCTGGAGCCGGATCGCGCGGGAGACCGAGACGCTGGTGATGTTCGGCGGCATCGGGCGCAAGAACGCGCAGGTCTCGATGGGCGGCGTGACGCGGCACTCGGTCGGCCCCTGGCTCGAGGCTCTGGCGGCGCGCGGGGCGGCGATGGTGAACGTCTCGCCGCGGCGCGACGACGCCTGGGCGGGGTCGGACTGGTGGGCGATCCCGCCGGGCACGGACGTCGCGCTGATGATGGGCCTCGCCTTCGCGCTGGAGGAGGCGGGCCTGACGGACCGGGACTTCCTCGCCCGCTGCACGACCGGCTTCGAGCGCTTCCTGCCCTATCTCGCCGGCGAGACCGACGGGATCGCCAAGTCCCCGGAGTGGGCCGAGGCGATCTGCGGCGTCGACGCCGGCGAGATCCGGGCGCTCGCCCGGCGGATGGCGGAGACGCGGACCTTCATCTCCGTCGCCTGGTCGCTGCAGCGCCAGCGGCACGGCGAGCAGCCCTACTGGATGAGCCTGACGCTGGCGGCGATGCTGGGCCAGATCGGGCTGCCGGGCGGCGGAATCGGCTACGGCTACGGCGCCATCGGGGGCGTCGGCGTGCCGGTGAAGCGGCTCGGCGGGCTCGCCATGCCGCAGGGGCAGAACGCCGTCCGCGAGGTGATACCCGTGGCGCGGGTGGCGGACATGCTGCTGAACCCCGGCGCCGAATACGACTTCGACGGGCGGCGGCGGCGCTATCCGGACGTCAGGCTGGTCTATTGGTGCGGCGGCAACCCGTTCCATCATCATCAGGACCTGAACCGCCTCGAGACCGCGTTCCGCAGGCCCGACACCGTCATCGTGCACGAGCCCTGGTGGACGGCGACGGCCAAGCGGGCCGACATCGTCTTTCCGGCCACCACCCCCTACGAGCGCGAGGACGTCGGGCGGACCTTCTCTGACCCCTTCCTCTTCCACATGCCGAAGATGATCGAGCCGGTGGGCGAGGCGCGGGACGACTACGACGTGTTCGCCGGCCTCGCCGCGCGCCTAGGCTGCGCCGAGGCCTTCACCGAGGGGCGCGACGCCGAGGGCTGGCTGCGCCATCTCTACGACCGCTTCCGGCAGGGCTGCGCCGAGGCCGGCGTCGAAGTCCCGACGCTCGACGCGCTGCGCGAGCGCAACTGGGTGGAACTCCCGATCGAGGGCGAGGCGTTCGAGCGGACGGCCTTCGAGACGTTCCGGGCCGATCCCGAGGGCGCGCCGCTCGGCACGCCATCCGGCCGGCTCGAGATATTCTCCGAGACGGTCGCCGGCTTCGGCTACGACGACTGCCCGGGCCATCCGACCTGGTTCCCGCCCGCCGCCGATCCCGCGGCGCCGCTGGCGCTGGTCTCGCCCCAGCCGGCGGACAAGCTGCACAGCCAGCTGGAATGCGCGCTGGCGGACGGCGAGGGGGCGCGGCCCGCGAGCCTTTCGATCCACCCAGACGACGCGGCGGCCCGCGGCGTCGTAGAGGGCGCACGCGTGCGGGTGTCGAACGTCCGCGGCGCCTGCCTCGCCCGCGCCCGTCTCGATGCCGGGATGGCGCGGGGGGTGGTGGCGTTGCCGACCGGCGCCTGGTTCGATCCGGCCGACGACGGGACGGAGCGCCAAGGCAATCCGAACGCCCTCACCGAGGATAGCGGCACCTCGCGCCTCGGTCAGGGCACGAGCGCGCACACCGCGCGGGTCGAGGTCACACCGGCCTGAGTCGGTAGGGCGGGTGCCGGGGGTCCCGCGCCCCGCCGCCACGATCGACGGCCGGGATGCGGGAGGCCGGCGGCGGGTCCGAGACTTCGGTCCGCGGCCTCGAGCGTGCGAAACCGCTCGAGCTCCCGAATTCCGGATTGCGTTTAAGGCCGTCCATGCGGTCGCCAGGCGGCGCCGCCGACGAACGGGGGGACGGGGTTGGACGCCGTCCCCCCTCCGGCCGTGCCCGTCGTCCGGAGGACTGCGGGCTCCGGGCGAAGGTGGCGCCGCGTGTCGCCGCGGCAAGGCGCCGGGACGGCCGTACCCGCGCCTTTCGCGACCGGCCGGCGACGACCTGTGGTCGCGGAGCGCGGGCGGCCGGGTCAGGCCGCCGCCGCGGCCTCCGTCGCGCGCTCTCCGGCGCGGAGGAAGGCGGGCCGGGCGCGCAGGCGCGCCGCGTAGTCGGTGACGTCGCCCGGCGGAAGGGGCCAGCCCATCGCCTTCTCGCCCCAGGTCAGGCAGTGGCCGACCAGGATGTCGGGCACGGTGAAGGCCTCGCCCATCAGCCAGGGCCCGTCGCCGATGCGGTCGGCGAGGCGGCTCATGGCGATGTCGAACTCCTGCTTGCAGGCCGGGGCGACGGCGGGGACGCGGCGATCCTCCGGCAGGATCTTCAGGTGCTTGGCGGCGGTCCAGAGCGCGCCCTCGATCTCGTCGAGCGCGAAGTGGAGATGCGCGTCCTGGCGCGCCCGCTCGATCGAGCCGGCGGGGAAGGTGAGCGCGGCGTGTCGGTCCGCGAGGAACTGGAGGATCGCGGAGCTGTCGATCAGCGCCTCGCCGTCGACCACCAGCGCGGGGATCTTGCCGAGGGGGTTGAGGGCCCGGGCGCGCTCCGACTGGGGGGCGGCAGGCTCGATCTCGTAGGGCTGGCCGAGCTCCTCGAGCATCCAGATCAGGCGCATGGCGCGCGAGCGGGGGTGACCGACGACCGTATACATGGGGGCTCCGCCTGTTGGCTTCGGGATCGGCGCAAGCCATGCGGGGCGGCGCGCGCGACGTCAAGCCGCCGGGCCGCGGTCCGGCGGTCCGCCGCGGGGCTCGGAAGACCCGTTTCCGATCGGCCGGATTGTCTCGCGCATCGGCATCCACACCTGAAACGGGGTCGGCCGCGTCGCGCGGCCCCCGATCGGCAGGGAAGGAGACTGCGATGACCAAGGCGCTGGTGCTTTACTATTCGATGTACGGGCACGTCGCGAAGATGGCCGAGGCGATGGCCGAGGGGCTGCGCGAGGGCGGCGCCGAGGCCGTCGTCAAGCGCGCGCCGGAGACGATGTCGCGCGAGCAGCTCGACGCGATGGGCGCCGTGACCGACGCGCCGCATCCTGACGCCTCGGTGGACGAGCTGCCGGACTACGACGCCCTCGTGATCGGCACGCCGACGCGCTTCGGCAACATGGCCGGCCAGATGCGGACGTTCTGGGACCAGACCGGCAAGCACTGGATGAACGGCGCGCTGATCGGCAAGGTCGGCTCGGTCTTCACCTCGACCGCCACCGGTGGCGGCAACGAGACCACGCTGATCGCCACGCAGTTCACGCTGATGCATCACGGCATGGTGATCGTGGGCGCGCCCTATTCGATCCCGGAGCTGACCGACATCTCCGAGGCGCGGGGCGGCGGTCCCTACGGCGCGGGGATGCTGGCGGCGCCCGACGGCTCGCGCTGGCCCTCCGAGACCGAACTCGCCATCGCGCGCGGGCAGGGCGCGCATGTCGCCAAGATCGCCGGCAAGCTCGCCGCCTGATCAGGCGCGCGCCGCGAACAGCTTCTCGACGAGGCCGCGGAAGGTCGCGGCCTCGTCCGGGGTGAGGGCGTCGAGGGCCTCGGCCTCCGCGGCGAGGGCGAGGGGGACGAGTTCCGCCATCAGGGCGTGGCCCGCGGGCGTGAGCGTGAGCGAGATCAACCGCCTGTCGCTCCCGGGCGCCTTGGTCACGAGGCCCGCGGCGGCGAGGCGCTGGGCGGCGCGGGTGATCTTCGGCTTGTCGAGGGCGACTCGGGCGTGGATCTCCCGCACGCCGACGGCGGGCTCCTGGCTGAGATGCGCGAGGACGCGCCATTCGGCGATGGTGAGGCCGAAGCGCGCGCCGTAGAGCGCGGCGATCTCGGCCGAGACGGCGTCGGCGAGGCGCACGAGGCGGTAGGGCAGGAAGGCGTCGAGATCGAAGCCGAGATCGGGCGCGGCCTGCGGCGGCACGGCGTCCGCGGGGTCGCCGGCGGTCGCCGGCCCTTCGTCGGACGGGGTGGCGGTCTCGGCGCTTGACTTCATTTCATTCGCAATGAACCGTCGCGGTGCAGAGTCGTCAAGCCCCTCGGGAGGACGCCATGAACCGCGAGAGCCCGCACGCCGACAGCTTCGAGGCCGCGCTGCGCGACGCGGCGGTCGGGTACATGCCCGGCTTCGGCAACGACTTCGAGACGGAGGCGCTGCCCGGCGCGCTGCCGCAGGGACAAAACTCGCCGCAGCGCGTCAACTACGGCCTCTACGCCGAGCAGCTTTCGGGCACGCCGTTCACCGCGCCGCGCGGTCAGAACGAGCGCACCTGGTGCTACCGGATCCGGCCGAGCGTGAAGCATACCGGGCGGTTCAGCCGGGTGGAGCTGCCGTATTTCAGGTCGGCGCCCTGCATCGAGGATCATGTTCAGAGCCTCGGCCAGTATCGCTGGGATCCGGTGGCGATTCCGGACGAGCCGGTGACGTTCCTCACCGGCATGCGCACGATGACCACGGCGGGGGACGTCAACACGCAGGTCGGACTGGCGATCCACTATTATCTCTGCACGGCGCCGATGGCGGACGAGTATTTCTACTCGGCCGACAGCGAGTTCCTGATCGTGCCGCAGACCGGGGGCCTCGAGGTCTTCACCGAACTCGGCCGGATGGAGGTGCGCCCGCTCGAGATCTGCATCGTGCCGCGGGGGATGGTGTTCCGGGTGAAGCCCTTGGACGGGCCGGCGCGGGGCTTCGTCTGCGAGAACTACGGCGCCAAGTTCGATCTGCCGGGCCGCGGACCGATCGGCGCCAACTGCCTCGCCAATCCGAGGGACTTCAAGACGCCGGTGGCGGCCTACGAGGACGTCGAGCGGCCCTCAAGGCTCTACGTCAAATGGTGCGGGCAGTTCCATGTCACCGAGATCGGACACAGCCCCCTGGACGTGGTCGCATGGCACGGCAACTACGCGCCGTGCAAGTACGATCTGCGGACCTATTCTCCGGTGGGGGCGATCCTGTTCGACCATCCTGATCCGAGCATCTTCACCGTGCTGACTGCGCCGAGCGGCGTCGAGGGGACGGCGAACATCGACTTCGTGATCTTCCCGCCGCGCTGGCTGACGGCGGAGGACACCTTCCGCCCGCCCTGGTACCACAAGAACATCATGTCCGAATTCATGGGCAACGTGACCGGCGAGTACGACGCGAAGCCTCAGGGCTTCGTGCCGGGGGGCATGAGCCTTCACAACATGATGCTGCCGCACGGGCCGGATGCGGAGGCGTTCGAGAAGGCCTCGACGGTCGAGCTCGAGCCGGTGAAGCTGGAGGACACGATGGCCTTCATGTTCGAGACGCGCTTCCCGCAGCACCTGACGCATTTCGCGGCGCACGAGGCGCCGATGCAGGACGACTACGTCGACTGCTGGGCGGGGCTGGAGAAGAAGTTCGACGGCACGCCGGGGCTGAAGTGAGCCCGCGCCGCTGATGACCGAATGGTGGCCGCCGGTTCTGGTGGGCGCGCTGTTTCTCGGCGTGCTGCTCTGGCGCCGCGCGGTTCCGCGGGGCGGCCGACGGCGGCCGCATGGCGACGGTTCCGGCCCGGGGGCGTGGCGCAGCGATCCGCACGACCGCGAGGGCGGCCCGGGCGGCGACGCGGATTGAGGACGCGACGGGGGAGGAACGCGGATGGCGCCGGCGCGAAGCTGGGTGACGGGGTCGGACGACCCGGAGGGCGGTTTTCCGCTGCAGAACCTGCCCTACGGGGTGATCTCGCGACCCGGCGAGGATCCGCGCTGCGCGGTCGCCATCGGCGGCTTCGCGCTGGATCTGGAGGCGCTGGAGCGGGCCGGGCTGCTGCGCCTGCCGGAGAGCGCGGACACGACGCTCGGCATCTTCGGCGCGCCGCATCTCAACGACCTCATGGCGCTCGGACCGGAGGCCTGGGCCGCGGTGCGCCGGCGGCTGACGGCGTTGCTGGCGGAGGAGGGCGATCCGGCCCTCAGGGCGGATGCGGGGCTCGCCTCGCGCGCGCTGATCCCGCTCACCGAGGCGCGGAGCCATCTGCCGTTTCATGTGACGGAGTTCACGGACTTCTATTCGGGAAAGCAGCATGCGGTGAACGCCGGCACCATGCTGCGCGGGCCTGAAAATCCCCTTCCGCCGAACTGGCTGCACATGCCGATCGGCTACAACGGCCGGGCCTCGACCGTGGTGGTCTCGGGGACCGACGTCGTGCGGCCCTGCGGTCAGCTGAAGCCGAAGGGGGCCGAGGCGCCGCATTTCGGGGCGTCCAGGCGGCTCGACTTCGAGCTGGAGATGGGGACGGTCGTCGGGCTGCCCTCGGAGATGGGACGGCGGCTGAGCGTCGCGGAGGCGGAGCGCGCGATCTTCGGCTACGTTCTGCTCAACGACTGGTCGGCGCGGGACATCCAGGGCTGGGAGGCGCAGCCGCTCGGCCCGTTCCAGGCCAAGGTGTTCGCGACCACGATCGGCGCTTGGGTGGTGCCGGCGGAGGCGCTGGCGCCGTTTCGCGCCCCGGCGCCCGAGCGGGAGGTTCCTTTGCTGCCCTATCTCGAGCAGGCCGAGCCCGGGCTCTTCGACGTCGCGCTCGAGGCGCGGCTGGAGGCCGAGGGGCAGGAGGCGCGGGTCTGCCGGACGAACTGGCGGGAGATGTATTTCTCGCCCGCGCAGCAGCTGGCGCACCACACCGCCTCCGGCTGCGCCATGCGCACCGGGGATCTGCTCGGCTCCGGCACGGTGAGCGGGGCGGAGAAGGGGAGCTGGGGCTCGATGCTGGAGGCGAGCTGGGGCGGCCGGGAGCCGCTGGATCTCGGCGGCGGCGTGACGCGGAGCTTCCTCGAGGACGGGGACCGCGTGACGCTGGCGGGCTGGGCGCAAGGCGACGGGTACAGGATCGGGTTCGGCGAATGCGCGGGGCGCATCCTGCCCGCGAGGGAGGATTGAGCATGGCGAAGCAGTTCGCGTCGGCCGGCGACATGGCCGAGAAGGAGATCAGCTTCACCGAGGTCGGTGACGGGCTCTGGGCCTTCACGGCCGAGGGCGACCCGAACTCCGGGGTGATCGTCGGCGAGGATTCGGTGATGGTGATCGAGGCGCAGGCGACGCCGCGCCTCGCCGAGAAGGTGATCGACCGGGTGCGCTCGGTCACCGACAAGCCGATCAAGCATCTGGTGCTGTCGCATTATCACGCGGTGCGGGTGCTGGGGGCGAGCGCCTACGGCGCCTCGGAGACCATCATGTCGGCGGATGCGCGGGCGATGGTGGTCGAGCGCGGCAAGGAGGACTGGGACAGCGAGTTCGCCCGGTTCCCGCGTCTCTTCCAAGGGCATGAGAGCATTCCGGGGCTGACCTGGCCGACGCAGACCTTCAAGGGCGCGATGACGGTCTGGATGGGCAGGCGCCGCGTCGATCTGATGCAGCTCGGCCGCGGGCACACGGCGGGCGACATCGTCGCCTGGGTGCCGGACCAGAACGTGATGTTCACCGGCGACCTCGTGGAGTGGAAGTCGGCCTGCTACTGCGGCGACGCGCATTTCCACGACTGGGCGGGGACGTTGGAGCGGATCCGGCATTTCGAGCTGGACGCGATCGCCCCCGGGCGCGGGGACGCGCTGGTCGGGCGCGAGGCGGTGGAGGCGGCGCTCGACTCGACGGCGGCCTTCCTGAAGGACACCTTCACCAGCGTGCAGCGCGTCGCGGCGCGGGGCGGCACGCTGAAGGAGGCCTTAGCCGCGTGCCGCGAGCGCTGCGATCCGAAATACGGCGACTTCGCGATCTACGAGCACTGCCTGCCCTTCAACGTGGCACGGGCCTACGACGAGGCGCTCGGCCTCGACACGCCGCGGATCTGGACCGCCGAGCGTGACCGGGAGATGTGGGAGGCGCTGCAGGGATGAGCGGGTTCGATCCGCGGCTCAGGCTGGGCTTCGCGGCGGTTCTGGTCCTGCTCATGGCCGGGATCGTGGTGCGTCAGGGGACCGGCGGGCTGCTGATGGCGGCGGAGATGTCGATCCCGGCCGTCCTGATCGCGGGCTGGGTGAGCTGGACCGCGCTGCGCGACCTGAGGAAGGGCGGGGAGGACTGATGCCCTACGACTACCGGCGGATGCCCTACGAGACGCCGGCGCCGCTGAAGCGCGGCGAGGCGGAGGAGCGGGTCGGCGTCGCCATCGTCGGCGCCGGGCCGATCGGGCTCGCGCTGGCGGTGGACCTCGCGATGCGGGGGGTGGCGAGCGTGGTCTTGGACGACAACGACGTGGTCTCCGTCGGCTCCCGCGCGATCTGCTGGGCGAAGCGGAGCCTCGAGATCCTGGACCGGCTCGGCGTCGGCGAGCGGATCGCGGAGAAGGGCGTGACCTGGAAGGTGGGGCGCACCTATCACGGCGACGAGGAGGTGTGGAGCTTCGACCTCTTGCCGGAGGACGGCCACAAGATGCCGGCCTTCGTGAACCTGCAGCAGTACTACGTCGAGGAATACCTGGTGGAGCGCTGCCGGGACTTTCCCGACCTGATCGATCTCAGGGTCCTCAACACGGTGTCGGGCGTCTCCCGCGACGGCTCGGCCACCGTCTCGACGCCGGACGGGGCGTATCGGCTGAAGGCGGACCGGCTGGTGGCCTGCGACGGCGCGCGCTCTCCGATCCGGGAGGGGCTGGGGCTGGAGTTCGTCGGCGAGCTCTTCGAGGAGCGGTTCCTGATCGCCGACATCGTCATGAAGGCGGATTTTCCGGCCGAACGGCGCTTCTGGTTCGAGCCGCCGTTCCACGAGGGGCAGAGCGCGCTGCTGCACAAGCAGCCGGACGACCTCTGGCGGATCGACCTCCAGCTCGGCTGGGACGCGGACCCGGAAGAGGAGAAGAAGCCGGAGACGGTGATCCCGCGCATCGAGCGGATCGTCGGCGACCGGCCCTTCGAGCTCGACTGGGTCAGCGTCTACACCTTCCAGTGCCGGCGGCTGGCGCGCTTCGTCCATGACCGGGTGATCTTCTGCGGGGATTCGGCGCATGTGGTCAGCCCCTTCGGCGCGCGGGGCGGCAACGGCGGCTTGCAGGACGTCGACAATCTCGGCTGGAAGCTGGCGCTGGTCGCGAAGGGCGAGGCGCCGGAGGCGCTGCTGGAGAGCTACGAGGCGGAGCGGATCGAGGCGGCGGACGAGAACATCCGCAACTCCTCCCGCGCGACGCGGTTCATGACGCCCCATCCGGGGGCGGAGCGGTGGTTCCGCGACGCGGTGCTGGCGCTGGCGAAGCGGGCGCCCTTCGCGCGGTCGATGGTGAATTCGGGGCGGCTCTCGCGCCCCTGCGCCTATTCGGCGAGCCCGCTCTCGGGCCCGGACGATGCGGCCTTGCCCGAGGTCTCGCGCCCCGGGGCGCCGGCGCCGGACGCGCCGTTCGGGGACGGCTGGCTCCTGAACGCGCTGCCCGACGGCTTCACGGTGCTGGTCTTCGGCGGGGAGGCGCACCTGCCGGGGGCGACGACGCTGGTCGCGCCGCGGGAGGACGCGCTGCGGGCGCGGTATCTGGGCGAGGCGGAGCGCGCCTTCTACCTGATCCGCCCCGATCAGCACGTCGCGGCGCGCTGGACGCGTTGGGACAAGGCGGCGGCGGCCGAGGCGATGGCGAAGGCGAAGGGAGGGGCGTCGTGACGCTGAGGACCGATCCGAACCTCGCGGACCCGGACGGGCTTTATGCCGAGCTGCTGCGCGCGCATCAGGGGCTGGGCGAGGCCGAGAGCGCGGCGCTGAACGCGCGGCTGGTGCTGGTGCTGATGAACCATGCCGGCGAGGAGGCCGCGCGCGAGGCGCTGGCGCTGGCGCGGTCGGCGGGAGGGGAGGACGGGACGTGACGCTTCTGCAGTTCGTGGTCGAGATCGCGATCATCGTGGCGCTTTGGCTGCTGATGCGCCGGTCGGGCTGGTACGCGGCCGCGCCGGGCTGGCAGCGGATCGGGGCCTTCGCGGTGATGGTGTTCGCGGTGGTTCTGCTGGTGAACCTGGCCTGGCCGGCCGGCTGAGGGCGGTCCGCGCGCGGCGGATCGCGTCCGCCGGCCCTCGTGCCCGGAGCCTCCGCGCCGTTTCGGGCGGGCCCGACCGCGTCGCCGCGCCCGCGACGCCGGCATGGCGTGTCGGGGGCCCGCCTCGGCGCTTGCGGAGGCGGCGGTTTTCCCGTTCGATGCCTTCGGCCCCGCCGATGTTCCCGGAAAGTTCCCCATGAAGACCTTCAAGAAGATCCTCGTCGCCAACCGTTCGGAGATCGCGATCCGGGTGCTGCGCGCGGCGAACGAACTCGGCAAGGCGACCGTCGCGGTCTATGCGGCGGAGGACAAGCTGGGGCTGCACCGCTTCAAGTCGGACGAGGCCTATCTGATCGGCGAGGGGCTGGGGCCGGTCGGGGCCTATCTGAGCATCGAGGAGATGATCCGGGTGGCGCTCGAGTCGGGCGCCGACGCGGTGCATCCGGGCTACGGGCTGCTGAGCGAGAACCCGGACTTCGCGGAGGCCTGCGCGGCGAACGGGCTGAGCTTCATCGGGCCGAGCCCCGAGACCATGCGGATGCTGGGCGACAAGGCCAGCGCCCGGCGCGCGGCGGTCGAGGCGGGGGTGCCGGTGATCCCGGCCTCCGAGGTGCTGCCGGAGCCTGAGGGGAACATGGACGCCATCCGCGAGATGGCGGAGGCGGTCGGCTACCCCCTGATGCTGAAGGCGAGCTGGGGCGGCGGCGGGCGCGGCATGCGGCCGATCATGGCGGCCGACCAGCTCGAGGACGCCGTGCGCTCCGGCCGGCGCGAGGCGGAGGCGGCCTTCGGCAACGGCGAGGGCTATCTCGAGCGGCTGATCCCTCGGGCGCGACATGTCGAGGTGCAGATCCTCGGCGACAAGGACGGCACCCTCGTCCACCTGTTCGAGCGGGACTGCACCGTGCAGCGGCGCAACCAGAAGGTCGTGGAGCGCGCGCCGGCGCCCTACCTGACCGACGAACAGCGCGGCGAGGTCTGCGAGCTGGCGCTCCGCATCGCGCGGCATGCGGGCTACGAATGCGCTGGCACCGTCGAGTTCCTGATGGACATGGAGACGGACGAGTTCTTCTTCATCGAGGTGAACCCGCGCATCCAGGTCGAGCACACCGTCACCGAGGAGGTGACGGGCATCGACATCGTCAAGGCGCAGATCCGCATCGCCGAGGGCGCGAGCGTGGCCGAGGCGACGGGCGTGCCGGGCCAGCACGCCATCCAGCTGCGCGGGCACGCGGTGCAGTGCCGGGTGACGACGGAGGACCCGCAGAACAGCTTCATCCCCGATTACGGGCGCATCACGGCCTATCGGGGCGCGACGGGCTTCGGCATCCGGCTCGACGGCGGGACGGCTTATTCGGGCGCGGTGATCACGCGCTATTACGACAGCCTGCTCGAGAAGGTGACGGCCTGGGCGCCGACGCCGGAGGAGGCGATCGCGCGGATGGACCGGGCGCTGCGGGAGTTCCGGATCCGCGGCGTCGCGACCAACATCGCCTTCGTCGAGAACCTGCTGAAGCATCCGAAATTCGTCGACATGAGCTACCACACCAAGTTCATCGACGAGACGCCGGAGCTGTTCGACTTCGCCGCCCGGCAGGACCGGGCGACCAAGCTGCTCACCTACCTCGCCGAGGTCACGGTGAACGGGCGCGAGGAGGTGGACGGCCGGGCGCGGCCGCCCGCGCATGCCCGCCCGCCGCGGGCGCCGAAGGTGAAGGCGGAGGCGCCGCCGGAGGGCACGCGGCAGCTTCTGGACGAGAAGGGGGCGAAGGGCCTCGCCGACTGGATGCTGGCGCAGGAGCGCCTGCTGATCACCGACACCACCATGCGCGACGGGCATCAGAGCCTGATGGCGACGCGCATGCGCAGCTTCGACATGGTGCGCGCGGCGCCGGCCTATGCGCACGACCTGCCGCAGCTGTTCTCGGTCGAGTGTTGGGGCGGGGCGACCTTCGACGTCGCCTACCGCTTCCTCGACGAGTGCCCGTGGCAGCGGCTGCGCGACCTGCGGGAGCGGATGCCGAACCTGCTGACGCAGATGCTGCTGCGGGGCGCGAACGGGGTCGGCTACACCAACTATCCCGACAACGTGGTGCGGCGCTTCGTGGCGCAGGCGGCGGAGTCGGGCGTCGACGTGTTCCGCGTGTTCGACTCGCTGAACTGGGTCGAGAACATGCGGGTCAGCATGGATGCGGTGCTGGAGACGGGGAAGGTGCTGGAGGGCGCGGTCTGCTATACCGGCGACCTGAACGACCCGGACCGCTCCAAGTACGATCTGAAATACTACGTCGAGATGGGGCGCGCGCTGGCGAACGCCGGCTCCCACGTCCTCGGCATCAAGGACATGGCGGGGCTGCTGAAGCCCGACGCGGCGCGGGCGCTGGTCAAGGCGCTGAAGGAGGAGACGGGGCTGCCGATCCACCTCCACACGCACGACACCGCGGGGATGGCGCCGGCGACGGTGCTGGCGGCGGCGGAGGCGGGGGTGGACGCGGTCGACGCGGCGATGGACGCCCTCTCGGGGCTGACCAGCCAGGCGCCGCTCGGCTCGATCGTGCAGGCGCTGCGGGGGACGACGCGGGACACCGGGCTCGACCCCGCCCGGCTCCGCGCGATCTCGGACTACTGGGAGTTGGTGCGCCTGCAATACGCGGCCTTCGACACCGAGATGAAGGCGCCCTCGGCCGAGGTCTATCTGCACGAGATGCCGGGCGGGCAGTTCACCAACCTCAAGGCGCAGGCGCGGGCCATGGGCCTCGAGGAGCGCTGGCACGAGGTGGCGGCGATGTACGCCGAGGTAAACCGGATGTTCGGCGACATCGTGAAGGTCACGCCCTCCTCCAAGGTCGTGGGCGACATGGCGCTGAGCATGGTCGCCGCGGGGCTGACGCGGGCCGACGTGGAGGACCCCGACAAGGAGATCAGCTTCCCCGAGAGCGTGCTGGGCATGCTGCGCGGAGAGCTCGGCCGTCCGCCGGGGGGCTTTCCGGAGGCGCTGGTGGCGAAGGCGCTGAAGGGGGACGAGCCGCTGAAGGAGCGGCCGGGCGCGCTGCTGCCCGACGCCGATCTCGAAGCGGCGCGGGCGGAGGCCTCCGAGGCGCTCGACGGGCTCGAGCTCGACGACGAGGACCTCTGCGGATATCTGATGTATCCCAAGGTGTTCCTCGATTACGCCCGGCGGCATGAGGAGCACGGGCCGGTGCGCCTGCTGCCGACGCCGGCCTTCCTCTACGGCCTCGAGGTGGGGGACGAGCTCGAGGTGGAGATCGAGCCGGGCAAGACGCTGCAGGTGGCGCTCTCGGCTGTCTCCGAGCCCTCCGAGGACGGCACGGTGAAGGTGTTCTTCGAGCTCAACGGCCAGCCGCGCATCGTCACGGTCAAGGACCGCAGGGTGGCGCCGACCAAGGCGGCGCGACCGAAGGCGGAGGACGGCGATCCGCTTCACGTCGCGGCGCCGATGCCGGGGGTCGTCGCCTCCGTCGCGGTCGAGCCGGGGCGCAGGGTGAAGGCGGGCGACATGCTGCTGACCATCGAGGCGATGAAGATGGAGACGGCGATCCATGCCGAGCGGGCGGGGACGGTGAAGGCCGTGCACGCGCCCGCCGGCGCGCAGATCGACGCGAAGGACCTGCTGGTCGAGTTCGAGGCGTGAGCGACCCGATGGCGCTTCTGGCCGGCCCGTTCGAGGACGGGCTTCTGGCGCGGCCCGAGGGCACCGTCGCGGTGCTGCGCGCGCGGCCTTCGGCTTCGCTCGCGGGCTGGGATCTGGTCTGCGAGCAGGGCTTCCGGCCCGATCACGACCGGCTGCTCGCCGAGGGACGGCGCGTCGAGCCGCAGCTCTCGCCCGACGCCGGACCGTTCGCGGCGGCGGCGGCCCTCGCCACCCGCTCGCGCGACGAGACGCGGGCCAACCTGGCGCGGGCCTGGGATCTGGCGGCGGAGGGCGCGCCGGTGATCCTCGCCGGGGCCAAGACCGACGGGGTGGAGGGGCACCAGCGGGCGCTGCGCCGGGCGGTGGCGCCGCTCGGCCTCGAGGTGGAGGCGCTGCCGCGGGGGCACGGCAGGGCGGTCTGGACGCGCCGGCGCGGGGCGGCCCCGGCCGTCTTCGCCGAATGGATCGAGGCGGCGGCGCCGGCCAGGCGGGTCGAGGCGTTCGGGCGGGGCTTCCTCACGGTCGCGGGCGCGTTCTCCTGGGACGGGGTCGATCCCGGCTCGGCGCTGCTGGCCGAGGCGCTCCCCGCGCTCTCGGGGTGCGTCGCCGATCTCGGGGCCGGCTGGGGGTTCCTCGCGGCGGCGGCGCTCCGCTCGCCCGAGGTGGAGCGGCTCGATCTGGTGGAGGCGGAGCGGACGGTGCTGGACTGCGCCGAGGCGAACCTCGCGGGCGACGCGCGGGCGGCGTTCCATTGGGCGGACGCGACCGACCCGCCGCTGCCCGAGGGCGCCTTCGACGCCGTGATCGCCAATCCGCCCTTCCATGCCGGGCGCCGGGCGGAGCCGGCGGTGGGCGCGGCCTTCCTCGCCTCGGCGGCGCGGCTGCTGGCGCCGCGCGGCGTCCTCTGGGCGGTCGCGAACCGGCAGCTTCCCTATGAGCGGACGCTGGCCGAGCGCTTCGCCGAGGCCGAGGAGATCGGCGGCGACAAGACCTACAAGCTGCTCCGCGCCCGACGTCCGCGCCCGCCGCGGCGGCGCTGAGCCCTCCGACGGCGACGACGGGAGGGGCCCCCGGCGCGGCGCCGGCGGCTTGACTCCCCCCCCCGGTCGCAGGGCAGTTAGCCTTCCCATACCGGTCCGGAGATCCCATGACTCGTCGCCCGAGGTCCAGCGTCGCGGCCTTCGCCGCCCTGCTCGCGCTTTCGGGCTGCGGCGCGCTCGGCTTCGGCGAGGAGCGGCCGGGCGACGTCGAGGCGCTGGAGTTTCCCGGCGTCGAGACGGCGCTGAGCTACGAGGCCGACGTGGTGGGCGAGCCCTCCGACCGGGTCGAGGAGATGATGGAGAGTTCGCTCGCCATCTTCCGTCGCGAGGGCGACGGCGCGCAGAGCCTGGCGTTCCTGCGCCGCCGGGCCGAGGGCGACGTGGCGCTCGCGCGGCGCATCCTGCGCAGCTACGGCTACTATTCCGGCGACGCGGTGGCGGAGGTCGAGCTGGTCGAGGCCGCGCCCGCCGCGGCGGCGAGCCCTGCGAGCCCCGGCGTCGCGGGGCGCGACGCCTCGGCCGGGCCCGCGCCTGGACCGGACGTCGACGCCGAGCCGGAGGGCGAGGCCCCGGCGCGGGCGGTGGCGCGGATGCGGCTGATCCCCGGACCGGCCTACGTCCTGACCGAGCACAGCTTCGTGCTGCCGGAGGGGCTGGACGGGCCGCCCCCTATCGTGCCCCCGGCGCGGGAGCTCGGCTCTCCCGTCGGGGAGACGGCGCGGGCTGAGGGCATCCTCGCGGCCGAGGCGGAGCTGCGCCGGCGGCTGCGGCGCACCGGCCGGCCCTGGACGGAGACGCCGCGGCGGCGTGCGGTGGCGGACCCCGAGACCGCGACGCTGACCGTCGAGACCGTGGTCGAGCCCGGCCCCTACGCGCGCTGGGGCGGGCCGGACATCGAAGGGCTGAAGCAGGTCGAGCGCGACCACGTCGCGAGCTACGTGCCCTGGACCGAGGGCGAGCCGGTCGACGTCGACGCCCTCGGCGCCTATCAGCGGGACCTGACGCAGACCGACCTGTTCTCGACCGTGGTGGTCACGCTGCCGGAGGATCCGCCGGCGGCGGGACCCGACGGCGCCTTGGAGACCCCCGTGCGCGTGATCGTCGAGGAGGGGCCGCGCCGGTCGGTGAACGCGGGCCTGCGCCTCGACACCGAGAACGGACCGCTGGTGCGCGGCGGCTTCCTGCACCGCAACCTCTTCGGCGCGGGCGAGCGGCTGACCGTCGACGCCTATCTCGGCGTCACCGAGCAGCGCCTGAACGCGGGGCTCGCCAAGCCGCAGTTCCTGCGCGACGGTCAGGAGCTGCGTTTCGCCGCCGAGGCCCGGCACGAGGAGACCGACGCCTTCGACGAGACCGCCTTCACCCTGGCCGGCGGCCTCTCGCGCGAGTTGACGCCGGAATGGACCGTGGGCGCCGGCGGTCTGCTCGAGATCGCCGAGATCAACGACCGGGGCGACGACCAGACCGTGGAGCTGATCGGCCTGCCGACCTTCGTCACCTACGACGACACCGACGATCCGTTGAACCGCACCGACGGGCTGCGGGGCGAGCTGCGGCTGACCCCGTTCGAGGGCGTGAGCGACGGCGACACGGCCCCCTTCTTCGTGGCGGACGCCAATCTCGCCGCCTACCGCACCGTCTACGAGCCGCAGGACGTCGTCCTCGCCGCGCGCACGCGCTACGCGACGATCTTCGCGGACGAGCTGGCGGACGTGCCGGCGCCGCGGCGGCTCTATGTCGGCGGCGGCGGTTCGGTCCGCGGCTATCAGACCCAGATGGTCGGGCCGCTCGACGCGCGGAACGACCCGGTGGGCGGACGCTCGGCGTTCGAGGTGGGCGCGGAGGTGCGCTCGCGCATCCAGGGCGACATCGGCGGCGTCGCCTTCCTCGACGCCGGCGCCGTCTCCCGCGACGTCGTCATCGATTTCGGCGCGGGTCTGCGCTATGCGGCGGGCGTGGGCTTTCGCTACTACTCTCCGGTCGGGCCGATCCGGCTCGACGTCGCCTTCCCGCTGAACCCGCGGGACGTCGACAACACGTTCGAGGCCTATTTCTCCATCGGGCAGGCGTTCTGATGAGGCCGGCGGCGCTCCTGCTCGCGATCGCGCTGGTGCTGGTCCCGGCGGCCGGCGGCGCGCAGATCTCGATCCTCGGGCTGAAGAATTCGCTGGTGCAGTTCGTGCTGCGCCAGATCTCGGTCGAGGGCGAGTTCGAGGTGACCGCCGAGGGGGTGGAGGAACCCGAGGACGGCGTGACCGAGCTCGTCGGCGTCGCGGTCTCGGATTCCGAGGGGGTCTGGCTGCGGGCCGAGGGCGTGGCGTTGAGCTGGAACCCCCGGCGGATCCTCCGCGGCCAGCTCGAGATCAACTCGCTGGTGGCGCGCGGGCTCGAGGTGCTGCGCCGGCCGATCCCGCCGGAGGTGACGGTCAGGGAGGACTCCGAACTCGCCGAGGCGAGCTTCGATCCCTTCGCCTGGCCGCGCCTGCCGATCACGACGCGGGTAGAGGAGATGCGCCTCGACGACGCCTTCCTCGCCGCGGGGGTGATCGCCGGACAGTCGCTGAGCTTCGACGCGACGGGGCGCTTCCGCGACGAGGGCGAGGTGCAGGCGCTCCGGCTCGACGTGACGCGCACCGACGCGATCGAGGGCCGGATCCTGCTCGACTACGAGCGGCGCTTCGACGACGAGTCGCTGGGGCTGTCGCTGGAGGCCCGCGAGGCGGCGGGCGGCGTCGTGGCCGAGATCGCCGGGCTGCCCGAGGACGCGGCCTCCGAGGTGTCGGTCGAGGCGTCGGGGCCGCTGGCGGACTGGTCGCTCGACTTCGACGCGCGGACCGAGCGGATGATCGCCGCGACGGGCCGGGCGCGGATCGATGCGCGGGCGCCGGTCTCCATCGTCGCCTCGGCCGAGGTGCGGCCGGGCGAGGCGCTCGATCCCGGCGTCAAGGCGGCGCTCGGCGAGGTCGCGCGGCTCGATCTCGACGTCGTCGAGGGCGAGGACGGCGTCGTGCGCATCCGGCGCGGCGAGATCGCCTCGCCCGGCCTCGAGGCCCGCGCCGACGGGACCTTCGATCGCGGCGCGGGGGTGATGGACTTCGACCTCGCGGTCGCGGCGCTGTCCCCGCTGGCCGAGGCCGTGCCCGACCTGGACTTCTCCCGCATCGCCTTCGACGGGCGGCTCGAGGGGCCGCTCGACGACTTCGAGGCGGCCGGTCGGATCGACGTGGAGGGGCTGGCCACGGCGCCGGCGGACCTCGCCGACGGCGCCTTCGACGCGACCGTGACGCGGGCGGGCGACGCGATCACGGTCGCGGCCGAAGGGCGCGCCGAGGGGCTGCGGCTCGACCGGCTCGGGCCGGATCTTCTGGGCGCCCCCGCGCTGACGCTGGACGCCCGCTGGGACCTCGCGGCGCAGGCGGGGGCGCTCCGGCGCCTCGCGCTCGAATCGCCCGCGCTGACGCTCGAGGCCGACGGCGCGGTGGATGTCGCCGGCAACTCGGCGTCGCTGGACTACGAGGTCGCGACGCCGGATCTCGCGCCGATCGCGGCGGCCTACGACGTCGACGCGTCGGGCCGGTTCGAGGCGACCGGCGGGCTCGAAGGCCCGCTCGACGCGCCGCGCCTCTCGGGGCGCGCGGCGCTCGAGGGCGTGACGCTCGCCGGCGAATCCTGGGGCGGCGTCGCGCTGGAGCACGCGATCGGCCTGCGGCTCTCGCCGGAGGCCGAGCCGAGGCCGGGCGCGGCGGGCGCCCCGGTCCCGGCGGCGGACGAGACGGCGGCGGGGCGCATCGCTCTGACGGCGGAGGGCTCGCCCTACGGGCCGGCCTCGGTCGAGACGCGCTTCCGCCTGTCGGAGGAGACGCTGCGGGTCGAGGATCTGACGGCCGAGGCGCTGTCGGCCCGGCTGACAGGCGCGCTGACGGCCGACCTCGGCGCCGGAACGGCGGAGGGCGCGGTGACGCTGAGCGCGGAGGATCTCGCCCCGGCGGGGGAGCGGCTCGGCGTCGATCTCGCCGGGTCGGCCGAGGCGCGGCTGACGCTGACGGCGCCGGACGGCCGGCAGGACGCGACGGTCTCGGCCGGGATCGCGGACCTCGCGGCGATGGGCGCCGAGGCCGGACGGCTGACGCTCGAGGCCGACCTGACCGACCTGACCGGGGCGCCGTCGGCGGAGGCGGAGCTGACCGCGACGGAGCTCGCCTACCCGGAGGCCGAGGCGCGGCTCGCCTCCCTTTCGGGCCGGATCACCGGCGAGGACCTGATCGCCGCGCCTCGGGTCGCGTTCGACCTCGCGGCCTCCGGCCTCTCGGCCGCCGAGGCGCGGGTGGCCGAGGTGTCGCTGACCGGCGCCGCGACGGATCTGCTCGGCGCGCCGGCGCTCGATTTCGAGGCGCGGGCGGAGACGCTTTCGGCCGGCGCGGCGGAGGTGGCGGTGCTGCGCGCCGAGGGCGCCTTCCGCGACCTGATCGCGGCGCCCGCCGGACGCCTGACGGCGACGGCCGAACGCATCGCCGCCGGCACGCTGCGCGCCCGCGAGGCGACGCTGGAGGCGGAGGGCGCCGATCTCCTCGCCGCCCCCTCCGGCGAGGCGCGGCTGGAGGCGCGCGCCCTGCGGATCGGCGACGCGGCGCGGCTGAACACGGTGCGGCTCGAGGCCGGGGGCCGGGCGCAGGCGCTGACGGTCTCGCTGAACGCGCGGGGCATGCTCCGCGGCGACGAGCCGCTTCGCCTGACCGGCGAGGCGGCAGGCGCGATCGCCGGCGAGGACGCGGAATTCACCGTCTCGACGCTGCGGCTCCGGGCCGGCGAGGCGCGCATCGGGCTGGACGCGCCGGTGACGCTGCGCCGCGCGGACGGCGTCATTCGGCTCGAGGGGCTGGACCTCTCGCTGCCGGGCGGCGGTCTGACCGGCGACGCGGCGCTGCACCCCGAGGGGCTGGTCGCCGATCTGCGCCTCGCCCTCGCCGACCTCGCGCCGCTGGCGGAGCTCGCGGACGCGCCGATCGACCGCGGCGCCGTGGAGGCGAGCGCGAGGCTCGACGCGCGGCCCGGATCGGCCGGGGGGGCGTTCGACCTCTCGGCGACGGGGCTCCGGATCGAGGACACGCCCGAGGCGGTGGGCGACCTCGCGCTCGACGCGACGGCGCGCTGGAACGGCCGGCGCCTGCGGGCCGAGGGGGCGCTGTCGGGCGACTTCGGGGAGCCGGCGCGCGTCGAGGCGACGCTGCCGCTGCGCCCGGCGGGGCTCCTGCCGGCGCCGCCGCCGGACGCGGGGATCGAGGCCGCGTTGATCTGGTCGGGCGAGATTGGAGAGCTCTGGGCGGCGGTGCCGGCCCCCGACCACCTGCTCTCGGGCCGGCTCGACCTCGATCTTCGGGTGGTCGGGCGGCTCGCCGACCCGCGCCCCGCCGGGCGCGTCGAGCTGACCGGCGGCGCCTACCAGAACCTCGAGACCGGCACGATCCTGACCGATCTGAGCGTCGACAGCCGCCTGCGCCGCGGCGGCGGGCTGGAGCTCTCGCTCTCGGCGCAGGACGGCGCCGGCGCCCCGGTTCGGGGCGAGGTGGCGCTCGAGGGCGCGACGCTCTCGGGCACGCTGACGACGGAGGAGGCCGTGCTGGTGCGCCGCGACGACGTGGTCGCCGCGATCTCCGCCGACATCGCCGTCGAGGGGCCGCTGGCGGCGCCGCTGGTCTCCGGCGACGTGCTGATCGACCGGGCCGAGGTGCGCCTCGTGCAGACCGGCGCGCCCAACCTGCCCGAACTCGGCGACGTGCGGATCAAGGGCGCGCCCCCGCCCGAGGAGGAGACGGACGAGGACGGCGGCCCGCGGCTCGACCTCGCCATCCGCGCGCCGCGGAACGTCTTCGTGCGCGGGCGCGGCTTGACCTCCGAGTGGTCGGTGGACCTCGCGGTCGCCGGGCTGGCCGCCTCGCCCCGCATCACCGGCGAGGTGCGGCGCCTGCGCGGCTCGCTCAACTTCATCGGGCGCGAATTCGATCTGGCGCGCGGGCGCATCGCCTTCTCCGGCCGCGACCCGGTCGACCCCGACATCGACGTGATGCTGGAGCACGAGCGCACCGAGATCACCGGCCGCATCGTGGTGAGCGGCACGGCCTCCGACCCGCGGATCAGCTTCGAATCGCGCCCCGCCCTCCCGGAGGACGAGGTCCTGCCGCAGGTGCTCTTCGGCCGGTCGCGCCAGTCGCTGGGCCCGGGCCAGGCGCTGCAGCTCGGCGCCGGCGTGGCGACGCTGCTGAGCGGGCGCGAGGGGGCGCTCGGCGGCGTGCGATCTGCCGCCGGGCTCGACGTGCTCGACGTGGATCTCGGCGACGACGATGAGGCCGGCTCGGTCCGCGCCGGCCGCAACCTGGCCGACGACGTCTTCGTCGGCGTGCGCCAGCCGATCGACGGCGGCCCCGCCTCCGTCCAGGTCGAGGTCGAGGTGCTCGACAACGTCACGGTCGACGGCGAGACGGGCGCGGAGAGCTCTTCGGTCGGCCTGAACTGGAAATACGACTTCTGAGCGCCGCCCTCCGCCTCAGCCGCCGAGGCTGCGGCGGAAGGCGTTCAGCGCCGCGCCCGAGCCCTCCGAAGCCGCTCCCCGCGATGCGAAGCCGGCGAGGCGCCCGTCCTTCTCCCGGCTGGAGCGCGAGGAGCCGAACTCGAAGTCGAAGGCGGTGCCGATGTTGCGCGCGAACATGCCGCCGATGCCGGTCAGGAACCCGACCAGCGTGTTGACCAGCGCGCTGTTCTCCGCCGTCGCGTTGAGCGAGAGCAGGAACATCACCGCCGCGATTCCCACCACCGCCGCGAAGGCGGCGATCAGCATCACGTCGGCGCGACGGAAGCTCGCGCCCGTCGCCTCCGCCAGCGCCACGTCGCGGGCCCGGGCGTCGGCCCGGTCCGCGAGATAGGCCTCCGTCTCGGCCAGCGAAAGCTCCGCGAGGCGGGCCTTCAGATCGGCCGCGAGGGCGGGGTCGGCCTCGATCGCCGCCAGCGCCGCGTCGCGCCCGGCCGCCGTCTCAGGGTCCGTGCCGACGATCTCCTTGACCGCCGCCGTGACCGCCGCGCCGACCCGGGCAGAGGAATCCCCGACGAGACGCGGCAGCAGCGCCGGCGCCACCGCCGAGACGAGAGGGATGAGGAAGGGAGCCATGCCGTGGGTCCTTTCGATTCCGGGGATGGGCTCAGGCCGCGGGATCGCCGCCGAGCGCGTAATAGGCCGCCTGCGCCGCCGCCCTCACCGCGGCCGAGGCGAGGCCGGTCTCCGCGAGACGGCAGCGCCGTTCGAAGCGGCGGATCGCGGCCTCGGTCATCGGCCCCATGGCGCCGTCGGCCGGGCCGGGCTCGGCCCCGAGGAAGGCGAGCGCGCGCTGCAGTTCCGCGACGCCCTCCACACGGAAGACGCCCGGCGAGGTCAGCCGCGCGTAGGCCGCGGCCATGCGCGCGTCGTAGCGGTTGCGGGCGTAGGCGGGGCCGTTGTAGCCGCGCGCGAAACCCGCCCAGTCGCGCGCCGCCAGCGCCCCGGCGAGCCCCGCGCCGCGGACGTAGCCGACGAACCCGGCGAGATGCGCCGCCTCGTCGGCGCAATGATCCGCGACGAAGCTCTCCACGTCCGGCCAGCCGCAGAGCTCGGCGTTGAGACCGAGCACCTGGAAGCGCCCCCAGCTCGTCGCCCTCAGCGCCGCCGCCCGGTCGAGCGCGACGGCCCGCGCGAGGCGCGCGTGCTGCGCCTCGCCCCCGGCGCCGTAGCCGCCGGCCTCGGGATGCGAGAGATCGGGCCGGGCGTCGTGCGCCCCCCCGGTCAGGCGGCGGAAGACGTGCCGCTCGAAGAGGATGACGGGACGGCCGGAGGCGAGGAAGGGGGCGTGGCGGCTCTCCACCTCCGCCACGGCCTGCAGCGCCGCGGATTCCACGCCGAGCGCCGCCGCGGCGGCCGCGACCGCCTCCGGCTCCATGCGCCGCGCCTCGCCGCGGAAGCCCGACGGCGCGCGGCCGCCGGCCGATCCGATGTCCCAGAAATCCATCAGCCTCTCCCCGGCCCGATCGCGGGCGGCCGGGGAGACGGACGGGCCCCCGGCGGCCCGATGCGTCTCAGGCCGGGGGGACTAGCCGATCGAGGTTAAGGTCGGGTTGACGCCGACGCGGGCGGCCCGCGCCGGCGCCGTGGTCCGCCGCCCGCGCGCCGTCGCCGTCGGCGGGGCGCGGGCGCTTCGGCCGGGGCTCGACGGGTCCGCCCCGCCGAGCCTCCGCGTCAGGCGTTGACGTCGACGACGACGCGTCCGCGCACCTCGCCCTTCAGGATCGCGCGGCCGAGCTTCGGCAGGTCGGCCAGCGTCGCCGGCTCGACCATCGCCTCGAGCTTGTCCATCGGCAGATCCTCGGCGATGCGGCCCCAGGCGCGAAGGCGGTTCTCGTAGGGCTGCATCACCGAATCGATGCCGAGCAGGTTCACGCCGCGGATGATGAACGGGATCACCGTCGCCGGCAGTCCCGCGCCCCCCGCGAGCCCGACGGCCGAGACCGAGGCGCCGTATTTCATCTGGCCCAGCACCCGCGCCAGCATCGCGCCGCCGACCGCGTCGACGCAGCCCGCCCAGGTCTCGCTCTCCAGCGGGCGCTTGACGGTCTCGGCCAGTTCCTCGCGCGGCACGATCCGGCTCGCGCCGAGGCCCTTCAGGTAGTCCTCCTGCTCCGGCCGGCCGGTGACGCCCGCGACCTCGTGCCCGAGCGCGGCGAGGATCGCGACCGCGACCGAGCCGACGCCGCCGGCGGCCCCGGTCACCAGCACCGGCCCGTCGCCCGGCTTCAGGCCGTGATCCTCCAGCGCCATCACCGCGAGCATCGAGGTGAAGCCGGCGGTGCCCACCGCCATCGCCTGGCGCGTCGTCAGACCCTCGGGCAGGGGGACCAGCCAGTCGGCCTTCACCCGGGCCTTCTGGGCGTGCCCGCCCCACCAGACCTCGCCCACGCGCCAGCCGGTCAGCACGACCTTGTCGCCCGGCTTGTAGCGGTCGTCGTGCGAGGCCTCGACCGTGCCGGCGAAGTCGATGCCGGGGACGTGCGGCCACGACTTCACGAGCCCGCCGCCCGAGGTCAGGCAGAGCCCGTCCTTGTAGTTCACGGTGGAGTATTCGACCGCGACCGTGACGTCGCCGTCCGGCAGCCGCGACTCGTCGAGCGACTGCACGGAGGCCGAGGTCTCCTTGGTCTCCTCGTTCCGCTCGACGACGAGTGCGTTGAAGCTCATGGGGGCGTCCTCCTCCTCGTCGCGGGGGCCGCCCCCGCGCCGGGCGGACCCTTCCGCCCCGCTCCCGCGTCGTCAAGGGGCGGCGCCCTCCGCCCCGCTCCCTTCCGCCGGGGCCGCGGTCTCGCCTCGCGCGCCGCGCGCCGCTAGGAAGAGCCGACGCCGATCCGGAGACGCCCATGACCGACCCCGCCGCCCCGCCGCTGACCGGCCTCAAGGTGATCGACTGCGCCACCATCCTCGCCGGCCCCTTCGCCGCCGCGAGTCTCGGCGAGTTCGGGGCGGAGGTGCTGAAGATCGAGATGCCGGGAGAGGGCGATCCCCTCCGCCGCCTCGGCACCCCTTCGCCGGCGGGCGACACCTGGTGGTGGCTCTCGGACGCGCGCAACAAGCGCTCGCTCCCGCTCGACCTGCGCACGCCCGAGGGGGCGGAACGTTTCCGGAACCTCGCCCGCGAGGCCGACGTGATCGTCGAGAACTTCCGCCCCGGCACGCTCGACCGGTGGGGCCTCGGCTTCGAGAGCCTGCGCGCCGAGAATCCCGGCCTGGTCATGCTCAGCGTCACCGGCTGGGGCCAGACCGGGCCGAAGAGGGACCTCGCCGGCCTCGCCCGCATCGCCGAGGGCTGGGCGGGCCTCACCCATCTCACCGGCCACCCGGACGGCCCGCCCCTGCTCGGCGGCTCCTCCGCGCTCGCCGACTACGTCTCCGGCCTCTACGGCGCCTACGGCGTGATGCTGGCGCTGGAGGCGCGTCGGCGCACCGGCCGCGGTCAGCGCGTCGACGTCGCGCTGACCGACGGCGTCTGGCGCTTCCTCGACGAACTCGCGCCGATGTATGCGGGCACGGGCTACGTCCGCCACCGCATGGCGGGCGAGACGCACCGCTCCGTCCCCCACAACTCCTACGAGTGCCGCGACGGCTGGATCGCGCTCGCCTGCGCCACCGACCGGATGTGGGGGCAGCTCGCCGCCGCGATGGGCCGGCCCGAACTCGGGACCGATCCGCGCTACGCCGGCATCCGCGCCCGGATCGAGCGGCGCGGCGAGGTCAACGGCATCGTCGAGGACTGGTCGCGCTCGGTGACCCGGGACGAGGCGCTCGCCGCCTGCGCCGAGGCGGGGGTGCCCGCGGGGCCGATCCTCTCCATCGACGAGACCCTCGCCGACCCGCACCTCTGGGCCCGTGACGCCGCGCTGCGCGTGCCGCATCCGACCCTCGGCGAAGTGGTGGTGCCCGGCGTCTTCCCGCGGCTTGAGGAGACGCCGGGTGTTCTGAAATCCCTTGGCCCTGCGCTCGCTTCCGACGATGCTGGGGGCTTCGGGGCGGACGCCCCGGCGACCGAAACGGACGAGGAGTGCTGACCATGTGCCATGCCTGCGTCATCGACTCGATCAAGCGCCGCGGTCTGACCCGACGCGATCTCTTCCGCGGGGCCGCCGCGACGGCGGCGGCCGCCGCCGCCGGGCTGACGACCGCGGCCGCGCCCGCCGCGCTCGCGCAGGGGGCGACGACGGTGGAGGATCTCACCCATACCGTCTCCGACGCCTTCCCGACCTATTTCGGCGAGCCCGGCATGTCGGTCGAGCGGGCCATGACCTTCGCGGAGAACGGCTTCAACCTGAACCAGGTCTCCCACAACGAGCATGTCGGCACCCATGTCGACGCGCCGATCCATTTCTCCGCCGACGGCCGGACGGCCGAGGAGATCCCGGTCGGCGACCTCGTCGCCCCGCTCTGCGTCGTCGACATCCGCGAGAAGGCCGCGGCCGACCCCGACGCGCAGGTGACGCCCGAGGATCTGAAGGCCTGGATCGCCGCCAACGGCGAGATCCCCGCCGGCGCCTGCGTCGCCATGAACTCCGGCTGGGACGAGAAGGCGTCGGGCGACGGCTACCGCAACGCGGACGCCGACGGCGTGATGCACTTCCCGGGCTTTCACGTCGACGCCGCGCAGATGCTGCTGGAGGAGACCGGCGCCATCGGCATCGCCGTCGACACGCTGAGCCTCGACCACGGCCCCTCGGCCGACTTCGCGGCGCATTACGCCTGGCTGCCGACGAACCGCTGGGGGATCGAGTGCATGGCCAACCTCTCGCGCCTGCCCGCGACGGGGGCGACGCTCGTGGTCGGCCTGCCGAAGATCCGCGACGCCACCGGCGGCCCCGCCCGCCTCATGGCGCTGATCTGAGGCGTCCGCGGCGGCGTCCCCCGACGGGGGGGCGCCGACCGGGGGGCGCCTGCCGTCTTCGGGCGCCCCTCGCGGAGGCCGCCGCCCCGCCCGAAACCCGGCCGCCCCCTTGTCCCCGTCCCGCCCGGCCGCGATGCTCCGCGCCTGATGCCCGACCGGTGCAAGGGAGCCCCCGCATGGCCACGCTGCCCCTCCTCGACGACGACGAACTCTCGCCCGAGGCCGCCGCCGTCTTCGGCGACATCCGCGCCACCCGCGGCTCGGACTTCGTCAACAACTTCTGGCGCGCGCTCGCGCACGACCCGGCGCAGCTGGCCGAGGTCTGGGCCGCTGTGAAGCGAACCATGCAGCCCGGCGCCCTCGATCCGCTGACCAAGGAGCTGATCTACGTCGCCGTCTCCACCGCCAACGCCTGCCCCTACTGCATCCACAGCCACACCGCCTCGGCCCGCGCCAAGGGCATGACCCCCGCCATGCACGCCGAGCTTCTGGCCGTGATCGCGCTCGCCGCGCGCACCAACCACCTCGTCACCGCGCTGCAGGTGCCGGTCGATCCGGACTTCGACGCCGAGGCCCGGCACGACGGCTGAGCCCGCCGCCGAGACCGCGAGACCGCGGGCCCCCGAAGGCCCGGAAATCAGGGAGGGAGATCCCATGTCCGACTACGTCATGTCGCTGCCGAAGCCCGGTGGCCCCGAGGCCTTCGAGAGGCGCGAGATCGCGACGCCGATGCCCGGCCCGGGCGAGGCGCTGATCCGCCACACCGCCATCGGCCTGAACTACCTCGACACCTATCACCGCTCCGGCCTCTATCCGTGGCCGGTGGAGAAGGACCTCGTGCCCGGCTCCGACGGCGCCGGCGTGGTGGAGGCGGTGGGCGAGGGCGTGAGCCTCGTGAAGCCCGGCGACCGCGTCGCCTACACCAAGCCCTTCGACGCCTATTCCACCCGCCGCGTCGTCCCCTCCGACCGCCTCGTCCCGATCCCCGACGGCGTGAGCGACGCGGAGGCGGCCTCGCTGATGATCAAGGGCCTGACCACGCATTACCTGATCCACTCCACCTTCGAGGTGCAGCCGGGCATGACCGTGCTCACCCAGGCCGGGGCGGGCGGTGTCGGGCTCCTGATGGGCCAGTGGCTCGCCGACAAGGGCGTCACCTCCATCGCAACCGCCGGCGGGCTGGAGAAGTGCGCGCTCGCCCGGGAGGCCGGCTTCGATCACGTCATCGACTACCGGGCCGAGGACTTCGTCGAGCGCGTGAAGGAGATCACGAAGGACGAGAAGTGCCACGTCGTCTACGACGGCGTCGGCAATACGACCTGGAAAGGCTCCATCGCCTGCCTCAAGCCCCGCGGCATGTTCGTGACCTTCGGCCAGAGTTCCGGGCCGATCGAGGGCTTCACGCTCGGCGATCTCGCCGGGGGCGGCTCGCTCTACGCGACGCGCCCGACGCTCTTCAACTACATCGCGACGCGCGAGGAGCTGGAGCGCCGCGCCTCCGAGATGTTCGCCATGGTCGCCGAGGGAAAACTCAAGGTGCAGGTGAACCAGGAATTCCCGCTGGAGAGGGTCGCCGACGCCCACCGCGCGCTCGAGGGCCGCGAGACCACCGGCGCGACCGTCCTGATCCCATGACGGGGCGCGCGGGCGCCGGGGGCTCGTGCCTTCGTCGCCCGCGCCCCGCGAGGGGGCGGGGCCGGCTCAGACGCCGTGGACCTCGCGGCTGTCCGCCGGCGCCTGCTCGCGCTCGCTCATGCCGTAGTCGCGGATCACGCCGGCGACTCGCAGGCGATAGTCGGCGAAAAGCCGCTCGCGCCCCGTGCGCTGGGCGCCGCGATGCGCCGCCAGCCGGCGCCAGTCCTCCAGCGCCTTCTCGTCGCGCCAGACCGAGAGCGAAAGCAGCTTGCCCGGCGTGGTCAGGCTCTCGAAGCGCTCGACCGAGACGAAGCCGTCGATGCCCTCCGCCAAGGGGCGCATCTCGGCCGCGAGATCCAGATACGACTCCCGGAGACCCTCCTTCGGCGTGACCTCGAAGATGACGGCGATCATGGCGCGGTCTCCCTTTGCATCGCGGATCGGGATCCTTGGCCGCCGGCCCCGGCCGAGGCAAGCGCGGCGGCGGACATGCGAAGCCCCCGGCCCATGGGACCGGGGGCGGATGTCGGCCGACTCGGCCCCCGCCGGGCCGGGGGGCGTCACTCGCTTTCGAGCTGCTCCAGCCGTTCGCCGATGCGGGTCGCGAGTTCAGGATCGGCGTTCGCGTCCTCGATGATCGCGTTGTAGGTCTCGACCTCGATGCCCTCGGCCTCCACGGCCTCGACCATGCGCTCGCTGGCCTGCTGCTGGATCTCCTGCTGTTCGGCCGGATCGGTCGCGGCCTCGAGTTCCGGGCGGACCTCCTCGCCGATGCGCCGCACCTCGATCATCGCCATCACGAAGGAGTCGAGCTGCTCGGAGTCGTAGTCGCCGACGCTCTGCGCCTGGGCGAGCACCACCGGCGTGGCGGTCGCGGCGACGGGGGTGAGGGCGAGCGGCGTGGCGGCGGCGAGGATCGCGGCGCCGAAGACGCGGGCCTTGGTCAGGATCGGCATGAACTTGCCTTTCTTCCAGTTCCGGTCGGGCCGGCGGTCGCCGAACCCGGTGATGAAGTATCGCCCGGGGACCCGCGTATGAACCCGCCTGCGACAGGCCGCCGCGTGTCGAATCGGCAACGCTCACCGTCGCGCCGACGCCGCGCTCGCGCCGTCGGCCGCCGCGCGTCATGCTCGTCCCGCGCGATTCGAGGGAGCCCGCCCATGACCCCGTCCGACCCCGCCGCCGCCCGGACCTCGGCCGACGCGATCGCCGCGCGCCTCGCCGCGGCCGGCGTCCGCCACGCCTTCGGCATCCCCGGCGGCGAGGTCGTGGCGATCATCGACGCCCTCGAACGCGTCGGCATCCGCTTCCACCTCGCCCGGCACGAGAACGCCGCCGGCTTCATGGCCGAGGCCGCCTGGCACGCCACCGCCGCCCCCGCCGTGCTCGTCGCCACCGTCGGGCCCGGCATCGCCAACGCCGTCAACGTGATCGCCAACGCCCAGCAGGACCGCGTGCCGCTGATCGCGATCTCCGGCCGGATCCCGGAGGCCGAGGCGCTGACCTACTCCCACCAGGTGTTCGACCATCAGGCCGTGCTCCGCCCGCTCGTGAAGGCGAGCTTCGAGGCCCGTCTCGGCGCCTGCGGGACGATGACCGACAAGGCGGTGCGCCTCGCGCTCGATGCGCGCCCCGGTCCCGTCCACGTCGATCTGCCGATCCCGGTCGCCGCGGCGCCGGAGCCCGAGGCGTCGGCGCCGTTCCGCCCGCCCGCGGCGCCCTCGGCGCCCGCCCCGGGGCCGGAGCTCGAGGCCGCCCGCGCCCGCTTCGCCGGGGCCGAGCGCCCGGTGATCCTCGCCGGTCTCGACCTCCTGACCGAACCCGGCGCCGTGGAGACCCTCCGCGAGACCGCGCGCCGCCACGCCGTCCCCGTCCTCACCACCTACAAGGCCAAGGGCGCGTTGCCGGAGCACGACCCCCTCTCGCTCGGCGGCCACGGCCTCTCGCCGCGCTCGGACGCCGTCGTGCTGCCGCTCCTCCGCGCCTCCGACTGCGTGATCGCCCTCGGCTACGATCCTATCGAGATGCGCGCCGGCTGGCGCGACCCCTGGGATCCCGCCGCCTGCATCGAGATCGCCCACGCTCCGGACCGCCAGGACCTGCACCGCGCCGGCGTCTCCTTCGTCTCGGCGCTCGGCCCCGGCCTCGCCGCGCTGACCGACGGCCTCGCCCCCGCCGCCTCCTGGCCGGGGGGCGAGCCCGCCGCCGCCCGCGCCGCCCTCGCCGACGCCTTCGGCCCCGGCGACGCCTGGGGGCCGGCCGAGGCGCTGCACGTCCTGAACCGACTCAAGCCGGCCGAGGCGATCACGACCGTCGACTCCGGCGCCCATCGCATCCTGCTCTCGCAGATCTGGACCTCGCCGCGCCCCGGCGCGCTGCTCCAGTCCACCGGCCTCTGCACGATGGGCTGCGCGCTGCCGCTCGCGATCGGCACGAAGCTCGCGCGGCCCGACGCGCCGGTGATCTGCGTGCTCGGCGACGGCTGTCTCGACATGAGCCTAGGGGAGCTGGCGACGCTCCGCGACCTCGGCCGCCCGGTGGTGGTCGTGGTGCTGGTCGACGCCTCCCTCGCGCTGATCGAGCTGAAGCAGCGCCGCGAGGGGCTGCAATCGGCCGGCGTCGACTTCGGGCGCAGCGACTACGCCGCCGTCGCCGCGGCCATGGGCGGGCGCGGCGTCTCGGTCTCCGACGCCGCGGCGCTCGAGGCCGCCTTCACGGAGGCCCTCGCCGCCGACCGCTTCACCGTCATCGCCGCCGAGATCCCGCGCCGCGCCTATGACGGCCTGATCTGACCTTCCGGGCAGGAGCTGCGTCTCCCGAAGCGGTCCCCGCCGGCGCGCTCAGTAGCCGCGGCCGCGGTCCACCTCGCCGATCAGCGGCCCGCCCGCGTCGAGCCGCCGGCGGTTCTCGGCCACGTCGGCCAGCGAATCTCCGACATGCCAGCCGCTGACATGGGGCGTCACCGTCACCGCGGGATGGGTCCAGAGCGGGCTCTCCGCCGGCAGGGGCTCCGTCGCCGCGACGTCCAGCAGCGCCCGCCCGGGCCGCCCGGCGTCGAGCGCCGCGAGCAGCGCCGCCTCGTCCACGAGGTCGCCGCGTCCGAGATTCACGAACAGCGCCCCCGGCCGCATCGCCGCGAAACGCCGGGCGTCCATCAGCCCCCGCGTGTCGGGCGTCGAGGGCAGCACCGCGACGACGTGCTCGGCGGCGCCGAGCGCCGTCTCCAGACCTGCCTCGCCCGACAGGCAGTCGACCCCCGGCAGGGCCTTGGCGGACCGGCTCCAGCCCGTCACCCGCCACTCAAGCGCCACGAAGGCCGTCGCGATGCGCGCGCCGATCGTGCCGAGGCCGAGCACCGTCAGCGTCCCCGGCCCCTCCGGCGGCGCCTCGGACGCCCAGACCCGCACGCGCTGGCGCTCGGCGAAATGCGCCAGCCGCCGGCGGTCTCCCAGCACCGCGGCCAGCGCGAACTCCGTCATCTCCAGCGCCTGCGCGTCCGAACGCACGCGCGCCAGCCGCACGCCCTCGGGCAGCTCGCCGGTCAGCATGGTCTCGACCCCCGCGCCCAGCTTCTGCACGAGGCGCAGCCGCGGCAGCCCCGCCGCGAGGCCGGGGCGCAGGCGCGAGCACACCAGCATCTCCACCCGGTCGGCCTCGAAGCCGTCGGCGTGGAGCGCCACCGTCTCGTCCGGCAGCGCCGCCTCCAGCCGCGCCTTGAAGGCCGCGCCCTCGATCCAGGCCTCGTCGTCCACGTCCACCAGGATCATGCCGTCCTCCCCCGCCTTCGCCCTTCGCCGCGCCCGCGCGGCCCCGGTTAGCGCATCCGCCGCGGGGCCGGAAGCTTGACCCCGTGCCGGCGCCTCCGCTCTCCTCCGGCGCGACGTCTGCAAGGAGATCCGCCCATGTTCGTCGCCATGAACCGGTTCCGCATCGCCCCCGGCCGCGAGGCCGAGTTCGAGGAGGTCTGGCGGATGCGTGATTCGCATCTGAAGGACACCCCCGGCTTCCTCGCCTTCAAGCTGCTGAAGGGCCCTGAGAGGGACGACCACGTCCTCTACGTCTCGCACTCCATGTGGACGAGCCGCACGGCGTTCGAAGCCTGGACGAAGTCGCCCGCCTTCCGCGCCGCGCATGCCGGGGCCCGCGAGACCAAGGACCTCTATCTCGGCCCGCCGGAGTTCGAGGGCTTCGAGAGCGTGGTCGAGGCCTGAGACCGTCCCCCGTCCGGGTTATCCGAGCGCCATCGTCGGGATTGACATCGCCGAGTGCGACGCTCAGGAATTGCGCCGTCGCCGGATAATCCGACTCCGGCGCTCGGACAACGCCGGAGATCTCGCTCCGGCGCTCGGACAACGTTGCAGGGAGCCACGCATGACCCGTCCCGCCCTTTCCGTCGCCGCTCTGGCCGCGGCGCTGCTCACGCCGGCGTTCGCCGCCGCAGACGGCGAGCTGAACCTCTACTCCTCGCGCCATTACGACACGGACGAGCGGCTATACTCGGACTTCGAGGAGATGACCGGCATCACCATCAACCGCATCGAGGCCGGCGCCGACGAGCTGATCGAGCGCATGAAGGCCGAAGGCGCGAACTCCCCCGCCGACGTGCTGCTGACGGTCGACGCCGGGCGCATGTGGCGTGCGGACCAGGAGGGCCTCCTGCAGCCCGTCGAGTCCGAGGTGCTGGAGCGGCGCATCCCCGACTATCTGCAGCATCCGGAGAACCACTGGTTCGCCTTCTCGCAGCGCGCCCGCATCATCTTCTACGACAAGGAGGACGTCCAGGATCCGCCGCTGACCTACGCCGACCTCGCGGATCCGCGGTACGAGGGCATGGTCTGCACCCGCTCCTCCTCCAACATCTACATGCTCAGCCTGATGGCCGCGATCATCGAGCACCAGGGCGAGGACGCCGCGCGCGAGTGGGCCGAGGGCGTCTGGAACAATCGCGCGCGCGACCCGCAGGGCGGCGACACCGACCAGCTCCGCGCCGTCGTCTCCGGCGAGTGCGACATCGTGGTGTCGAACACCTACTACTTCGCCCGCGCCCTGCGGCGCGACGTCGAGGGGCTGTCGGGCTCCACCGACATGTTCGGCTGGACCTTCCCGAACCAGTCGAGCACCGGCGCGCACGTCAACGTCTCGGTCGGCGGCGTGGCGGCGAACGCGCCGAACCGCGAGAACGCGGTGCGGTTCCTCGAGTATCTCGCCTCGGATGCGGCGCAGGAGTACTTCTCCGCCGGCAACGACGAGTATCCGGCGGTGCCGGGCGTCGCGCTCGCGCCCTCGGTGGCCGAGCTCGGCTACTTCCGGTCCGACGACCTGAACCTCGGCGTGCTGGGCGAGAACCAGGCCAAGGCGCAGATGATCTACGACTCCGTCGGCTACGAGTGAGCCGGGCAGGGGCGGGGGCGCGCGTTCGCGCGCGCTCCGGTCCCGTCGCGACCGATCCGAAGGCCCCGGCGTCCGCGCCGGGGCCTTTGCGCATCCGGCGGCCGCGCCCGCCCGGAGCCGGCGGTCAGGCCTCCGGCGCCTCCAGCAGCATGTCGGCGCAGGCGTCCGCCACCGCGCGGTCCGGACCGTCCGCGCCCGGAGACGTCGCCCAGCCCTGAGCCTCGACGTAGTCGCCCTGTTTCCAGCTCTGCTCATTCCGCAACGCGGCGAGATGGGTCTCTCGGTTCGCCGGCGTCAGCGCTCCGAACTCGGCCACGCAGAACGGCGTCAGCGCCGCGAGCACCGCTCTTTGGGAACTCGCGTTCGCCTCGGTCGCCGCCGCGTCGCTGGTGACGATCCAGCCGGTGCCGAAGGCCAGCGCAATGCCGCCCACCGCGCCGACGACGGCGCCCCAGGCGCCGGGCCGAACCCACTCGGGAATCGTGAAGGCCATGAGAAGGTCTCCCTTTGATACCGGAACGATCCGGCCGGTGACCGACAACCTCCAGTCACAAAACCTACCATGAGACATGACATTCTCGCTGCGCCGTAGCGCCTGGCGAGATGCGTTTCCGACAGTCGGCAGCCCGGTCGCCACGGCGATCTCTGACGCGTCCCTCGGATCAGTCGCCGCCGGGGCGCGACCTGCGGATCGATCCGGCCAGCAGCAGCACCGGCAGCATCCCCGCCGCGGCGACGGCGAGCGACGGGATCGACGCCGCGATCAGCCGCTCGTCCGAGGCGAGGCGGTAGGCCTGCACCGCCAGCGTGTCGAAGTCGAAGGGCCTCAGCATCAGCGTCGCCGGCAGCTCCTTCGCGACGTCCACGAACACGATCAGCCCCGCCGTCAGCAGGCTGCCGCGCAGCATGGGCGCATGCACCCGCCCCACCACGCCCCAGACCGAGCATCCCAGCACCCGGGCCGAAGCGTCGAGGCTCGGGCGGACGGCTTCGAAGCCCGCCGAGACGGCGTTGAGCGCCGCCGCCATGAAGCGGCTCATGTAGGCCAGCAGCAGTCCCGCCGCCGAGCCGGTGAGGACCAGCCCCGTGGAGACGCCGAACCACTCCCGCGCGAGCGCGTCGACCGCGTTGTCGGTCCAGGCCAGCGGCACCAGCAGGCCGACGGCGATGACGCTGCCCGGGGCCGCGTAGCCGACCGAGGCGCCGAGTTCGGCCGCCCGCGCCGCCCGCCCTGGCGCCAGCCGCGCCGCGTAGGCGATCATCAGCGCCGCGCCCACCGTCAGCGCCGCCCCTCCGACGGCGAGCATGAGCGTGTTCGTCGCGAACCCGGCGTAGCGGGACCACCAGGTCTCCGGCGCCGCCCGCACCGCCATCCATCCGAGCATCAGCAGCGGCACGAGGAAGCCGAACGCCACCGGCACTCCGCACGCGGCGGAGGCCGCCCAGCCGCGCCAGCCGACGAGGTCGCGGTCCTCGATCCGCTCCACCCGCCGTCCCGCCTCGTGCCGGCGCGCCTGTCCCCTCTGCCAGCGCTCCAGCGCCGCCAGCGACAGCGCGAGGCCGAGCAGCACCACCGAGATCTGCGCCGCCGCCGCCCGGTCCCCCATCGAGAACCAGGCCCGATAGACCCCGGTCGCGAAGGTCTGCACGCCGAAATGCGCGACCGTGCCGAAATCCGCGATGGTCTCCATCAGCGCCAGCGCCACGCCCCCGGCGATGGCCGGGCGCGCCATCGGCAGCGTGACCCGGAAGAGGACGCCCCAGGGTCCGCAGCCCAGCGTCCGCGCCACCTGCTGCGCCGCCACGCTCTGATGCAGAAGCGCCGCCCGCGTCAGCAGATAGACGTAAGGATACAGCACCAGCGTCAGCATCAGCGCCGCGCCGCCGAGGCTGCGCACCTCCGGGAACCAGTAGTCCCTCGGGCCCCAGCCCATGACGTCGCGCAGCAGCGTCTGCACCGGCCCGGGATGGTCCAGCGCCCAGGTGTAGGCATAGGCGAGGACGTAGGCCGGGAACGCCAGCGGCGCGATCAGCGCCACCTCGAACAGCCGCCGGCCGGGAAACCGGAACGCCGTCGTCAGCACCGCCGACCCGACGCCGATCAAGACGGTGCCGAGCGCCACGAGCAGCGCCAACTGCGCCGTGTTCCACGCGTAGCGCGGCAGCACCGTCGCCGCGAGGAAGCGCCAGGTCTCACCCTCGCCCAGCAGCGCCGTCACCGCGACCGAAAGCGAGGGCGCCGCGCAGAGCAGGGCCAGCGCCCAGGCCGGACGCACGAGCGTCCCGGCCGCGGCGATGCGCGGCCCGGCGCGCCGCGGCAAGGGCGGCGGCGGGGCGATGGTGGCCGGCGGGCGGGTCATGGGCGCATGGCTCGGCTTGCGCGGCTTCCGGGGACGGGTTCGCGATCCGGCGGGGCACTGCCGCCCCGCGCGACGAAGACCTAGCCGGTCCGGCGCGGCGGCTCAATCGAACGTGCGGTCGCGGGCGCTTCACGCGGCTGCGAGCCGCGCCCCCGGCTCCGTTGCGCGCGCGGCGGTCATCGGCGATAAGACGTCGCGGAAGCGGTCTTCGGACCGAGCAGGGGGTTCGTCGCGACATCGGCCGCCGGCAGCGTCGGCGACAGGCCCCTCGGGGCCGCGCCCCGCCGAGGACGCGCGGATCCGCCGCCGGAGCGGGGCCGCACAAGAGCAGGACCGAAGGACGCCCGACCGGCGGCCGCGCCACGAGGCGACAACCAGGATGAAGCCCATGTCGACGACCCACGTCGCTTCCGGACCCTTCGGCGCCGCCGCGCGGATCGCCGGTGACCGCTCCGGCCTCGTCTGGTTCCTTCTGGCCGTCGTCGCACCGATCCCGCTGTTCTGGTACGGTTTCGACGCGCTCGTGCGCGCCTGGGGCACGGCGGAATACTCGCACGGGCCCCTGATCCCGCTGCTCTCGGGCTTCATGTTCATGCGGGAGATGACGCAGGTCCCGCCGGTCGACCGCCCGGTGCGGGACCGCTGGCCCGGCTACGCGCTGATCGTGTTCGCGCTGGCGCTCGCCACGCTCGGCAACCTCGTGCAGATCCCCGACATCGTGTTCTACTCCATCGTGATCTGGGTCGCCGGCCTCGTCGTCACCTGCTTCGGTCTCAAGCGCGGCTGGTATTTCTGGCCGGCGGTGCTGCACCTCGTGTTCATGCTGCCGCTGCCGCAGTTCCTCTACTACCAGATCAACATCCAGCTCCAGTTCATCTCGTCGGAGATCGGGGTGGCGCTGGTGCGCGCCTTCGGGATCCCGGTGTTCCTCGACGGCAACGTCATCGATCTCGGCGTCTACAAGCTGCTGGTGGCCGAGGCGTGCTCGGGGCTGCGCTACCTCTTCCCGATCATGAGCTTCAGCTACATCTTCTGCGTGCTCTACCGCGGACCCGTCTGGCACAAGGCGACGCTGCTGCTGGCGGCGGTGCCGATGGCGGTGCTGATGAACTCCTTCCGCATCGGCATGATCGGCATCCTGGTCGACAACTACGGCATCGCGCACGCCGAGGGCTTCCTGCACTACTTCGAGGGCTGGGTGATCTTCGGCGCCTGCATCGCGCTCCTGTTCCTGCTCGCGCGTCTGCTGCAGCTCTCGGTCGGGGATCGCCGGCCGCTCTCGGTCGCGCTCGACCTCGAGTTCGAGGGCCTCGGCCCGCAGTTCCGTCGCGCGCTCGACATCACCCCCTCGGCCGCGCTGATCGCCGGGGCGCTGACGGCCGCGGCCGCCAGCGCCCTCTACGTGGCCGCGCCGGACCTGAAGCCCGCCACGGTGGAGCGCTCCGACTTCGACGGCTTCCCCCTCGCCTTCGAGGAGTGGGAGGGCGTGCGCGGAGCGCCGCTCGAGCCGGAGGTCGAGCGCGTGCTCGCCGCGGACGACTGGTTCTCGGGCTTCTACCGCACGCCCGACGGCGGCGGAGTGGACCTCTGGACCGCGTATTACCGCAAGCAGACCGAGGGGCAGGGCGTGCACTCGCCCGAGGTCTGCCTGCCGGGCGGCGGCTGGGAGATGTACGACCTCAGCGAGCCCACGATCGCGCTGCCGGAGGAGACGGGGATCGAGCCCTTCGCCGTGAACCGCGCCGTGATCCAGAAGGGCGACAACCAGCAGCTCGTCTATTACTGGGTGGAGGGGCGGGGCCGCCGTCTGACCGGCGACATCGAGGCCAAGGTCTGGATGGTCTGGGATTCGATCGGACGTGGACGGACCGACGGCGCGCTGGTGCGCCTCATCACCCCGCTCGCCGCCGGCGAGGATCCTTCGGCCGGCGACGCCCGCCTTCAGGCCTTCATGGCGGATCTCCTGCCCCGGCTCGGTCCCTACATCCCCGAGTGAGCCGACGACGGGACCGGGCCCGCGCATCGGACGCACGGCCCGGTCCCACGGAGCTCCGCGGCGACGGGCCCTGCCGCGCGACGGCCGGCGGACCGACCGGCAGGACCTGCCACGCGCCGACCGCCGGCGGCCTCTGCCACGCTCCCGCCGCCCCTCGCCCGGCCGTCGTCCGGGCCATCCGCCAGGAGCGGCGGGTGGACGAGGTCTACGTACCTGCCGTGAACGCCGCGCCCGAGGGCTCGGGCCGCACGATCGACCGGAGGCCGGAACGACGCGTCGCGGCCGCTGCCATCCGCTTCCAGCCGCTCGCGGCGCGGAGCGGTTCGCGCGCTCTGGGGGCCCGGCGGGCTTCGGGAAGGTCGTGACGTGGATCGGCCTCGCGACCCCGCGCGTGACGCTCGCCTAGTCCCTGTTTTTCAACATGTTCGGCACGATCCTCGACTCGTCGTCCATCGTCCTGATACCGATCCCGAGACGTCTGACCGTCGCGCAGGGCCGCGGGCTCGACCTGATCCGGTTCGGCGCGGTCGCGGCGATCGCCGTGGGAGTCGGCCCGTCGACGCCGTCCTTCGGGATCGGCGTGCAAGTCATGAAGTCGACCCTCGGCGCCGCCGCTCGGGGGAGATCTTCGCCGGGGGCCGCGCCCTTCGCCCTCCTCGCCCTCGCGCCCGCCTGTCCGGGCCTGACCGCCGCCCTCGTCTGAGGAGACCGCCCATGCCCCGCCGCTTCCTCGACCTCTCCGTCGCGCTCGAGGCCGACATCGCCTCCGATCCCGAGATCATGGCGCCGGAGATCGACTACCAGGGCCACGCCGAGACCGCCGGCCAGATCGCGTCCTTCTTCCCCGGTCTCGAGCCGGGGCAGCTGCCCGACGGCGAGGGCTGGGCGGTGGAGCGGCTGCGCATCGCCACCCACAACGGCACGCATCTCGACGCGCCCTACCACCACCACTCCACCATGAACCGCCGCATCACGCCGGGCGGAGAGCGCGCCTGGACCATCGACGAGGTTCCGCTCGACTGGTGCTTCCGGCCGGGCGTCAAGCTCGACTTCCGCGAATGCCCGGACGGCCACGTCGTCGGCGCGCTGGAGCTCGAGGCCGAGCTCGCGCGCATCGGGCACGCCCTGCAGCCCCTCGACATCGTCGTGGTCAACACTTCGGCCGGCGAGGCCTACGGCCGCCCCGACTACGTGAACCGCGGCTGCGGCATCGGCCGCGACGCCACGCTCTTCCTGCTCGAGCGCGGCGTGCGCGTCACCGGCACCGACGCCTGGAGCTGGGACGCCCCCTTCGCGTCGACTGCGAAGAAATGGGCGGAAACCCATGATCCTTCTATAATTTGGGAGGGGCACCGCGCCTCGATGGAGATCGGCTACTGCCACATGGAGAAGCTCACCAACCTCGACAGGCTGCCGCCGACGGGCTTCGAGATCGCCTGCTTCCCCTACAAGATCAAGCGAGCTTCCGCGGGCTTCACCCGCGCCGTCGCGATCTTCGAGGACTGATCGCCCCGCCCCGCGCCGCTTCCCGGCGATGCGCCGCCGGCACGCCATCCCGCCACGCTTGCGGAAGGCCGAACGCGCCGCCCCCGCCAAGTTCGGCTCACCCGGTCGCCGGAACGTCCCGCCGGCGACCCGGGCCGGGGGACACGAGGACGCCTTCTCTGACGCGCAACTCGATCTCCGCGGCCGGGAAACCGGCAGGCGCCGCGGCCGAGGCCTCAGCCCGGCTTGCGCCCCACCACGGTGAAGGCGTCCTCGTGTCCCGCGGCCCGCCCGTCCTCGCCCATGGCGAGCGAACTGAACACGACGTGCCCGCCATAGGGACCGGCCGTGTCGAAGCCCTGGGCGACCATGTCCTTCACGGCGGCCTTCGCCTCCGCCTCGGTCGGATAGACCTCGATCCGCAACTCGTCGTCCATCGCCGTTCCTCCTCGGTGGCTCAGCAGTCCTCGGCGGCCTCGCCGAGCGCGTCGAGCGTGTTGACGGGCAGGGCGCGCATCGCGTCCAGCGCCGCGCCCGGCGTCCCCGCCGCGCCGAGCCGCGAATAGAGCCCCGGAGACAGCCGCTCGTCCGTGGCGAGCGCCTCCGCGATCAGCGCGTCGCGCTTCGCGGCGTCGATGCCGGTCCCGTCCGGCGAGATGCAGGCGAGCACCGCCTGCTCCGCCGAATCTCGGCTGCGCGCCATCCCCGCCGCCAGCGCGGCCACCTGCGCCGCCTGCGGATCGATCCGCCCGTCCGGCCCCTTGGCGAACAGAAGCGCCGCGCCGCGCTGGCGCACCGCGGTCTCCCCCACCGCGAGGCGCTGGTAGATCGAGGTGTCGATCTGCGCGCCCGCGCCGCCGCCGTAGCGCAGCTCCATCAGCACGTCGGCGCTGTCGTCCGCGCCGGTCACGCCGTCGCTGCCGTCGTCGGTCTTGGCGTTGGAGGGGCGGTTGGTCGGCACGAAGGCGTGTTCGGCCCGGCTGTAGCCCAGCACGAACTTCGGAGCCTGCGTGGCCGGCGCCTGCCCGATCTCGAGCCCGATGCTGGTCGCCGAGGTGGCGATCACCGAATAGCCCTGCTCGGCGCAACCCGCGGTCAGCGCCGCGGCCGCCGCGAGCGCGGCGGCCGCCCTCCATCCCGTGCGTCTCATCGGCCGTCCTCCTGCCCCGCGCCCGGCGGCTCGGCCGAAAGGCGAAGCCCCCCCGCCGCGTCCCGATGCAGCCCGATCAAGCCGCCCTCCGGCCCCACCGTCAGGCGTCGACGGCGCGTCCAGCCCAGCGTCACGCCGCCGCCCGGCCCGGCCTCGGCCGTCAGACCCAGCGCGCGGACCTCGCTCGCCGACGCCGTCGCCCCGGGTCCGGCCGGCGGCGCCGTCTCGACCCAGCCGACGCCGATCACCAGCGTCCGCCCCGCCTCCGCGTCCCGCATCGTGAAGCAGCACCCCACCTCCGCGCAACCGCCGAGCGTCAGCAGCAGCGCGAGCGCGGCCGGCGCGCGCGGTCGGAGGCGGGGGGCGGCGGGGCGCATCGGCCATCCTCGCGCGGCGGCGGGCGGGACGTCCGCGCCTGTCGCGGCGATCGTGCCCGAAGCGCCCGGACGGGGCAACGTCCGCACCCGCGCCGCCGTCCGGCGTCCAGAGGCCCACCCACCCTCGCCGCCCGCGCAACCTTGGCGCCCGCGACGGCCACGGCCGCATCGGCGAAGAAGGCGTCGAGACGGGCGATCGCCGCCCGTTCGTCCTCGGCGCGGCGCCGCGCGCGCCGGCCCGCGCCTGCCGACCACCACCACCCGACGCGCCGGACCCGGCGCCGCGAAGGCGGCGAGCGCGGCGAGCGAGATCATCGCCGCAGCCGTCGCCGCCGTCGCCCGGAGCGCGCGCGCCGGCTTCGATCGCCGCGCTCCCGGGCGCCGCGCGCGCCTTCCCGTCCATGCCGCGGGACCCGGCGCGCCGCGCGCAGCCCGCCCCTCCGGCTCCGCGGCGAAGGCGTTTTCGGCGGCGAGCCGGCGTCTCCGCTTCCCCGGGCCGCTTGACCCGCGCCGCGCGGGACGCATCTGGACGGGCGAACACGCCCCCACAGGAGGTCCGATGACCGTCGCGACGCTCTACGCCGTCACCCTCGTCGTCTTTCTCGTCGTCGACGCGCTGATGCTGACGCTGGTGATGAACCCGCTCTTCCAGCGTCACGTCGGCCCGCTGATGGCCGATGCGCCCCGGCTGGAGATCGCGGCGGTCTTCTACGCGGTCTATGTCGGGGGAATCCTCTGGTTCTGCTCCTGGCCCGCGCTCTCGGCCTCCGCGCCCCTCTCCCACGCGGCGCTCAACGGCTTCATCCTCGGCGTCCTCGCCTACGGCACCTACGAGTTCACCAACATGTCGACCCTCAAGGGCTGGTCCTGGAGCATGGTGGCGACGGACACGACCTGGGGCGGCGTGCTGACCGCCCTCTCCGCCGTCGCCGGCGTCTGGGCGGTGCAGGCGCTCGGCCTCGTCCGCGGCGCCTGAGGCGCCGGCCGGGCGCGGCGCCCCGCCACGCTTGCCCTCGGCCCCCCGGTCGCCCACTTCGCCCGGAATGTCCGCCGCGCTCGAGATCCGAGGCCTGACCAAGGCCTTCCGCACGCCCGAAGGCCCGGTCGAGGTCCTGCGCGGCGTCTCGCTCTCCCTCGCGCCCGGCGAGACCGTCGCGCTGACCGGCGAATCCGGCTCCGGCAAGTCCACCCTCCTGCACCTCGCCGCCGGGCTCGACGCGCCCGACGCCGGCGAGATCCGCATCGCCGGCGCGCCGATCACCGGTCTCGACGACCGCGGCCGCGCGGCGATGCGGCGCGAGCGTCTCGGCCTCGTGTTCCAGCAGTTCAACCTGATCCCGTCGCTCCGCGTCGGCGACAACCTCGGCTTCCAGGCCCGCCTCGCCGGGCGCGAGGATCCGGACTGGACGGCCGAGCTCGCCCGCCGCCTCGGCCTCGCGGAGCTGCTCGCCCGCTACCCCGAGCAGCTCTCCGGCGGCCAGCAGCAGCGCTTCGCCATCGGCCGCGCCCTCGCCCCGCGCCCGCCGCTCCTGCTCGCGGACGAGCCCACCGGCAACCTCGACGAAGCGGCCGCCGACGCGGTGATGGAC
>JAWLFJ010000185.1:0-5417 GCA_041685625.1 Paracoccaceae bacterium | reverse complement strand
CGCCCCCGATCCCTGTGGACGTCGCTGACGACGTCGTCAGCGACGTCCAATCGCAGATCAGCGAAGGATCGTGCAGGCGGTCCCGAGCGGCCGGTTACGGTGGATCGAAGACCCCGCCCTCCTCGCCGAGGCCCGCGAGGCGCAGGACGCGCGCTACCAGTCCGAGGCCTGGGAGGAGCTCATCGAGCGCTGGGTCACGCACGAGACGCGGACGGTCTCGGACGGCTACCCGGACTACGGCAACTCGAGGACCGAGATCGTGCCGCGCCCGGAGCCGCTGCGGGACATATCCGTCGGCGAAATCCTCGAGGAGGCGATCGGGCTCGAACCCGCCCGCTGGATGCGCGTCCCAACCTCCCCGGTGGTCCCAACCCTGTCCCAACCTCGTGAGGGGTTGGAGACACGAAAAGCCTTTCAAAACAACGGTGTTCCCAACCTCACCCCGTGGCCCCAACCTTCTGCTACACATTCATGTGGGAGAACGGAAAAGGTCGGGAACATGTTTTTCTATACGGAAAGAGAAGGACCCCCGTTGGGGACACCGGGGTTGGGACCACATCCGGTCAACCTGTTGACACATAAAGGAAAAACCGTGTCCCCAACCCCCTCGGAGGTTGGGACCGCGCCGCAAGGGGTTGGGACCACGACGCTCCGTGGGAGGCGCGGTCGCCGCCGGCTCGTTTTCGCTTTGGAGCCCCGCACCCGGGTGGTAGATCTCTCGTCGACCGAAGCCGAAGGCCCACCATACGTGAGCCTTCACCATGTCCACCCAGACCCGCGCCGAGAACGCACGACCCGGGCCCGGCGCCATCCTCGCCCTCGATCTCGGCACCAGCACCGGCTGGGCCCTTCGCGGCCCTGACGGCCTCGTCTCCAGCGGCGTGGCCTCCTTCCGCCCCGGCCGCTTCGACGGCGGCGGCATGCGCTACCTCCGCTTCACCAACTGGCTGACCGAGCTCGACCGGCTCTCCGGCCCGATCGCCGCCATCTGGTTCGAGGAGGTTCGCCGGCACGCCGCCACCGACGCGGCACACGTCTATGGAGGACTGCTCGCCACGCTGACCGCGTGGGCGGAGCTCAGGGGCGTGCCCTACCAGGGCGTGCCGGTCGGCACGATCAAGCGCCACGCCACCGGCAAGGGCAACGCCCCGAAGGCGGCGATGATCGCGGCGGCCCGCGCCCGGGGCTTCAGCCCTGCGGATGACAACGAGGCCGACGCAATCGCCATCCTCTTCTGGGCGATCGAGACGGCGGGAGGCGCGGCATGAGCGGCATGCGCTTCGCCCCGCGGGGATACGGCGGCCGTCGCCGCGACCCCGAGCAGGTCAAGCGCGAGGGCTGGCGGGAGCAGGGCCTGCTCGCCGTCTCGGTCGACGACGCGCGGCTCAGCTGGCCCGAGCGGGAGCTGGTCCGGCAGCTCGGCGAGCGGCTCTACGGTCCCCTCGACGCGAGGGAGCGGGCCGATGGCTGAGTGGACGCGCGCGCAAGTCGAGGGGCGGCTCGAGGAGGCGGCGTGGGTCATGCGCCGCCTGCCCCCGGTGAGGGTGCAGGGCTGGTTCAACGCCTGGCCGGAGTATCGGCACACGTTCGCGGACCAGGTCGGCCAGGAGCCGACCATGAAGGCCCCGCTGCCGTCGCCTCAGGCGATCGACCGCGCCGAGGCGACGCTGCTCTGGCTGCGCTGGCTGGAGAAGGACGACGGCCGGCTGCTCTGGCTGCGGGCCAACCGCAAGCCGTGGAAGCCGATCTGCTGGGAGCTCGGCATCAGCCGCGCCACGGCGAACCGGCGCTGGCAGTACGGCGTCGCGGTCATCGTGTGGCGGCTGAACGGGAGGCGGGTGCCAACAAGGCGTTCGCAGCGGCATGTGACTGACGGAGCCGGATGACGTCGGTGAGCCTGCGAGGCGTTCTCATCATGGCGCCTCGTGGGAGTCGACTGCGGCAGGTGACAGGCGATACGAAAGCGGAGCCGAATGCATGGTGTCGCGCTCCCGCATAGGTGACCCATGCTGCGGCGCCCAGTCGCCCCTCGAGGCGTCAACGGCGCCCCGACGACGACGTGCCGTGCGGGATGCCGCTGCGCCAACTCGTCGTGCCCTTGCAGCGCCGGCAGATCCGCTCCCCCGACCACTCGCTCTCGAAGCGGGTCCGGCAGCGAAGGCAGCTGCGCTCTCGTGGCAGGTCGGCGGTGCGGCGGACGGTGTCGTCCAAGGCGTCGGAACGGGTCATGAGGCTCTCCTGTGCGATGACGGAGGGGGCGCCGGACGGTGTCGTCGCTCCTTCGGGATCAGTCGGCTCCTGGCCCCCGACTCCGGACAGCGGGGCAAGGACGCGCCTTGCAATGGCGAGGGACGCTTCGGAGGCCGGACCACGCGGCGGACGCGTTCGGGCGGGGGGCGATGAATGACACCGAAGTCAAGCCGACCGCTTTCAGGCCGGCTCGAGATCCGTCGCGATGCCGTCGTCGCGGCTCTACGCCATCAGTGCCGTCCGGACGGCTTCCCGCAGTTCGGGGTGGAGGATCCAGTTTCCGTGGTCATCCTGGCCGGACGCCGCGCCTCGATACCCGAGCAGGGAAGTCGCGCCCGGATCGCCGGTCTTATCGTGCTCCGCCGTCTCGACGGAGAGGTAATCCGCGATGAGGAGGCCCGCGGACGCAAAGGATCTGTTCGTGGATGCGCGGGACTTGTAGCCCGCCGTGCTCGCCATCCGCGTCTCGGCAAGCCCTTGCTCGCCGGCCAGCGAAAGCTCCGTCAACACGGCGATCTGCGGTCGTGACAGGGCGACTTGCCGGATCGCTTCGACATATTCCTCGACGCTCGGCACGGCCACGCCCGTCGCGGCGTCGATGCGGCGTTCGTCTGTCCTGCGGTTCTCCCGCGCGTCGATGAGGTCGTGCAAGGCGGCGATCGCGGCCTCTTCGGTCGCCCCGGAGGCCTCCGCGATCAGGCCGCGCGCCTTGGTCGGCGGCCTCGGGAAGGCGCGGGCCACGAAGGCCCCCGCAAGTCGGCCCGACTTGACCTGGTATCGGCCATGCTCGCCCACTTGGATCGCGGCCGACGGGGCCTTCTGGAGTTCCTTGGCCTTCTTCTTGTCCATGCTTCTGAACAGGTCCTCGCCCTGTTGCGATCGGCTCGCTGCAGCGGAAATCGTCATCGGGTATCCTTTCGTGAAACGGGGAGCGTCATGCTTCGCTTGGCGGCGGTCATGGACGAAGGCACCGGACTTCGCCGAAGGAGACGAGTGAACCGCCCCCCGGGTTTCGCGGAAGCCCCAACTTTTGGAAGGATGGGGTCCATGGAGACGAGGAATCCGACGAAGCCGTACCCGGCGGAGCTGCGCGATCGCGCCGTCCGGCTAGTGCGCGAGCACGAAGCCGAGCATGGCGACGTCGGTGCCGAGCGCGCTCGCCCGGTAGCGTCCGCCCGGTCGCATCAGGCCGACCGGGAGCCGGTTCTGAAGGAAGAAGCTGTAGAACGGCGCGATCCCGAAGAGGAACGCCGGATGCCGCAACACACGGTAGACAACCCGCCCGACGAGCGGTTTTGCGCGATACTCGTCCACCGTGAGGGTGGGAATGTCGCCGGTTCCGCGATGGTCGAGATTGCCGGTGGCACCGTGATGGATCGCATGCGTCCTGCGCCAGACGTCGTAGGGCGTCAGCGTGACGACGCCGATGGCGCGTCCGACCCAGTCGTTGAGGCGCCGGTTGCGGAAGAAGGCGCCGTGGCCGCAATCGTGCTGGATCATGAACAGGCGAACGACGAAGGCCGCGTTCGCCAGCGACAGCGCGACGGAGATCCAAGGGCTGACGAACAGCGCCGCCCAGGCGAGCGCGAAGATCGCCACGAAGGGAACGGTCGTCACGGCCAGTTCGAACCGGCTTCGCGCCGCAATCGGCGTGCGATACGCGGCGACGCACCGCGTTCACGACGCTGCGGTTGCGGGAGCGGTGTCGGCCGGGGATTCGATGGTGTTCGTCATTTTGGGGAAGGGATCGGCCTTTTTTTCTGCAAGACGGGTCGTGCGGCGAGCGTTCGGAATCGCCGCGGGGAGATCTCTGCGGCTCCCGGCGAAAGCCGGCTCAGGCCAGAGCGAGATCGGTCGCGCTTTTGCGTCCGTCGAGGCCCGTTTCGATCCCGTAGGTCACCTTCTGGTCGTCGGCGAGGCCGGTCAGGCCGGCCCGCTCCAGCGCGGTGGCGTGGACGAAGACGTCCTTTCCGCCATCATCGGGCTGGATGAAGCCGAAGCCCTTGGTCGAATTGAACCATTTCACGGTGCCAGTCGTCATCGTGATGTCTCCCGAATGAATTGTCGTCCGCAGGATGCGGCGACTCGGCACAGTCAGAGCGTAAGGAGTGGCTGTGCCCTTGGCGGAGACACTTGGCTCGATAGCAGTAATGTCGCTTCTATCAAGTGGCGCTTGATGGAGCGGATTACAAGCTCGGCCCTGGTTACAAGAAACTCGCGACCTCAAGCTTGAGGCGGATTTTTAGGAAGGCAGGCTCCCATCGCCGAATCCATGGTTTTTCCGACATGCGCGAGCGGCCGCCGAACGGCATGCCTCAGGCTCGGCTCTTCTGCGGCGCTCCTAGACCAGAATGGCGTGAATCGTCGCCTCGATCCGATCTTCGGTCAACTCGAGGGTCGCCAGCGTGATCGGCAGCCTGAAGCGACGCGGCCCGGCGCTGCCCGGATTGAGATACAGGACGCCGTCGATCGTCTCCGCCTTAGGTCGGTGCGAGTGTCCGGCGATGACGACGTCAAAACCCGCCGCGACCGGGTCGACGTCCAATTCCTTGAGGTCGTGAAGCAGGTGGAAGGTCCTGCCGCCGATCTCGACGGTGATCCGTTCCGGATACTCCGCCGCCCAATCGGCCGAGTCGACATTCCCCCTGATCACCGTCGTGGGCGCGATGCGGCGCAGACGCGGCACGATCCCCGGATCGCCGATGTCTCCCGCATGGATGATCTGCTCCATCCCCGCGAGCCTCTCCTCCGCCTCGGGGCGAAGCAGGCCATGGGTGTCCGAGATGACGCCGATCCGGGTCATGCAGCCTCCGTCCGAGCCACCGTGCCGCAACGCTCATCTCAGCGCCATGTCAAGCCGAACCGCCTCCGTGAGACATCGCGAGGCGTGACACCTGCCGGCTCCAGCGGGTACATTTTGCCCAAGGTCGCCAGACGCGCGCGAGCCACGCCGCTTCTGGCTCCCCGGGGTCCAGCCGGAGTCCAGGCCGCCAAGCCGTTGTTTTCCGGTTCCTTTCCGGCGACAAACGCATGTGGGAGGGCTTGGCGCGGGACTTCGCCAGCGTCAGGGCCGTTTTTTTGGGAAGCCACCCGGAATCCACCGGCCGGCCGCCTGCCTGATCCTTGCGTGATCTCAACGACTTGACCGGACCGCGCTGGTGGACTCC
>JAWLFJ010000062.1:0-22243 GCA_041685625.1 Paracoccaceae bacterium | reverse complement strand
CGGGCCGCCCGGTCGGTCGGTTGAGATCAGGCCGCGACAGGCGGCGTAGCCGTCGACCCGCAGGAGGCCCGAGAAGACGTCGGGATGGGCGGCGGCGTCGCCGGACCCGCGTCCGTCGGCGTGGAGCGAGGCGAGGGCGGGCGGAGCCGCGCGGTCTTCAGGGCGGCGCCGACGCGGCGGCCCTCGCGCGTGGCGTGATCCTCGGCCAGGAGGCCGTCGGTGGCCTCGAGGGCGCAGATCTCGCCGCGCTCGAGGCGGCGGATCGCGTCCTCCGGCGCCTCCGGAGCGCGCGGCATGCGCAGGCCGACGAGGCTGGCCCGGATCCGATCGAGAGTCCCGGTCATGACGCCGCTTCGGCAGTCGGCCGAGGGCGTGGCGGATGGCGCCGGCCAGCGACGTCTCGCCCGAGATCCCGGTGAACTGAATGCCGAGCCGATGCTCCAGATCGTCGATCAGGGGCGCGGACCGCTCCGGGCGCAGCGCTTCCTCGGCGACCGCGGAGCCCTGCGACTGCCGGACGTCGACGAACCGGCGCCGGGCATGCGCCGATCCGGCCCGAACGGTAGGGTTCCTCGAAGCCGGCATGGGCGTCGGCGTGCATCCAGCCCTGGACGCCCGTCAGCTGATCGACGGGATGCTCCGCGGCCCGGTCCGTCGAGAACCGATACCAAGCTGCGGGCGGAGCCGGTCCGGCCCACGGTCGCTCGTCACGGGCGTAGATCCGGACGCGCGCCGTCCTCGTCCGTCCGGTTCCCGGAGCGAACAGCTTCACCGCAACCTACCGGTCGGTCGGTTCCAAGCCCGCGCCGAGATACCTCGCCGAGTTCGAATGCCGCTTCAACAGGCGCTGCGACCTCGCCGCCATGATCCCGCGCCTGACGGGGGCCGGGGTCCGGACCCCGGCCATGCCCTGCCGACCGCTGAAACCGGCTGAGGTTCATGAGCAATCAGGAAATAAAATGAAAAAAAAGCTGTGCGCAGCCAAGAACTTTACCAAATCGGGCAGAGCGGCGACGAATCCGTATTTCAAGGATCGGACGCCCAACGACTTCCACTTGAAACGAAGCGGCGCCTCTCGCATGAACCCGCACTGCAAGGGCGACGCTACAGCGGCGAGGCGGGGCGCGGTCAGAGGGGATCGATCCCCGCCGGCCGTTCCCCCGCAGGAGGTCAGACGCGCGAGACGTTGGCGCTGCGTTCGGGCAGGCCGAACTCCCGGCGGCAGATCTCGGCGAGTTTCGCCACCCCCGCGCGGATCGTCTCCTCTGACGGGTTGGCGAAGCAGAGGCGCAGGCTGCGGCGGCCGTGCTCGGCGTCCGCGCACCATTCGGCGCCGGGGTTGATCGCGACGCCCTCGGCCGCCGCGACCTGGGCGAGGCGGGTGGTGTCGACCGGCGCCGGCAGGGTCGCCCAGACGAAGATGCCGCCGTCGGGGCGGCGGTATTCGGCCGCGGCGCCGAACTCGGCGTCGAGCGCCTCGCAGATCACCGCGCATTTCTCGCCGAGGCGCTTCTGCACCGCCTCGCAATGCGCGTCGAACATCGGACCCATCCGGGCGAGCGTCATCTGCTCGATCGCCGGGGTGCCGGCGTCGCTCTTGAGCGCGAGGAGCTGGGCGAGCGCCGGCCGGTCCGCGACGAGGAAGCCGAGCCGGAGGCCCGGCGCGATCTGCTTGGAGAAGGTGCCGCAGTAGATCGTGCGCCCGTCGGGGTCGAGCGCGCGGATCGCCTTCGGCCGGCCGCCGGCGAAGACGAGGTCGGCGTAGCAGTCGTCCTCGAACAGGGTGACGTCGTGGCGGGCGGCGATCTCCAGGATCTCCTTGCGCCGCTCCTCGGGCATCACGGTGCCGGTCGGGTTCTGCACGGTCGGGATCAGGTAGACGTAGCTGACGCGCCGGCCCTCGCGGCCGAGGCGGGTCAGCGTCTCCTCCAGCGCCTCGGGGACCATGCCGTGCGCGTCGGTGCGGACGCCGACGGGCTCGGCCCCGCGGGCGCGGATGCGGGTCAGCGCGCCGCCGTAGTTCTCGAGCTCGCAGGGCACCGCGTCGCCCGGGCCGACGAGGGCGCGGTTCACGAGGTCGAGCGCCTGAAGGGAGCCCGAGACGATCAGCACCTCCTCCGGATCGCAGGGCATCCCGGTGCGGCGGGTCAGCATCTCCGCCACCATGCGCCGGCATCCGGCATGGCCCTTGCCGCCGGTCGGGTTGTACATCGCGAGGTCGCCGCCTTCCTCCGCGATCGCGGCCGCGGCGGCCTCCCGCAGGGCCTCCACCGGCACGCAGTCGGCGTCGACATGCCCGCCGACGAAGTTGAATTCCGGATGTCCCGCGAACTCCGCGGCGGGGGCGGGCAGCCCCCCCAGCCAGCGGGGCGTGTGACCCTGCGCTCCGTCCATCTCGTCTCCTCCCGTATTCGCGATTCCGCGGATTTCGGCGCAGCCTAGACGCGACGTCCGCCCTCCGCCATCATCCGCGGCGTCAAGGGAGACCGCCATGACCGTCCAGCCGAAGATCGAGCGCCGCCCCTCCGTCTGCCCGCACGACTGCCCCTCGGCCTGCGCGCTTGAGGTGGAGGTGATCGACGGCGCGCGGATCGGGCGGGTCCGCGGCGCGAAGAGCCAGACCTACACCGACGGCGTGATCTGCGCGAAGGTCGCCCGCTACGCCGAGCGCATCCATCATCCGGACCGCATCCTGCACCCGATGCGGCGCGTCGGCGCCAGGGGCGAAGGGCGCTGGGAGCGGATCTCCTGGGACGACGCGCTCGACCTGATCGCGGAGCGATTCCTCGCCGCGGAGGCCGAGCACGGGCCGGAGACGGTCTGGCCCTATTACTACGCGGGGACCATGGGCCTCGTGATGCGCGACGGGATCAACCGGCTCCGCAACGTGAAGCGCTATTCGGGCTTTCACTCCACGATCTGCACGACGATGGCCTGGACCGGGTTCATCGCCGGGACCGGGCGGCTGGCCGGCGCCGATCCGCGGGAGATGGCGAAGTCCGACTGCGTGGTGATCTGGGGCACCAACGCGGTGCACACGCAGGTCAACGTGATGCATCACGCGGTGAAGGCGCGGAAGGAGAACGGCGCGAAGATCGTCGCGATCGACATCTACCGCAACGACACGGTGAAGCAGGCGGATCTCGGGCTGGTGCTGAAGCCCGGCACCGACGGGGCGCTGGCCTGCGCGGTGATGCATTGCCTGTTCCGGGAAGGGGCGGCGGACCGGGCCTATCTGGCCGAGTTCGCGGACGATCCGGAGGGGCTGGAGGCGCATCTCGCGACCCGGACGCCGGGCTGGGCGGCGGCGATCACCGGGCTCTCGGTCGAGGAGATCGAGGCCTTCGCGGCGCTGCTGAAGGAGAGGCCGCGGGCGTTCTTCCGCCTCGGCTACGGGTTCACGCGCCAGCGCAACGGGGCGCACAACATGCACGCGGCGCTCTCGGTCCCGACGGTGCTCGGGGCGTGGAAGCACGAGGGCGGCGGCGCCTTCCACAACAACGGGGCGATCTACGCCTGGGACAAGACGGTGCTGGAGGGGCTCGACATGCGCGACCCCTCGGTCCGGGTGCTCGACCAGTCGAAGATCGGCCGCATCCTGACCGGCGACGCCGAGGCGCTGCACGGCGGGCCGCCGGTGACGGCGCTGCTGATCCAGAACACCAATCCGGTGAACGTGGCGCCCGAGCAGCGGCGGGTGCGCGAGGGCTTCGCGCGGGAGGACCTGTTCGTCGCGGTGCACGAGCAGTTCATGACCGAGACGGCGCGGATGGCGGACGTGGTGCTGCCGGCGACTCAGTTCATGGAGCATGACGACCTCTATTACGGCGGCGGGCATCAGCACGTCATGCTCGGCGGCAGGCTCATCGACCCGCCGGGCGAGTGCCGCAGCAATCACGAGGTGATCTGCGCCCTGGCGGAGCGGCTGGGGGCGGAGCATCCGGGCTTCCGCATGACGGCGCGGGAGATGATCGACCAGGTGGTGCGCGCCGCCGGGCACGGCACGATCGAGGATCTCGACGCCGAGAACTGGCTCGACATCCAGCCGCCGTTCCGCGAGGCGCACTACCTCGACGGCTTCGCCTGGCCGGACGGGCGGTTCCGGTTCCGGCCGGACTGGCCGCGCGTGCCGAACCCTAACGCGGGGCCGATGGGACCGGTGGCGGACATGCCGGCCTTCCCCGACCATTGGGACGTGATCGAGACCGCCGACGCGGCGCATCCCTTCCGCCTCGCCACTTCGCCGGCGCGGAACTTCCTGAACTCCACCTTCACCGAGACGCCGACCTCGGAGACGCGGGAGGGCGGGCCGTCGCTGATGATCCATCCGGAGGACGCGGCCGGGCTGGGCGTGGCCGAGGGCGACGCGGTGGTCGCGGAGAACGCGCGGGGGGCGGTGACGCTGACGGCGCGGCTCTTCGACGGGCTGCGCCGGGGCGTGGTGATCGCCGAGAGCCTGCATCCGAACCGGGCGCACAAGAGCGGCGAGGGGATCAACGTGCTGGTGGGCGCGGATTCGGTCGCGCCCTATGGCGGCGCGGCCTTCCATGACGTGAAGGTGAGCCTGCGGCGGGCCTGACGGGTTCCGCCGGGGCCGCGGCGGGGTTAGGTGAGGACTGACAGAGGAGAGCCGCCTTGCCCGACGCCTCGCACGAGATCGCCCCCGTCGCCATGTTCGACGCCGCCCGCCCGTGGCAGTTCCACGTCGAGCTGACCGACAAGTGCAACGCGGGCTGCCCGATGTGCCCGCGCACGGACCACATGAACGGCTGCGTCGCCGACCGCTCCAAGGTCTTCAACGTGGAGCTGACGCTGGAGGACTTCCGGCGCTGCTTCGACGACGCGATGTGCGCGCGGACCTCGGACGTGATCCTCTCGGGCGCCTACGGCGATCCGATCGCGGCGAGCCAGTGCCTCGAGATCGTGGAGCACCTGACCGCCCGCGGCGTGCGGGTGGCGATGAGCACCAACGGCGGGCTGCGCCGGCCGGACTGGTGGCGGCGGCTGGGCGAGGCGTTCCGCGCCTCGGGCTCGCGGCTGGAGCTGCACGTCGACGGGCTCGGCGAGGTCAACGCGCTCTACCGGGTCAACACGCGGTTCGACCGGATCATGGCGAACGCGGAGGCGTTCCTCGCGACGGGGGCGGAGGCCGAGTGGCACTTCATCCTCTTCCGCCACAACGAGCATCAGCTGGCGGAGGCGCGGGCGCTTGCGGACCGGATGGGCTTTCGCGCCTTCGTCGCCATCGATTCGATCCGCTTCTCGAAGTCGCCGACCTTCGACTACGTCCTGCCGACGGGCGAGCGGCGGACGTTGGAGCCGCCGACGCTGCGGGTGGACGAGACCCTCGGCCCCGGCAAGGCGGACCGGGAGGACGCGAACGCCGTCGCGCCGCCGCGCATCGGCGGCGTCTCCTGCAAGTCGGCGGCGGTGAACCGGGCCTACGTCTCGGCGCACGGCATCGTCTCGGCCTGCTGCTGGATGACGGGCTCGGAGGAGGAGGCGGCGCTGAACGCCTCGGCCGGCGTCGACCCTGCGGATCGGCACGACCTGCACAGGCGGCCGCTGGCGGAGATCCTGGCGGACGAGCCCTTCGCCTCGATCTACGCCGAGCGCTGGCGGGCCTGCGCGCTGGAGACCTGCCTGCGCAAATGCGCGGAGGACAAGCGCAACCTGCGGCATCGGGTGGAGCGGCGCTGAACGCGGCGAGGGGGGCGACGGCGCGCCGCGATGCCCACCGCGCGCAGCGGCATACATGACCGGTCGAACGCAACGCAACGCAAGGAGGTCGTCCATGACCCGCATGATCGTCGCCGCCGCAGCCGCCGCCCTGTTCGCGCTTCCCGCCGTCGCCGAGGAGCACGTGGTGCAGATGCTGAACAAGGGCTCGGACGGAGACCGAATGGTGTTCGAGCCCGCCGTGATCCACGCCGAGGTCGGCGACACCGTGCGCTTCGTGCCCGAGGACAAGGGCCACAACGCGGTCTCCGAAGTGGTGCCCGAGGGCGCCGAGGAGTTCCGCGGCCGCATCAACGAGGAGATCGTCTACGAGGTGGGCGAGGACGGCGTCCATCTGGTGAAGTGCACGCCGCACTACTCGCTCGGCATGGTCGCGCTCATCGTCGTGGGCGACGACTTCTCCAATCTCGACGCGGTGCAGGACGTGCGGATGCCCGGCAAGGCCGACGAGCGCTTCGACGCGTATCTCGAAGAGGCGCGCGCCGAAGCCGAGGGCTGACGCCCGCCGCCCCGGGGGCGTCACGCCCCGGGGCCCGCGCGCCCCGCGCCCGGCGAGATCGGGCGCGGGGCGCGACGCGTTCGGGCAGACGGCGCCGAGGCCCGGGGAGGCGACGCGGGAGGGAGCCTGATGCACGAGGAGATGCTGCTGCTCGCCGCGACCGCGGTCTTCGCCACGGCGGCCGTCGCGCGTCGGATGTCGACGACGCCCGTCACGCCGCCGATGCTGTTCCTCGGGCTGGGCCTGGCGCTCTCGGCCGCCGGTCTCGCCGAGGGCGCGCGCGATCTGCTGCTGCCGCTGGCGGAGGTCACGCTGGCGATCGTGCTGTTCGCCGACGCCGCGCATGTCGACTGCGGCAAGATCATGCGCGACTGGGGCCGGCCGGCGCGCATGCTGGTCTTCGGGCTGCCGCTGGCGGCGCTGTTCGGAGGGCTGGCGGCGTGGCTGCTGCTTCCGGGCCTGACGGTGGCGGAGGCCGCGCTCCTCGGCGCGTTGATGGCGCCGACCGACGCGGCGCTGGGCCGGGCCGTGACCGCCGATCCCGCCGTGCCGGAACGGCTGCGCCGGACGATCGAGGTGGAGAGCGGGCTCAACGACGGTCTCGCCCTGCCTATGGTGCTGTTTCTGGCCTGCGCCGTCCTGGGCCACGAGGCGCCGCCCGGCGGCGGCGACTGGATCCGCTTCGCGCTGGAGCAGGTGGGGTTCGGCGTCGCGGCCGGCGTCGCCGCGGGGCTTGCGGGCGGCGACCTCCTGAAGCGCTCGGCCGCCGCGGGCTGGACGGACGAGACGGGTCAGGGCGTCGCCGCGCTCGCCGTGGCGGGGGCCGCTTACGCCGCGGCGCATACGCTAGGGGGCAACGGCTTCGTCGCGGCCTTCGTCGGCGGGATCGCCTTCGGCGAACGGCTGGGCGAGGGGCGCGGATTCGCGCGCGAGTTCGCGGACGGCGAGGGGCGGATGCTGGTGCTCGGCGCCTTCCTGCTGATCGGCGCTGCGCTCGCGCCCGAGGCGCTGGCCAGCCTCGACTGGCGCGGGCTGGCGTTCCTGCTGACCTCCCTGTTCCTCGCGCGGCCGCTCGCGATCTGGCTGTCGCTTGCCGGCACGGACGCACGGCCGGCCGAGCGGCTGTTCCTCGGCTGGTTCGGACCGCGCGGGCTGGCGACGGCGCTCTTCGCGCTGCTGGTGGTGGAGCGGCTGGGCCTGCCGGCGGACCATGCGGCGATCTCGCTGGCGATCACCGGGGTGTGCCTGAGCGCGCTGCTGCACGGGCTCACGGCCGCGCCCCTGGCGCGCCGTTGGAGCCGCTGAGACGGCGCGGCCGGGCCGATCTCCCCACGGCGCCCCGGCCGGCCGACCAAGGCGTCGGCCCCGCCGCGGCCGGCGACCCGGTCGATGGCGGGATCCGGCCGCGACGATCGGACGACGTCGCCGTCGGCGACCACGAGCCTTCGTGAGCGGGCGACGGCGAGCGGGCCGGGGCTGTAGGCTGCAGGGGGCGCCGATCCGAAGGGACAGCCCGCAGATGCGCCCTCTCCGACTCGCCGCCGTCGTCGCCCCCTCTTCGCCGCCGCGCCGTCCGCGACGGGGGGAGGACGCACCCTGTGCCGCCGTGCTCTACGGCGGCGTCCTGACACAGGAGAGCTGGGACGACCTCGTCCTCGCCCCGTGGGACGCACGGCTGGAGGACGGCGGGCTGGAGGACGGCGGGCTGGTGGACGGCGGGGCTCTCGGCGCGGCTCGCGACGCCGGCGCGGGGGCCGCTCGGTTCGCCGGGCTGGGAGGCGGAGGCGCTGCCGTCGCGCCACCGGGGGGCGCAGGACCACCTGGAACCGGCGCCGGTCCCCGCGGGGCTTCGCCGGCGCGCGCCGGAGACGCCGGTCTCGGCGTCCTTCGGGCTCGGCCTCTCGGCGGCGTCCGAGACGCCGGAGGCGGAGCGGGCGACGCAAGGCGGCTCCTCGGCCGTGATGGCCTGTTGGGCGATCGAGCTGGAGGTCGGGCTGCCGGACACGCCCTGGAGCACGGCGCTGCGACTGCATCACCGCTGCACGGCCTTCGGCCCGTTCGGCGACGCCGGCGGCTCGAACGCCGTGGTCCTCGGGCTGCGCCGCCGTTTCCGCCGGGCGCCTTGCACCGGCGCCGCGCATCGGGGAGAGAGGGGACGGAACCGACGGAGCCCCGCATGGTCCACGCGCTGCCCAACCTGCTCACGAGTTTCCGCCTGGTCGCCGCGCCGGGCGTGGCGCTCGTCTTCGCCGGGCTGCCGCGCCCGACGGCGGACCTGATCGCCTTCGGGCTCTTCGTCGTCGCGGCGGTCACCGACTGGGCGGACGGCTGGCTGGCGCGCCGGCTCGGCGCGGTCAGCGCCTACGGGCGGATGATGGACCCGATCGCCGACAAGGCGATGGTGATGATCGCCCTCGCGGTGCTGCTGATGCTCACCGGACCGAATCCGCTGATGATCGTGCCCGCGGCGGCCATCATGCTGCGGGAGGTCGCCGTCTCGGGTCTGCGCGAGTTCCTCGCGGGCCGGGTGGAGGCGCCGGTGACGCGCCTCGCCAAGTGGAAGACCACCGTGCAGATGATGGCCATCGGCGCGCTCCTGTTGGCCGGCTGGGCGACGGAGCGCGAGGCGCTGCTGTTCCACCAGCTCGGCCCCGAGGCGTTCTTCGCGATCCTGGAGGGCGCGGCGCCGGATCCGCATTGGCTCGGGCCGCTGCGCGCGGCGACGCCGGTGGTGGTGACGAGCGGCTTCGGGCTGCTGTGGCTCGCGGCGGCGATGACCGTCTGGACCGGGGTCGGCTATTTCCGCCGCGCCCTCGCCCACCCCGCGGCGAAGGAGGCCTGAGCGATGCGCGTGCTCTATTTCGCCTGGTTGCGCGAGCGCGTCGGCGCCGCGACCGAGGAGGTGGAGACGGAGGCCTCCACCGTGGCCGAGCTGGTCGCGGAGCTGCGCGCGCGCGACGAGCGGCACGCCGCGGCCTTCGCCGACCTCGCCGCGGTCTGCGTGGCGCTGGACGAGGAGATGGGCGATCTCGACGCACCGCTGGCCGGCGTGCGGGAGGTCGCCTTCTTCCCGCCGGTCACGGGGGGCTGAGATGGCCGGCGCGCGGATCCTCGTCCGGGTGCAGGAGGCGGATTTCGACGTCTCCGAGGAGCTGGAGCGCCTGACCGCCGGACGCACGGACGTCGGCGCGGTGGCGAGCTTCGTGGGCCTGGTGCGCGACCGGGCCGGCGAGGCGGCCGTGAAGGGCATGACGCTGGAGCACTGGCCGGGTGCGACGGAGCGGGCGCTGACCCGCATCGCCGGGGACGCGGCGGCGCGCTGGCCGCTGCAGGGGGCGCTGATCGTGCACCGCGTCGGGCCGCTGCGCCCGGCCGAGCGCATCGTGCTGGCCGCCGCCGCCTCGCCGCACCGGCACGCGGCCTTCGAGGCGACGGCCTTCCTGATGGACTGGCTCAAGACCGAGGCGCCCTTCTGGAAGAAGGAGGAGACGCCGCAGGGCGCGCGCTGGGTCGAGGCGCGCGAGAGCGACGACGCCGCCAAGGCCCGCTGGGGCGCCTGAGCCGCGGCCGGGGCGCCCCTCGGCGGGCGCGGCGCCGCGCGGGGGCGTCGAGCCCGTCGCGCGGCGCCCCGATCCGCGTTGCGGATCGGAGCGCGCCCCTTGGCGGCGCTTGGCGACTCGGGCCGGGGTCTGCTAGATCTGGCGTCATGGATGCTTCGGACCCCCATATCTCGGCCCCGCGTCGGGCGATCCAGCGGCTCGACGAAGGCGCGCAGAACCGCATCGCCGCGGGCGAGGTGGTCGAGCGGCCGGCCTCGGCGGTCAAGGAGCTCGCGGAGAACGCGCTCGACGCCGGCGCCCGGCGCATCGAGATCGAGATCGCCGACGGCGGGCGCACGCTGATCCGGGTCTCGGACGACGGCGGGGGCATCCCGGCCGGGGAGCTGGCGCTGGCGCTGGAGCGGCACGCCACCTCCAAGACCGACGGCGCGGACCTTCTGGACATCGTCAGTTTCGGCTTCCGGGGCGAGGCGCTGCCCTCGATCGCCGCCGTCTCCCGCCTGACGCTGGTCAGCCGGGCGGAGGGTGCGGCGGAGGCCTGGGAGATCCGCTGCGACGCCGGGCGCCTCTCCGCCCCCCGCCCCGCGGCGAGGCCGTGCGGGACGGTGGTGGAGGCGCGCGACCTGTTCCACGCGACCCCGGCGCGGCTGAAGTTCCTGCGCACCGACCGGGCCGAGACGCAGGCGGTGACGGACGCCGTGCGCCGCCTCGCCCTCGCCGCGCCGCAGGCGGGGATCGTGTTGAGCGACGTCAGCGGGGGCGAGGCGCGCCGCCTCTTCCGGGTGGAGCCGGAGACGGGCGATCCGGCCGGCCTCGAGGCCCGGCGCGCGCGGATCGAGGCGGTGCTGGGCCGCGCCTTCGCCGCCGACGCGCTGGCGGTGGAGGCGGAGCGGGAAGGCCTGCGGCTCTCGGGCCTCGCGGCGCTGCCGACGCATTCGCGCGGGGCGGCGGTGGCGCAGTTCCTGTTCGTCAACGGCCGCCCGGTTCGGGACCGGATGCTGACCGGCGCCCTACGCGCCGCCTATGCGGACCTGCTGGCGAAGGACCGGCATCCGGCGGCGGCGCTGCATCTGGACTGCGACCCGCACCGCGTCGACGTCAACGTGCATCCGGCCAAGACCGAGGTGCGCTTCCGCGAGCCGGGGCTGGCGCGCGGCCTGATCGTCTCGGCGCTGCGCCACGCGCTGGCGGAGGCGGGACACCGCGCGGCGGCCTCGGTGGGGGACGCGGCGCTCGGCGCCTTCCGCGAAGGCGGGGCGCGGCCCGGCCTGCCATGGGGACGGCCCTCGGCGCCGTCCCCGGCCGCGCGGGAGGCGGCGGGGGCCTGGCAGGCGCCCGCGCAGCCGGGCCTCGCCGAGGAGGCCGGCGCCTGGCGCGGCGCGCGCATCGACGAGCCGGGCGACGCCGAGGCGGCGGAGGACCTGCCCCTCGGCGTCGCGCGCGGCCAGCTGCACGAGACCTACGTGGTCGCGCAGACCGCCGCGGGCATGGTCATCGTCGACCAGCACGCCGCGCACGAGCGCCTGGTCTACGAGCGGCTGAAGCGCGAGCGCGCCGCCGGCGCCGTCGCCCGGCAGGCCCTGCTGATCCCGGAGATCGTGGAGCTCGGCGCCGAGGCCGACCGCGTGCTCGCCGCCGCCGAGGCGCTGGCCGGGGCGGGGCTGGCGGTGGAGCCCTTCGGCCCCGGCGCGGTGGCGGTGCGCGAGACGCCGGCCGCGCTCGGCCGCCCGGACGCCGCGGCGCTGCTGCGCGACGTCGCCGACGCGCTGGCGGAGGCCGAGACCGGCGGGCCGGAGGCGCTCGCGGCGCGGATCGACGCGGTGCTGAGCCGCATGGCCTGTCACGGCTCGGTCCGCGCGGGCCGGCGGCTCTCGGCGCCCGAGATGAACGCGCTCCTGCGCGAGATGGAGGCGACCCCCGGCGCCGGCCAGTGCAACCACGGCCGGCCGACCTATGTCGAGCTGAGCCTCGGCCAGATCGAGCGTCTGTTCGGGCGGCGCTGAGGGGCGGCCCCCTCAGTCCTCGGCCAGCAGCAGCAGCATCGCCAGCGCCGTCGCCGCGACGCCGGCGAGCACCGCGGGCGGCGGCGGGCCGAAGCCGAACAGCGCCTCCCAGAGGGTCACGAAGCTCGGCACCAGATAGCCGTAGGCCATGACTTTGGCGGCGGGCAGGCGCATCGTGGCGAACTGCACCAGATAGACCGTCAGCGCCGTGGCGCCGAACGCGAGGTAGAGCACCGCGACCCAGACGATCGGCGGCAGCGCCGCCCAGTCCGTCGCGAACAGCGAGCCCGTCGCCGCCGAGCCCGCGGTGACCACCAGGCAGACCGAGGCCGTGGTCCAGAACGAGAAGGCGAGCGGCGCCTCCCCCCGGTTCAGCCGGCGCACGAGCGGCGTGTAGAGCGCATGCGCCGCGCAGCCGACGGCGAAGATCGCCTCGCCCCGCCCGACCCGCAGGTCCAGCAGCGCGTCGAGATCGGCGCGGAAGATCACCCAGACCGCGCCCGCCGCGCCGATCGCCAGCGCGAGCAGCATGCGCGGCGTGGCGCGCTGGCGCAGCAGCAGCCAGCCGAACAGCGCCGCCATCGCCGGGGTGAGCGTGAAGACGGTGCCGACCGAGACCGGCTCGGCCAGCGCCAGCGCGACGAACATCAGCACGAAATAGACCGCGAAGATCCCGCCGAGCAGCGGATAGCGCCACGGCGCCGCGAGCTGCCCGCGCGAGAGCCCCGGACCGAGCGCCGCGAGGACGCCGAGCACGACCGCGGCGATGCCGAAGCGGATGGCGTTCAGCGCCTCGGGCGCGATCAGCTCCGCCGCGCGGTCGCCGAGCGAGAAGGAGACCGAGATCGCCGCCGCGAACAGCAGCATCGCCGCGTGCCCCTTGAGCGCGCCGCGCCGTTCGGCGACGCTGTCGGTCGCGGTCATCCGCATCCTCCCCCGTGGCTTTTCCGGCAAAGGGAGCCCGCCATGAGCGAAAGCGCAAGCCGCCCGCGGCTGATCGGCCTCAACCACGTCGCGCTCGAGGTCGGGGACGTCGAGGCGGCGCTGGTCTTCTACGGGCGCTTCTTCGAGTTCGAGCTGCGCGGGCGGGGCGAGGGCATGGCCTTCATCGACATGGGCGACCAGTTCCTCGCCCTCTCCGAGCCGAAGGAGGGGCCGCGCGACGCGCACCGGCATTTCGGCCTCGTGGTCGACGACCGCGAGGGGCTGCGCGCGCGGCTGGAGGCCGAGGGCGTGGAGATCGTGACCGAGGGACGGCTGGACTTCCTCGATCCCTGGGGCAACCGGATCGAGGTGGTGGCCTATCCCGACATCCAGTTCCTCAAGGCCCGCGGCGTGCTGGAGGCGCTGGGCGCCGGGGACCTCGCCAAGAGCGAGGACGCCCGCAGCCAGCTCGCGGACAAGGGGATCGAGCCGCCCGAGGACGCCTGAGCGGCGCCACTCAACGGGGCTTGCGGAAGACCATCTCGACCGGAGAGATCACCCGGTCGTCGAGCGCGGCGCGGAGATTGGCGATCTTGTCGCGCGCCGTGTCGCCCATCAGCACGGCGATGGAGATCGGCGGCGGGCCGCGCTCGGCCACCTTGGCCGCCGCCTGGGCGAAGAAGTCGCGCGCGAAGTCGCCCCGGTCCCGCTCCGCCGTCAGCAGGAAGCCCGCCGCGTCGGCGGCCTCGCGGTAGATCCCCGGCGTCGCGAGATGCGACTGCCCGGGCGCGGCGGCCCATGGGACGGGGAAGCGGATCTCGCCCTCGCCGGTGCGCATCGCGTCGTAGACCGCGAAGGTTCCGCCCGGGCGGAGCGCGCGACAGGCCTCGGCGAAGAGGGCGGGCTTGTCGGGCACGTTCATGCCGACATGGATCAGCAGCGCCGCGTCGAAGGCGCCGTCCTCGACCGGCAGGCGCTCCGCCGTGCCGGCCACGAAGCGCGTCCGCGTCTCGCCCACCGCGGCCGAGAGCGCCATCGCGACCTCGACGTAGTCGGGCACGAGGTCGACCCCCGTCACCTCCGCCCCGGTCGTCGCGGCGACGTGACGGGCGGTTCCGCCGATGCCCGCGCCGATGTCGAGCACCCGGTCCCCGATGCCGAGCGAAAGCTGCGCGAGCAGCGCGTCGGTCGCGGGAAGCCCCCCCATGTGGAACTCGTCCGCGGGCTTCAGGTCGTCGCGCCGCGGGCGGTCCGGGTCGGCCCCGGCGAGTCGCAACGCCTCCTTGATGCGGTCGAGCAGCGCCGCGCCGTCGCCGGCCGAACGGTAGTGGCGGACGAGATCCGTCTCGCGATCGTCGGACATGGTCGGGCCTCCTTTCGGCCGCCTTGAACCGCGACGCTATCACGCCGCCGGGCGCCCGCGAAACGCCCCTTTCGTCATGTCCTTCGGCCCGATCCGCCTCGGCGCGCGCCTCAGCCGGCGCCCATGCCGAGGCGCATGGCGCTCCGGCGCAGCGGGCGGAGCCCGTGCAACGTGCGCAGGCCGAGGCGGCGCAGATCGCGCAGCGGCTGAACCTCCGTCATCGCGGCGCGGTTCAGCGCGTCGACGCCGGCGACGCGGCCCGCCATCTCCGGCCAGCGGGCGCGGTGGTAGCGGGCGAGCAGCTCCGGCGCGCCGGGGTCGCGGCCGCTCCGCAGCGCCTCGCCCGTCATCGCGGCGAGGGCGGCGGCGTCGGCGACGCTCATGTTCAGGCCCTGCGCGCCGATCGGCGGCACCACATGCGCCGCCTCGCCCATCAGCGCCGTGCGCGGCCCGTCGAGCCGCGGGGCGAGCTGGCTGACGATCGGCCAGAGCGCGACGCGGGAGGCGAGCGAAAGCCGCCCGAGCACGCCGCAGCTGCGGGCGTTCAGCTCGGCCTCGAAGGCGGCGAGGTCTTCTTCCGCGTCGCGGCCCAGCGCCTCGGCCTTCGGCCCGGCCTCCATCCAGACCACGGAGGAGCGCGGCTCGCCCGCCGGGCCGTCGGGAAGCGGGACGAGGGTGAAGGGGCCGCCGCTGCGGTGGATCTCGGTCGAGACGCCGTCATGCGGGCGCTCGTGCGTCACCGCGAAGACGAGCGCCTTCTGGCCGTAGCCCCAGCGCCGGGCGGTCATGCCGGCCATGCGGCGGGTCGGGCTGTCGCGCCCGTCGGCCGCGACGACGAGGCGGGCGCGCAGCTGGCTGCCGTCCCCCAGCGTCGCGACGGCATGGGCGGTGCGCGGCGTCAGCCGCGCGAGCGTCGCGGGGGCGCGGAGCTCGGCGTTCGGCGCCGCGGCGAGATGCGCGGCGAGCGCGCGGCGGATGGTCAGGTTCGGCAGGTTCCAGCCGAACGGCCGCTTCTGGATCTCGGAGGCGACGAAGTCCGCGGTCTCGCGCGGGACGGGCGGCGTCTCCGGCCCGCCGGCGTCGATCAGGCGCATGACGTGCAGCGGCGCGGCCTCGGGCGCGAGTCGGGGCCAGGCGCCGGCGGCCTCCAGCGCCTCCACCGAAGGGCGCAGCAGCGCGGCGGTGCGCAGATCCGCGCCCGGCGCGTCGTCGGGCGGCGGCGGCGCGGCGTCGAGGCACAGGGTCTCGAGCCCTTCGGCGGCGAGAAGGCAGGCGGCGGCGAGCCCGGCGGGGCCGCCGCCGACCACGAGGGCGTCGACGTCGATGCGTTTCATGGGCCGGAGCCTAGCGCCTCCCCGCCCCCGCGCAACGGCCGGCGAGGGGACGCGACGCCGCGGGCGGTCCTCAGACCAGCCGCGCGAGGAAGCCGGCGAGGTCCGCGGCGCGGTGCCCGACATGCTCGGGCGTCTTGCGCGGGTCGTCCTCCGGCACGATCCAGACCGTCTCGAGGCCGAGTTCGTGCGGCACCCGCAGGTTGCGCGGGTCGTCCTCGAACATCGCGGCGCGCCGCGGGTCGAGACCGTCCGCGCCGAAGATGCGCTGATAGGCCGCCGCCTCGGGCTTCGGCGTGTAGAAGGCGTGCTCGACGCCGTAATGCCGTTCGAACAGGCCGGAAAGGCCGAGCGCCTCGGTCACCGCCTCGGCGTAGGGGCCGGTGCCGTTGGTGTAGACCACCTTGCGCCCCGGAAGCGCCTCGATCGCCGCGCGAAGCGCCGGATTCGGCGTCAGCGGCGAGAGGTCGATGCGGTGGACCTCGTCGAGGAAGGGATCGGGGTCGATGCCGTGGTGCAGCATCAGCCCGGCGAGGGTGGTGCCGTGGTCGTGCCAGTAGGCGTGGCGCAGCCGCGCCGCCTCCTCCGGCCCGACGCCGAGCTCGCGCTCGACATAGCCGCCGATGCGCGCCTCGATCTGGTCGAACAGGCGCTCGTGCGGCGGGTAGAGCGTGTTGTCGAGATCGAACACCCAGGTCCCGACGCGCGCGAAGGCGGCGCGGAGGGCGTCCGCCTCCGCCTCCGCGGGCGCGTCCAGTGCGGCGTCTCTGGCGGGGGTCATCGTCATCGCCTAGCATCCTGCGTGCGCCGCGTCCATCGAGGGCCGGCGAGGCCGCAGGGGGGACCGTGACGATGTCGACCGCCGAGGACTGGGCCGGGGATCTCGGCCGCCGCTGGGCCGCCGAGGCCGAACGTCAGGACCGCATGCTCGCCGCGTTCGAGGCCGCGGGCCGCGCCGCGCTCGGGGACGTCGCCGGGCGGCGGGTGCTCGATCTCGGCTGCGGGCCGGGCGCGAGCAGCTTCGCCCTCGCCCGCGACGGGGCCGAGACGACCGGCCTCGACGTCTCGCCCGACCTGCTCGCCGTCGCCCGCGCCCGCGCGGCCGAGCCGGGCGCGCCGCCGGTCGCCTTCGTCGAGGGCGACGCCGCCTCGGCCCGCTTCGAGGCGCCGTTCGACGCGCTCTTCTCGCGCTTCGGCTGCATGTTCTTCGAGGATCCCGTCCCCGCCTGGCGCAACCTCCGCGCGGCGCTCCTCCCCGGCGCGCCCTTCGTCGGCGTCGCCTGGCGCCCGGTGAAGCAGAACCTCTGGGTGTTCGAGCCGCTGAAGCTGATCGGCGACCTGCTGCCGCCGCAGCCCTCGCCGCCGCCGGGCGCGCCCGGCCCCTTCGGCTGGGCGGAGCCGGCGCTGCCGGGCGCCTGGCTCGCCGAGGCCGGCTGGCGCGAGGTCGGCTTCGCGGAGGCCGAGGCCGACATCGCCCTCGGCGGCGAGACCGGGGCGTCGCCTCCGCTGCCCCGCGCGGCCGAGGCGATCATGACCGGCGGCCCCCTCTCGCGGCGCATCCTCGAGCTGCCCGAGGACGCCCAGGCGGAGGTGCGCGCGCGGCTGGAAGCCGGCCTAGCCCCCTTCGTGCGCGACGGCGCGGTGCGCCTGCCGGGCCGCGTCTGGGTGGCGACGGCGCGGGCCTGACCGCGCGCGTCCGTCAGTCCGCCGGCTCGAACTCCAGCGCGACGCCGTTCATGCAGTAGCGCAGGCCCGTCGGCTGCGGCCCGTCCGGAAACACGTGGCCCAGATGCGCGTCGCAGCGCGCGCAGAGCACCTCGGTCCGCCGCATGAACAGCGAGCGGTCCTCCTTCTCCTCCACGGCGTCCTCGTCGATCGGCGCGGTGAAGGAGGGCCAGCCGGTGCCGCTGTCGAACTTGTCGGCGGCGTCGAACAGCGGCGCTCCGCAGCAGACGCAGCGGAAGGTGCCGGGCGCCTTCGGAAAGTCCTCGTGCGTGTAGGGCCGCTCGGTCCCGGCCTTGCGGGTGACCTTGTAGGCGAGGTCGGAGAGCTGGCTGCGCCACTCGGCGTCCGTCTTGACGATCTTGTCGGTCATGTGTTCCCTCTTTGCGACACTTGCCGCACCGCAGCGCGAAGCGTCACCGAAGCTTCGTGCACGAGCGACTATGTAGCGCGATCGCCCACGGGTTTGGAGGGGACGAGGATGTTCGCCAAGGGTCGCCATCGCGTGCGCTTCAGCCGTGCGCCCGCCGACGTCGAGGCGGCGCAGCGCCTGCGCCATCGGACCTTCATCGCCGCCCGGCCCGGCGCCGCGACGGCGGGGCCGCGGGCCGAGGGGCTGGACGCGGACGCCTTCGACGCGCTCTGCACCCACGCGATGATCGAGGACGCAGGCACGGGCCGCCTCGTCGGCTGCTTCCGGATGATGCCGCTGCAGAGCGGCGCGGAGATCGGGCGCAGCTACTCGGCGCAGTACTACGAGCTTTCCGCCCTCGCCGAATTCCCGGATCCGATGGTGGAGATGGGGCGCTTCTGCCTCGCGCCCGAGGTGCGGGGCGATCCGCAGATCATCCGCGTCGCCTGGGCCGCGATGACCGACTTCGTGGAGGCCGAGGGCGTGCAGCTGCTGTTCGGCTGCTCCTCCTTCGACGGGCTGGACGCCGAGACCTATGCGGACGCCTTCGCCTACCTCAAGGAACGCCACCTCGCGCCGAAGCGCTGGCTGCCGCGGGTCAAGGCGCCGCGGGTGTTCCGCTACGCCCAGCGCCTGCGCCTGCGCCGGCCCGACGTGAAGCTGGCGATGAAGCGGATGCCGCCGCTGCTGCGCTCGTATCTGATCCTCGGCGGCTGGGTCTCGGATCACGCCGTGGTGGACGAGGACCTCAACACGCTGCACGTCTTCACCGGCGTCGAGATCGGGCGCGTGCCGCCCGCGCGGCGCCGCCTCCTGAAGATGGCCGCGGGCTGAGGCGCGACGGGCCGACGCCGGCTCAGCCCGCGCGACGGGCGGCCTCCGCCCCCGCGCCCTCGCCCGCGCGGCGCACCGCCGCGGCGGCGGCGAGCAGATGGGCGGCCATCACGCTTTCCGCCCAGTCCGGGGCGCGCGCGGCCACGGCCTCGGCCAGTTCCTCGTGATGGCGGGCGGAGCGGATCAGGTCCCGCTCCGAGAACCGCCGGTAGGTGCGCTGCACCAGCGCCACCTGCACCGTCAGCGCCAGGATCGCGGCGAGGCGATGCGCCTCGGCCGCCTCCATCACCAGCCGATGGAAGCGCTCGTTGTCGGCCGAGAGCGCCTCGAAGTCCTCGGCGCTCCGCGGCGGCGTGCGGGCGCTCATGGCGGCGGCGAGGCGCGCGAGCTCGGCCACCTGCGCGGGGCTCGCCCGCTCCGCCGCCCGCCGCGCGGCGTAGCCCTCGAGCAGCACCCGGATGCGGAACACCTGCTCCACCTCGTCCACCCGGAACGCCGCGACGCGGGCCGCGAGACCCGGCGCGCGATCGACGAACCCCTCGATGGCGAGGCGGTTCAGCGCCTCCCGGATCGGGGTCCGCGACAGGCCGAGCCGGCCGGCCAGCGCGGTCTCGGTCAGACGGTCGCCGGGCGCCAGCGCGCCGGCGAGGATGTCGGCGCGGAGCGCGGCGTAGGCGGTCTCCGCCGCGCTGCCCCGCCGCGGCTCGCCCCCCGCCGCGCCGTCCACGCTCAGGCCGCCTGCGGCGTGGGGAAGGCGCCGGCCTTCATCACCATGCCCGGCACCTCGTGGCCCAGCCGCCCCTCCAGCCACTCCGCCGCGGCGACCGCCGCGTCGAGGTCGACCCCGGTGGCGACGCCCGAGCGCTCCAGCATGTAGACGAGATCCTCGGTCGGGATGTTGCCGGTGGCGCGCGGCGCGAAGGGGCAGCCGCCGACCCCGCCGAAGGAGCTGTCGAGCGCCCGCGCCCCGGCCTGAAGCCCCGCCCAGGCGTTGGCGATGCCGGTGTTGCGGGTGTTGTGCAGATGCAGCCGGATCGGCACCTCCGGAAAGCGCTCGCGCACCGCGCCGACGCGCTCCTCCACGTCCCTCGGCGTCGCGACGCCGATGGTGTCCGCCAGCGCGATCTCGAACGGCCCGTGCGCCGCCAGGGCCTCCACCACCGACAGCAGGCGCGCCAGCGGCATCTCCCCCTCGAACGGGCAGCCGAAGCTGGCGGCGACCGTGACCCCGGCGTCGATCCGCCCCCTGGCGTCCCGCGCGATGCCGCCGAAGGCTTCGGCCGTGACGAAGGTGTCGGCGCCTTGGTTGCGGTTGTTGAAGGTGTCGGAGGCGACGACGACGTAGTTCACCTCGTCGAGCGAGCCGGGATGCGTCTCCGCCGTCGCCAGCGCCCGGTCGAAGCCCTTCCGGTTCAGCACGAGGCCGATGTAGCGCGTCCGCTCGCCGCGCGTGCCCTTCAGCCCCTCGCGCATCGCCGGGATCGCGGCGCAGATCTCCTCGGCATGGGCCATCTGCGGCACGCGCTTGGGGTTGACGAAGCTCACCGCCTCGATGCGCGCGGCGCCCGCCGCCGCGCTCATGCGGATCAGCTCGAGCCGATCCTCCAGCGACAGCAAGGTCCTCTCGTTCTGTATACCGTCCCGCGGCGAAACCTCGATGATCTCCACGTCAGTCACGTTTTCTCCTCCCGCACTCTTCCCTTCTGGATACATCGACGTATCCTCCGTCGGGTCAAGGGCGCGGCGTGAGGACGCGGGCGCCCTTTCGTCCGAGAGCCGAGGGAGAGACGCCGCCATGCAGGACGCCACGCCGGACCGCCGGGAACAGCCGACCTCCACCGGCGCGCCGCCGCGCCAGGGCCCGCTGACGGATCTGCGCGTGATCGAGATGGGCCAGCTCCTCGCCGGCCCGTTCTGCGGCCAGCTCCTCGGCGACTTCGGGGCCGAGGTGGTGAAGATCGAGGCGCCCGGCATCGGCGACCCGATGCGCCAGTGGGGGCGCGAGAAGCCCTACGGCAAGTCGCTGTGGTGGCCCGTCGTCGCCCGCAACAAGAAGTCCGTCACCCTGAACCTGCGCGAGCCCGAGGGTCAGGCGGCGGTGCGCGAACTGGTGAAGAGCTCCGACATCCTGATCGAGAACTTCCGCCCCGGCACCATGGAGCGCTGGGGCCTCGGCTGGGAGGACCTCAAGGCGATCAATCCGAAGCTGATCATGGTCCGCGTCACCGGCTTCGGCCAGACCGGCCCCTACGCCAAGAAGGCCGGCTACGGCTCGATCGGCGAGGCGATGGGGGGCCTCCGCTACGTCGTCGGCGATCCCTCCACCCAGCCGAGCCGCATGGGCATCTCCATCGGCGACGAGCTGGCCGCCACCTACGCCGCCCTCGGCGCCCTGATGGCGGTGCACCACCGCGAGCGCACCGGCGAGGGCCAGGTGGTCGACAGCGCGATCTACGAGGCGGTGCTGGCGATGATGGAGAGCATGGTCTCCGAATACCAGATCGCCGGCTACGTGCGCGAGCGGACGGGGCCGATCCTGCCCAACGTCTCGCCCTCCAACGTGTTCAACACGAAGGACGGCAAGCTGCTGCTGATCGCCGCGAATCAGGACACGGTGTTCAAGCGGCTGGCGAAGGCCATGGGCCGGCCCGATCTGGCGGAGGATCCGCGCTACGCCACCCACGCCGCGCGGGGCGAGAACCAGCCCGAGCTCGACGCGCTGATCGACGCGTGGACGAGGACGATCGATCTCGAGCCCCTGCAGGCGCTGATGGACGAGCACGGCGTGCCGGCCGGCCTGATCTACACCGCCCCCGACATGCTGGAGGACGAGCACTTCAAGGCGCGCGACGCCATCGTCGAGGTGCCGCATCCCGATTTCGGGCCGATGAAGATGCAGAACGTCGCGCCCCGGCTGATGGGCACGCCCGGCGCCGTGCGCCATCCCGGCCCGGCGCTCGGCGAGCACAACGACGAGATCCTCGGCGGCGTGCTCGGCTGGTCGGAGGAGACGCTGGCCGACTACCGCGCCCGGGGCCTCGTCTGAGGCCGGCGCGGGGCACGCCCGCCATGGACCCGCGCGAGCGGTCCGAATGGCTGACGCCGGGCGAGGCCGCCCGGCGGCTCGGCGTCTCGCGCCTCAAGCTGCGCGAGGCGGCGGCCAAGGGCGTGATCCCGGTGCGGCGCGACAACGCCGGGCGCCTGCGGGTGGACCTCGCGGACGCGCCGGCCGACCTCTCCGCGGCGGCCGCCGGCGTGGTCGCGGCCCCGCAGGCGCTGGTCGAGGCCCTCTTCGACGAGATCGAGGAACTGCAGGGCGAGCTCGCGGACCGCACCGAGACGGTGGCCCGCTTCGCCGAGCTCGCCGTCCGCCAGCAGGAGGCGCTGGAGACCGCGGCCGACTCGCTGGAACGCTCCCGGGCCGAGACGGCGCGCCTCGCCGGGCTGCTCGACCGGGCGCTGGATCTCGCCGGGGCGATGGAGGGGCGCGCCGATCCGGCCGCCGAGCGGGCGCTGGCGCTGCTCGAGGAGACGACGTCGGCGCTCGAGGCGTCGCGCGCGGAGGGCGCGCGCATGGCCGCGCTGCTCGGACGGGCCGTCGCGACGGCCGAGGCCGCCGAGGCGCGGACGGCCGGCCTCGCCGCCGCCGCCGACCGGGCGCTCGCCCTGCTCGACCGCACCGCCGCGGAACTCGAGACCGCGAAGGCCGGGGCGGCGCGCGCCGAAGGGCTGCTGGCGCGCGCCGTCCGGGCGAGCGAGCGGCTGGAGGCCGAGAACGCCCGCCTCGCCGAGGCGCTGGCCGAGAAGGACGGCGTGGTCGAGAGCCAGGCGCGGACCGTGGACCGGCTCTTCGGCC
>JAWLFJ010000184.1:0-5485 GCA_041685625.1 Paracoccaceae bacterium | reverse complement strand
CTGCGCGACATGCGGTGTCACGACCATCCGCCTGAGAGCGGCGACGAAGTCGGCGCTGTCGTATCCCTCGTCCGCTCCAGGCGTCAGGCGCCGGGTCGACCCGGGGGGAGGGCCGATCGATCATCTCGAGCGCCGCCCTGCGCTCGCCATGGCCGTCGGCGCGGGTCAGCCTCGACCTGCGCCGCGCGATCGCGACGCGTCGGCCGTTGCCCGGCTGCGTGCCCCATTCGGATCGCGGCTCGCCATACGCCGCGGAACCGCATCGCGCGCTTCTCGCCGGGCACGGCTTCGTCGGCTCCATGAGCCGCCGGAGGACCGCCTGCGTAGACCCGCAGGCCGAGAGCTTCATGAAGACGCTGAAGGCGGAGCACGCCTGCCTGACGGACTGCGGGCGTTTCGAGGACGTCGCCGCCGGCCTCCCGAGCCTCATCGGCGTCCGCAATCGGCGGCGCCTGCACTCAGCCTTTGGGCATCCCGGCCCCGTCCCGTTCGAGGACCGTCACGCCCGCGTCCCCGTCAAAACCGCCGCCTGAGCCGGTCCGCCTGAAGCGGCGCGCTCCACATGGCACACGAGATGCCGCCGGGCGGCGGCATCCAGCGAAGCAGGTCGACGCCGCCGTCCGAAACGCGATGGCCGCTTCTCGCCGGACCGGACCGGAACGCGATGGACGGCTCGCGCGTCTCGCGATCTCATGCACGGCAGGCTCGACGTCTTCGCGCCCGAGAGCCGTATTTCGGCGGAGCGCGCCCCCCGGAGCGCGTCGAGCGAGCCTCCCGCAACGCGCAGAGCCGCATCCGTGATCCCCGAGGCGCCAAAGGAGCCGTCCATGAACATCGACGACGACGTCCGCCACCGCACGCGACCGTGGAACCGCCGAGCCGTCTCGCTCGCCGCGCCCGGCGCGATCCTCGTCGTCCTCCTGGTCGTCGCGCCCGAGGTGCCGCTGGTCGTCTTCGCCGGGGTCCTGATCGCGGTGCTGAACAGCGCGAGCGGCAGCTGGATCGCCGCGCATCTCGGCATCCGGCGCGGCCTCGGCGTGGGGCTGTTCCTGCTGCTGTCGACGCTCGCGCTGGCCGGCTTCGTCACCGCCTTCGTGCCCGCGATCGTGGAGCAGGCCAACCAGTTCGTCGAACAGCTCCCCTCGGCGATCGAGGCGCTGCGCGAATACGTGTCCGGCGTGCCGTGGCTCGACAAGCTGCTCGCCGGTCTCTCGCCCTCGGCGCTCACCTCGGGCGAGGGCGGCGCGATGGCGGCGGGGGCGGGGGCGCTCGGCTCCACCCTCGGCACGCTCGGCAATCTCGTGATCGTGCTGTTCATCGGCCTGTTCGGCGCGCTCGAGCCCGATCTCTACCAGCGCGGGGTGCAGGCCATGTTCGCCCCGTCGCTGCGCCGCCGCGCGCACGAGGTGATGGACGCGGTGGCCGCCACCTTGCGCAGCTGGCTCGTCGCGAAGCTCATCGCCATGGCGGTGGTGGGGGTGCTCACGGGCTTCGGTCTCTGGCTGATCGGCGTGCCGCTCGCGCTCCTGCTGGGCTTCATCGCGGCGCTGCTCGCCTTCATCCCCAACCTCGGTCCGGTCATCGCGGCGGCGCCGGCCATGTTGCTCGCCGTGCCGTCGGGCGGGCAGACCGTCCTGCTCGTCGTCGCGGTCTTCGTGGCCGTGCAGACGCTGGAGAGCTACGCGATCACGCCGGTGCTCCAGAAGCGTCAGGTGTCGCTGCCGCCCGCGCTGGTGCTCGCGGTGCAGCTGATGATGGGCGTTCTCTTCGGACTGATCGGCCTCGTGCTCGCCACGCCCATCGCCGCGGTGGCGATGACGCTGCTCAACGAAGTCTACATCCGGGACTATCTCGAGGAAGAGCCGGGACCCGACTGAACGTGCGCCGCGGCGGACGGATCGTCGGCGGGTCGCGGAACGGAACGATCGCGCCGCTCGCGGCGCTCGCGGGATCGCCGGGCGATCCGGCGGGCGACCGGCCGCCAGGGCGCCTAGAGCGCGCGGCCATGCCGTCCCCTGCGGCGAGCGGGAACCGCGCAGCTCGGCGGAGGCTCGAGGCCGCCGGACTCGAACCACGGAGGCCGGCCTGAAGCGCTTCGGGCTTCCCGACAAGGCGGGTGGCGCCCGGCTCTCCCCGAGCCTTGCGTTCCAGGTGATGGAACGATTCTCCCGCTGCGGCGCTTTCACCGGATGTCTTCCAAGGAACCGTTCGGCAGATGGAGCGACGCGATGACCAGAACCCTTGATCCCACCGCGGAGACGTTGCGCAAGGCCGCGCACGAGGCCCTGCTGGCCGGACTCAAGAACGCCCACGCGCTCGAGAAGCAGGGCGTGGCCGCGCTCGAGGCGCAGCTCGACCGCATGCAGGACCATCCCGACCTCCATGCGCGCGTGAGTTCGCACATCCTCGAGTCGCGCGAACAGGCCCGTCGCCTCGAAGGCGCGCTCGAGGCCTGCGACGCCTCCACCTCGATGGTCAAGGACGTGGTGATGGGCGTGCTGGGTTTCGGGCAGTCGTCCGTGAAGCGCTTCGCCGACGACGCCGTGCTCAAGGCCGTCTTCGACGACGTCATGTTCGAGCACATGGAGATCGCCGCCTACCGCAGCCTGATCGAGCTGGCCGAGATGGCCGACAAGGCCGAGCTGCGGCCCCGCCTCGAGGAATCGCTGCGAGAGGAGGAGGCGATGGCCGCCTGGCTGCACGAGAACCTCGCCGCCGTCACACGCCGCCACGTGGAACTCGCCGCCGGCGAACTCGAGGCCGAAAAGAACCCGCCCAAGGGCGCCCGCGACCCGGCCGATCAGTGCGAGGCCGAGCCCGGCTCGGATCTCGCCGCGGTCCGAGAGGAGACCCGCGCCCGCGAAGCCCGTGCGCGCAACGCGTCGCCCCCCGCCGCCATGGCGGCGGGGGGCGACGTCCGGCAGGACGAGGAGGGCGGTCGGTCGCCCGCGCGGGGCGACGGGGCCGGCAAGGCCGACGCCGCGTCCGGCGGCAGCCTCGGCATGACGCCGGAGAAGCCGAAGTCCGGCCGCAAAGGCTGAACCGGTCCGGACGGCGGCCGCGATGCGCAGGACGAGCGCGAGACCAAGGCGGACCGAGCCGAGCGGCCGTCGCGCCGACGCGGCGCCGTCCCTCGCCGAGGCCCTGCCCGCGAAAGGCCGGCTTGGGGGGCGGGACGCCCGCGCATCGCGGCGAAGGGGCGACGCCGGCGTCGCGATGCCGGGCCGTCGTGCCGGCGACGGGGCGCCGATCTTCCGCTCGAGCGTCGCCGGCTCCGCGCGGCGCCGTTCCACCTCCACCAATTCCGGAATGTCCGGAGGGGGCCTGGGCCACGCGCCTCGAGACGTGGTCGTCTCCCGTCCCTGCCGCACGGGACGAACGGCGGCCCACGGCCGATGATCGAGGCCGCGAGCCTCGTGCAGGCACGGGTGCGACGACGTGCAGGCACGGGTGCGACGAGACGGCCCGGCCCCGGCGCCCCGTCGCACGCACGACGTCTCCGCATGAAAGGCAAAAGCTATCCCACGCATCGACCGGACATGAGAAAATATTCGAGTGTGCGACTCAATCCGGAACGAAACAGGGAATCCGGTGTTCCGACATGAGGGTCAAAGGCGCGCAAGACGATGCGCCAAGGAGTTCGACCCTGCAAAGGAGCTGACCACATGAACAAGCTGTTCGCTACGACCGCAATGGCGCTGATACTTTCCGGCGCCGCCTTCGCCCAGGATTCGAAGACCGAGGCCGGCAGCGCCTCGTCCGGCGAGACTTCGACGGCCGAGGCCGGCAACGCCTCGTCCGGTTCGAACGACGCCGGTGCCGCGATGAAGTGGCTGACGCAGAGCGACGAGCAGGACGTCTTCGCCTCCGAGATCATCGGGGCGACGCTCTACTCCGACGAAGACGGCAAGACCACGGCCGAGGCCCGCGACGACTGGGACAGCGTGGGCTCGATCGACGACGTGGTGATGAACCGCGACGGCGAGGTGCGCGCCGTTCTCGTCGATGTCGGCGAGTTCCTCGGGATGGGCGGCAAGACCGTCGCCGTGCCGGTCGACGCGCTCAACTACGTGTCCGACGGCGAAGACGCCGACGACTACTTCCTGATGATCGCCGCATCGCGCGACGCGCTCGAGTCGGCGCCGGAGTACGAGCGTTCCGAGCGCGAGTCGGACCGGCAGGCGGACGCCACGCAGACCTCCGGCGAGGAGCGGGGCGCGTCCGAGGCCCTCGAGTCGGCTTCGGAGTCGACGTTGGGCCCTGAAGGCTACAGCCGCGCGTCCAGCGACGCGCTGAACGTCGACGATCTCGGAAACCTCGAGGTCTACGATCGCGACGATCAGAACATCGGCTCGGTGGAAGAGCTGGTGGTCGACGACGAGGGCAAGGTCACCCATGCGGTGGTCGACGTCGGCGGGTTCCTCGGACTGGGCGCGCGACAGGTCGCGTTGAAGTTCGACGAGCTCACGATCATGCGCCAGGACGACGGCGACGACGTGCGCCTTTACGCCGACGCCACCGAGGAAGAGCTCGAAGAGATGCCGCGCTACGAGAAGTGAGCGCGCAAACCGGCGGCGGCGTGGAGCGTGTCGCCGCCGGACGACCCGGGATCACGCCGGCGGCCGTGACCTCGGCCCGACGTCGCCGCCGCAGGCGCGAGGAGGGGGAGCGCGCACCCCGCACGGCGCGAGAGCCCGGCCTTCACCGCGCTCCGCCACGCCTGCCGCCGCGCGGGCATCGTCGACGGCACTTCGTCACGGCACTTCGTCACGGCACTTCGTCCATGTCGTCGATCCGGCTCGTCGTGAGCGCGGCGCCGAGCCGTTCGGCGCGGTTGGCCATGAGGCGTGCGCTCAGCATGTCGTCCTGCATGGCGACGTCGTCCGCCGCGACGGGGCGTTGCGGATCGAGAGCCGACAGGCGCCGTCGCCGAAGCCGCGCGACGACAGCCGGACCGGCCCTGCGGCCCCTGCCCGGTCCAGCCCGTCGCGGGCGCTCGTCAGGGCTTCGGAGACGAAGAGGACGAAGGCGGCGGCCCGTTCGGGCGCGGCCGTGACCGCGTCCGGCGTCGCGTCGGGCTCCGGCGTCGCCGCCTCCGCCGGGGGGCCGGCGGAGGCGTGGTCGACTTTATCGGCCGTGATCGGGTCGAGCCGCAGCATCGCCGGCGCGGTCGGGGCCGAGACGTGTCGATGCACCAGCGACAGGCCGTGCGGGGCGCGCCTGCACCCGCAGCAGGTCGGCGCGCTCGCCGGACGGACCGACGCCGCGAGGCTCGAGGCCGATCAGGCTCTCCACGATCTGCAGGGCGTCGCGGACCTGGCGGGTCGATCCCGATGTTCGCGGCGTCGTCGTCGGGCGGCGGCGCGGCCGCCTGCGGCTTGCCCGTTGCAGCCGGCGCCGAGGCCCGGCGCAGAGCGAGCGGCGTCCACCCCGCGGACGCCGTCGTCAGCAGCGCGGCGAGGGCCGCCGGCGCGAGGGCCGAGGC
>JAWLFJ010000183.1:0-5544 GCA_041685625.1 Paracoccaceae bacterium | reverse complement strand
GACGCCTGGCGGCGCATCGCCGATCAGCCGTGGCGCATCATGACAATCGGGCATCGCCAGTGGGCGCATGGGTCGTGATCAATGGGCGCTGGTATCAGAGGGCAATTTTGTCCACCTCGCCGAGCTGGACGGTCCCCTCGCCTCTCTCGGCGGGTTCGCAGAGGCGAGTTTCCTCGACGACGCGAACATCTCTCTGATCAAGGCGCGGCAGTTCGCGGAACGGCTCGCGCTCGTCGTTGCGGAGCGGCATGTCTTCGTCGCCGAGGCGCAGGCCGCCGGCAAGGAGCCGGACCTCGACGAAGGCGACACGCGCCTGCTGATCGACGAGCGGCTACGGAACGCCGGATGGGAGGCCGACACCTCCACGCTGCGCCACGCGCTCGGCACGCGCCCCGAGAAGGGGCGGAACCTCGCCATCGCGGAATGGCCGACCGCCGCGGGGCCCGCCGACTACGCCCTCGTCTGTGGCCTGACGCTGGCCGGCATGGTCGAGGCGAAGCGCAAGCGGAAGGACGTCGCCGCGGCGCTCGACCAGGCGGACCGCTAAGCGAGGGGCGTTGTTGCCTCTACTGAGCTCGAGCTCGCCGGTCCGGGTTGGGGCGGACGTCTTGCGCCCTTCATCTTCGCCACCAACGGGCGCGCCTGCTATCCGCAGTTCGCGACCGCGAGCGGCATCTGGTTCCGAGACGTCCGCCGGAGGACCAACGCCGCGCGGCCGCTGGAGGGATGGCCGACCCCGGACGGTCTCGCGGAGCGGCCGGAGGTCGACGTCGACGCGTCCGAGGAGGCGCTGCAGGCTCGGCGCATCTAGTTCGAGTTCGCGCTGCGCCCCTATGCACGGGGCGTCACGCCAGCGTCGCATCCACGGGGTAGTGGCATACGATGTCGATTTCGCTGCAAAACGTCATCAAACGCTTCCACGGCGCCGCGGCGGTGGACGGCGTGTCGGCCGAGGCGCCGACGGGCGCCTTCTTCGCCGTCCTCGGCCCGTCGGGCTGCGGCAAGTCCACGCTTCTGCGCCTGATCGCGGGGCTCGAGCGGTTGGATGGCGGGTCGGTTGCGCTCGACGGCGCCGCGGTCGCCGGCCCGCGGTTGCACGTTCCGCCCGAGGCGCGGCGGGCCGGCGTCGTGTTCCAGTCCTACGCCCTGTGGCCCCACATGACCGTCGCCGAGAACGTCGCCTTCCCGGCGGAGACCGCCGGGCTTCCGCCCGCGGCGGTGCGCGCCTCGCGCGACCGGGCGCTGGCGGCGGTATCGATGACGGCGCTGGCCGGGCGGCGGCCGGCCGAGCTCTCGGGCGGTCAGCGCCAGCGCGTGGCGCTCGCGCGCTGCCTCGCCCAATCGGCCCGCACGATCCTGATGGACGAGCCGCTCGCCAACCTCGACCCGCACCTGCGCGCGGCGATGGAGGGAGAACTCCTCGCGTTCCATCGCGCGGCGGGCGCCACGACGCTCTACATCACCCACGACCAGCGCGAGGCGATGGCGCTCGCCGATCTCGTGGCGGTCATGCGCGCGGGCCGGTTCGAGCAGGTGGCTCCGCCCGAGACCGTCTACGCCCGCCCCGCGACCGAGCATGTCGCGCGCTTCATCGGCCGGGCCGCGGTGATCCCTGCCGAACTCTCGCCCGAGGGGCCGGGCCGCGCCCGGGCCCTCGGCGCGGAGGTCCGGACCGCCGAGCAGGCGGCGGCGGGGCCGGCGCGGATCGTGTTCCGGCCCGAGGACGTGGCGCTCGGGGAGGGGCCGGGCGCGCGGCCGTCGGTCCTGCGCGCCGTCGCCTATCGCGGCGGGTTCTGGGAGGCGGAGGCCGTGGTCGCCGACTGGCCCGAGCCGCTGCCCGTCGCCTCCCGCGCCCGCATCGCCGAGGGCGAGACGGCGCCGTTGCGGATCACCGGCGGCTGGGCGCTGCCCTGAGCGCGGGCCTCGGCCGCGGACCGGTTCCGGCGCCTCGCGCGGCGCGCCGCGGAGCCCCCGGCCTCAGCGCCAAGGCACGACGCCCGGGGGCAGGCGTCGCCCCAACCGGTCCAGCAGCAGCATCAGCAGCGCCGTCAGCGCGACGGTGACCGCCGACATCGCCGACGCGAGCGTCGTGTAGCCGCCGTCCTCGTAGTTGAAGATCACAGTCCCCACGGTCTCGTGCCCGGACGACCACAGGAGGGCGGAGACCGTCACCTCGTTGTAGGCGGTCAGAAACACCAGGATCGCGCCGGAGGCCGCGGCCGGCGCCGTCATCGGCGCGAAGACCCGGCGCAGGCGCCGCCCCCAGCCCGCCCCGGCGACCCGCGCCGCGTCGTCCAGCGCGGGGTCGAGCTGCGCCACCGCGGCCCCGACCGGCTTCAGCGCGATCGCGAGGAAGGCCGCGAGATAGGCCAGCAGGATGATCCAGAGCGTGCCGTAGAGCGAGACGCCGATCAGCGGCAGCGGCCGGATGAAGGCCAGGATGAAGGCGATGGAGATCACGAGCCCCGGAACCGCGTAGGCGAGGTCCGCCACCCCCGCGGCTGCGCCCGCCGCCCGCCCCCGCGCCCCGCCCCGCGCCAGGAACGCCCCGAGCCCGAGCGCCGTCCCCGCGAGGATCGCCGAGGCGCCGCCCGCCGCGAGCACCGAATTGCCGAAGGCGCGCCAGGTCACCGACTGCCCGAACACGATCTCCCGGAAATGCCGCAGGGTCAGCGTCTCGACCGAGAGGTCGACGCCGTAGGTCGGGACCAGCGCCGTGCCGAGGAGCGCGCCAAGCGGTAGGACCAGCGTCAGCGCGATCACCGCCCAGACCCCCGCCTCCGTCGCGGGACGCCAGCGCCCGAGCGCCCAATCGAGGGGCGCCGAGGGTGGACCCGACAGCACCGCCTTCGCCCGCCGCGCCAACAGCCCCTGGACCGCGACCGCCGCCGCCGCCACGCAGGCGATCAGGAAGGCGAGGACCGCGACCCCCTCCAGCATGCCCGGCCCGAAGCTCGCCAGGCGCTGCCAGATCAGGACCGGCAGGGTGATGTATCGCGCCGGTATCCCGAGCAGCGCCGGTATGCCGAAGTTCCCCAGCGCCGAGACGAAAGCGAGCGCGAAGCCGGCGATCAGCGCCGGCGCGATCAGGGGCAGGATCACCCGGCGCAGCACCCGCGGGCCTGAGGCGCCGGCGGCCCGCGCCGCCTCGGCCATCTCGCGCGGCAGAGCGCGCAGAGCCGCGCGCACGGCGAGGAACACCAGCGGCGAATGCTGCACCGCAAGAAGCAGGATCACGCCCTCGCGCGAGTAGAGCGGGTGGGTCGCGCCCAGCTCGGGCGCGAGCCCCAGCGGCTTCAGCACCGGCGAGCCGGGGCCCAGCGCCTGGATCCACGCGATGGCGGTGACGTGCGGCGGGATCATCATCGGCAGCAGCACGAGGAACACCAGCGCCGGTTTCGCCCGCACGTCCGTCAGTCCGATCGCCAGTGCAAGCGCCGTCCCCAGCCCCGTCGCCAGCAGCGCCGAGGCCGCCCCGCTCTCGAGCGAGCGCCACAGCGCACGGCGCACGGAGCCGCTCTCCAGCGCCTTGGCCACCGGAGCGAGCCCGTCGCCGAGCCCGACCTCGAGCAGAAGCAGCAGCGGCGCCCCGCAGAGCCCCGCCACGAACGCCAGAAGGGCGGCGAAGGCCAGGCCCTCGCCGCCCGGGATCAGACGCGAGGCGCGCGGCGCCGGGCGCGCACGCCGTGCCGCCGCGGCCTCGGCCGCGGTCACCTCAGCCGCCGAAGATGTCGACGAAGCGAAGCTTGTTCTTCTCGTCGTCCGCCAGCGCCGCGGCCGGGTCGAAGGGCATCAGCTTGATGGCGTCGCGCGGCGGGAAGCCGTCCGGCGGATCGATCGCGGGATGCGCCGCGAGATAGCCCTGGTCCGCGGCGAGCTGCTGGCCCTCGGGCGAGAGCAGGAAGTCGATGAACGCCTTGGCCGCCTCCGGGTTCTTCGCGGTCGACAGGATCGCCACCGGCTCGGTCACCGCCGAGACGCCCTCCTCGGGGAACACGAACTCGACCGGCGCGCCCTCCAGCTTGTTGCGGATCGGCAGGAAGTCCACGACGAAGCCATAGAGCTTCTCGCCCCCGGCGACGGCGCGGTAGGTTCCGCCGTTGCCGCCCTGCGGGTTCGCCCCCTGGTCGGCCAGCGCCTCGTAGTAGTCCCAGCCGAGTTCGGGGTTGGAGGTCAGCGTCGCCATGTGGATCGTCGCGGCGCCCGAGGTCAGCGGCGAAGGCATGGCGATCCGGTCCTCGGCCTCGGGCTTCAGCAGGTCCGCGTAGCTGGTCGGGACCATCGGCGCGGCTGTGTTGTACATGATCCCCGTGGTGATGAGCTTGGTCGAGAAGTAGTGCCCCTCGGGGTCCATGATCGCCGGATCGTAGGCCGAGACGTCGGCCTCCGGGTAGGCCGTCAGCCGGCCCTCGGCCTCGAGGCCCTCCATGGTGACCATGTCGGCGATGAGCAGCACGTCGGGCTGCGGCGCGCCGGCCTCGAACTCGGCGCGCAGCTTCGCCATGATCTTTGTAGTGCCGTCGCGGATCCACTCGACCTCGACGTCGGGGTGCCGGGCGGTGAAGGCGTCGACGGTCTGCTGCGCGTCGGCGTTGGGCTGCGAGGTGTAGATCACCAGCTTGCCCGAGGCGGCCGCGGCGAGGCCGGGGGCGAGAGCCGCCGCGAAGGCGGCGGCGAGGACGAGGCGCATGACGGTCTCCTTCGATCTCTTGGACGGTCCGCCCGGAGGGAAAGGCTCCGGCCGGACTCTCGCGGCCTATCGTGCCGCCCGTGTCGTCTTCGAGAACGCTCGATGACGAAACGGCGACGGCGGCCCTTCGCCGCCGGACCGGGCGATCGCCGAGGCGCCCTTCGCCCCCTGCGCCCGCGCATGATCAGCCGGCAATGCATGTCGTGGGTGCGCCCGCCCTTTTCCTCGGGGAGGAAGTAGCCGTAGAGATACGCGGCCTCGAAACCCGCGGCCCGGAGCGCCGCGATCAGCCAGGTGTCGATGTCCACGCAGGAGCTGGGGTCAGGCCGAAGATCTGAGGTACCGCGTCGTAGCCGTCGTTGAACCTCGTCTCGGGGTGGCCGTAGTCGAAGAGGGCCTGCGCGCGTTCCGCCAGCGCCCGGATCGCGGGCCGACCGCCGCCGGCGGTGGCCGCGACCTCGCGCGCCTCCGCCGCCGGGGCGTGGGCCGCGACGCTCCAGCGCGTGACGCGCGGGCGGAAGGCGACCTCCGGATAGGCGGCGTCGCCGCGACGTAGCGCACCGCCATCCGCTCCGCTTCCGGCCGGGCGAGGAGCGCGCCAAGGCAAAGCCCGGCCACCGAGATCGCGCGCTCGACCGTCCCGCCCTCGACCTCGACGGCGACGATCTCCTCGTGCGGGGTCGCCGTCCCCGTCGGCACGAGAAGGCGGACCCACAAAGAGGCCGGCCCGATCTCGCCCGTCGCCGATCCGACGGTCACAGCATCGCCCAGAACTGGAACAGCACGCCTATCGCGAAGGATCCCGTCAGCGCCAATCCGACATAAAGCGCGAACACCGGCTTCCTCACCAGCGC
>JAWLFJ010000182.1:0-5582 GCA_041685625.1 Paracoccaceae bacterium | reverse complement strand
GCCGACACGTCGCGCTTCGCCACGAGGTCGACCGCACAACGGAAGGGTAGCACAATAGGGCACAAAGGTCTTGTCGATGTCATCCGTGGTCCGGATCGCGCGGCGGTGGGTGACGGGCACGCCCGGGATCGTCATCAGCCGCCGAACCGTCCCGTCGGTCACGGCGCGGTGGCGGAGCTGCTTCTCCAGCGCATCGACCTGCGTGCTCGACCCCGCGATCCGCTCGCGCGGCGCGCGCGCGAGGGCGACGACGGGTTCGGGCAACTTCCCCTCCTCGGCGGATCCGGGCTCATGAAACGGGGCGATCATGGTGTCGCCGTCCTTGGCGTGTCGCGCCTTCGGGAGACTCCGGCAGGCTTCGGCGCCCGCCACGATACGCCGCCCTCTCAGAACCCATCACCCATTCTCGGGCATGGCTCGGGACGCCGGGCGCGAAACGCACCGGCGCAGGCCTCTCCCGGGATATTGCCCCGCTATGTTCCCGAGGCGGCATCCCGCGGCGCGACCTCGCTCGGACCAGCGCGACGGGCGCCCGGGCGCCCCGCCCCGCGCGCTCAGCCGACCGCGGTCTCGAACCGCGCTCCTTCGACCGGCGCGCCGACCAGCGCCAGCGCGTCGCGAAGACGCCGCCAGACCGCGGGATCGCGCACCGGAAGCGCCTGCAGAAGCCAACGGGCCGCCGCCGCGTCGGAGAACGCCTCGCCCTCCCACGCCTCGCGCAACCGACCGCGCAGGGACGCGAACGCCTCGCGCGCCGCCTCGGGCTCTCCTCGCCGCGCCAGAGCCGCCGCGCGCCAGAGACCGGCCAGCGGCGCCGCGCCTTCGGCCATCCGCGCCGCTTCCTCCGTCCCCGCCTCGTCGCCGGCGAGGAAGCGGAGCGCCGCGTGCAACGCCCAGCCGCCCGCATCCGGAGCCTCGATCTCGAGCGCCGCACCGGCCGGGGCCAACGCCGCCTCCGGCCGTCCAGCCGCGGCCAGAAGCAGCGCCGCGAGGGTCAGCAGCCGCGCGTCGTCGCCGTTTAGGCCAAGCGCCTCGTCCGCCGCCTCATGCGCCGCCTCCCAACGTCCCGCCCCCGCCGACGCCCAGCCGACGGCCAGAGCCGCCCGTGCGTCGAGCGGATCGAGCGCCGCGGCGCGCCGAGCGGCGGCGAGCGCCGCGGCGACGCCGGCGGGCTCGCGCATCCGACCCGGACGCGCCGCCGGGCCCAGCGCCCGCGCCAAGGCCAGCGTCGCCCAGGCCGGCGCCCAGTCCGGCGTCCGCTCGGTCGCCGTCTCCAGCAGCGCCTCCGCCTCGGTCCAGGCCTCGGGCGTCCAGCGGCGCAGAAGATCGCGGGCGCGAAGCCAGAGGTCCGGCCCGCCGGCCGCGCCGGCGCGGCCGAGGCGGTCGCGCGTCAGATGCAGCGTCAGCGCGGCCGCGAGCTGGCGCAGCAGGCGCTCCCTCGCGGCATCGAAGCCCGCGCCGTCGAGCGCGAAGCGGTCCGACCAGAGCAGCACGCCGCCGTCGGACTCCACCAGCGTCAGCGCGGTGACCAGACGCGGCCCCTCGACCCGGGCGCGGAGCCGGTAGCGTCCGGCGGCGGCGGGCTCGGAGCCGGGCGCCACGACGCCGTCGGCGACCCGCCATTCCCGGAACCGCGCGAGCGACGCCATCAGGGCGTGGCGAAAGCCCTCGACCCGCGCCGCGCCGTCGTCTCCGGCCTCGCCGACCGCGAAGGGCTCGACCCGCAGGAGGGGCGACTCGTCGGCGTCCTCGGCCACGGGCGGCGACGACGCCTTGGTCGGCGCCGCCTCGGCCGGAGCGGCGGCGCCGCCCGACGTGGCGGACGGCGCCTCCGGCGCCGCCTCACCCGACTTGATGGAGACGGCGAGCGCCGCGGTCTCGTCGGAAGGCTCGAGGTCGTGCTCCTCCTCCAGCACTGCCCAGAGCGTGTCGTAGACGCGGATGGCGCCCGCGGGATCGCCGGCACGGGCCCGCGCGCTCATCAGCCGTCTCGCCGCCGGCTCGTGAGCCTGGTCGAGCCGCAGCACCGCCCGCGCCACGTCCTCCTCCCCCGCCGCGCCCGGCTCCAGCGCCGAGAGATCCGCCGTCAGCCGGCGCAGCAGCCGTTCGCGCCAAGCCTCGCGCGTCGCGGCGAGCCAGGCGCGCATCGCCGGGTCCAGCTCGTCGCAGGTCAGCATCAGACGGCCCGGCAGGTCCGCCGTCTCGATCAGGGCGGGATGCACCGCGCCGGCGCCGGTCGCCGCCTCGATCTCCGCGACGTCGGTGACGACCGAGCCCGGTGCGAACGCGATCGCCTCGCGATCGGCCTCCAGCCCCTCGAAGCCGAGTCCGCCGCAGATCCGCCTGAACCCGGCCATCGCCTGCCGCAGCGAGCCGCGCGCCAACGCCTCGTCGGATTCGCTCCAGAGCAGCCCCACCAGCCGCTCGCGCGTCTCCCGCCCGGCCTCGGACAGCGCGAGGACCCCGAGCGCCGCCAAGAGCTTGCGATTCGGCACCCGCACCGGCGCCGCGCCCACGAAGAGCCGCGGCGCTCCGATGAGCGACATCGTCAGAACGATCCTGCCCTGATCCGGTCCCGCCTCCACGCCACGCCTCGCGCCTGTCGGACGGGCGACCCAGCCCGTGTGGCGGGGACTATGTGACCCGACGGCGCCCGCCGCAACCGCGGTCGCGCTGGCGCGCGCGGTCCCCGGCATGCTATCGGCGGCGGCGAACGAGATCCGCAGGGAGAGGGAGGGGCTCATGCTCGCGGCCGAAGCGACCGGAGGGGGGATCGCGGCCATCGCCGCGAAGGAGCGGCCGGAGCCGCCGCAGCCCGGCTCGGGCGAGGTGGGGCTCGACATGCTCGCGGCCTGCATCAATCCCGCGGATCTGCTCACCCTCGAAGGCCGCTACGGCGTGAAGCCGGAGCCCCCCTTCGTGCCGGGCGCCGAGGGCGTCGCGCGCGTCCGTGCCGTGGGCGCGGAAGTCGAGGGCCTCGCGCCCGGCGATCTCGTGATCCCCTTCGCCGGCTCCTGCTGGGTGGAACGCATGACCACGCCCGCCCGCGCCGTGGTCAAGCTGCCGCCCGACGTCGATCTCGATCAGGCCGCGATGCTGAAGGCCAACCCCGCGACGGCCCTCGCCATGCTGTCGGACATCGTCGCGCTCTCGCCCGGGGACTGGGTCGCTCAGAACGCCGCGAATTCCGCCGTCGGCGTCAACGTCATCAAGATCGCCAGGGCCCTCGGGCTGCGCACCGTCAACATCGTCCGGCGCGAAGCGGCCGCCGAACGCCTGCGCGCCCTCGGCGCCGACCGGGTGATCGTGCATGACGGCGGCCCGGCGCCGCAGATCCCCGACGGCGAGCGCGCGAAGCTCGCCTTCGACGCCGTCGGCGGTCCCGCCACCGACGCGCTCGCCGGCCTGGTGGCGGACGGCGGCACGGTGGCGAACTACGGCCTGCTCTCGGGCGAGCCCTGCGAGATGCACCCGAACCACCTCGTGTTCCGCGACCTGACCTTGCGGGGCTTCTGGCTCGCCAAATGGTTTCGGGAGGTGCAGCCGAAGACGGTCGCCGAGCGCTATTCCCGCCTCGTCGAGTGGATGAAGGAGGGCGTCGTCGGCGCCCCCGTCCTCGCCCGCCACCCGCTCCGCGAGGTCGAGAAGGCCGTCGCCCACGCCGCGCGGGAGGGCCGCGACGGCAAGATCCTGCTGATCACAGACGCCCATCCGGAGGCCTGAGCCATGTCCGACGTCTATCTGATCGGCGCCGCCTCGACCCGCTTCGGCAAGCGCCCCGCGGACGACTTCCGCGCCCTCGCCCGCGAGGCCTATGACGGCGTCCTCTCCGACGCCGGGCTCGAGAGCGGCGAGGACATCGAGTTCGCCTGGTTCGGCAACTGCGGCATGGGAACCTGGGGCCAGGCCTGCATCCGCGGCCAGGTCACCTTCGCCCCCCTCGTCGCCGAAGGCCGCTTCCCCGAGCGCGTGCCGATGATCAACGTCGAGGGGGGCTGCGCGACCGCGAGCATGGCCTTCAACGGCGCCTTCAAGGACGTGGCGTCGGGCTCCGCCCGCCTCTCCCTCGCCATCGGCGTCGAGAAGACCTTCGTTCCCGACGACCCGGCGCGCACCCAGGCCATCTTCGACGGCGGCATCGACCAGCTGAACCCCGAGGAGTGGCACGACTACTACGCCCGCGCCGCGGCCGAGACCGGCAAGAATTTCAGCCCCAAGGACGCCGGCGGCACGATCTTCATGGACACCTACGCCATGCAGGCCGCCTGGCACATGAAGCGGTACGGCACCACGCAGCGCCAGATCGCGGCCGGCGCCTCGAAGAACCACTGGCACGGGAGCATGAACCCCAACGCCCAGTACCGCTTCGAGGTCTCGGTGGAGCAGGCGCTCGAGGACCGCGAGATCAGCTACCCCCTCACCCGCGCGATGTGCGCCCCGATCGGCGACGGCGCCGCGGCGGCCCTCCTCTGCTCGGAGGACTTCCTCCGCGCCCAGCCGAAGGACGTGCAGGCCCGCGCCGTGAAGGTCCGCGCCTCCCAGCTCTCCGGCGGCAAGTACCGCAGCTTCGACGAACCCGGCCTCTCCCGCGTCGCCGCCGAGCGCGCCTATGCCCAGGCCGGGATCGGCCCGAAGGACGTCGACATCGCCGAGGTCCACGACGCCACCTCCTTCTGCGAGATCTACCAGGTGGAGATGATGGGCTTCTGCGAGGACGGCGAGGGCGGCCGCTACGTCGAATCCGGGGCCACCACCCTCGGCGGCGAGCGCCCGGTGAACCTCTCCGGCGGCCTCGTCTCCAAGGGCCACCCGGTCGGCGCCACCGGCCTCTCGATGATCCACGAGCTCACGCTGCAGCTCCGCCAGGAAGCCGGCGAGCGCCAGGCCTCCAAGGCCCGCATCGCGCTTGCGGAGAACGGCGGCGGCGTCATCGGCTTCGACGAGGCCGCCTGCGCGGTGACCATCCTCGAGGCCCCCGCCGGCTGACCCTGCCGAGGGAGCCGGCGCGGCGGAGGGTGGATCGCCCCCCCCGCCGCGCCGCTCGCCGCGTGCCCGCGGCCCGAGGGGGCGCCCGTCAGCCAGCCCCGCCCGTCCTTGGGCGAGCCCAGCACGACGTAGCTCGTCAGCGAGCGCACCTCCGGCAGCGCCCCCGGCACGTCCGTGTGGAAGCGCTTGCAGACCGCGAGATCCGCCGCCTCGACGCGCGGCAGATACTCCACCGCGCCGGTCACGTTGTGGCACTCGACGACTTCGGGCGAGGCCGCGATCGCCCGTTCGAAGCGCTCCTGCGCGCGCTTGCCGTGCTCGGCCAGCGGCGGCGGATCGTGCGCGTCGCACCGGCCGGCTGGACGGCATCGTCCACCATCTCGGCATGGCGCTCGGCGGTCGCCCGGGCCAGGCGATCGCGCGGCGTCTTCTGCTGCCGGCGAGCAGGGACACGCTGCCGCGGACCGTGCGGCGCAGAAGCCCCCCGGCGCCTGCGCCGAGGGTGATCGGGATCGACGACTGGGCGTGGCGGAAAGGGCGCCGCCACGGCACGCTGATCTGCGATCCCGAACGGCGCGAGGTGATCGACCTGCCGC
>JAWLFJ010000061.1:0-23253 GCA_041685625.1 Paracoccaceae bacterium | reverse complement strand
CGCGGCGCGCCCCGGCGGGCCCCCCGGGCCCCGCGGTTCCGGGCGAAGGCGCGCCGCGCCCCCGCCCGCCGGTCGCGGCGGCCTCAGACCGAGGCGCCGATCGGCATGTCCCGCAGGCGCTTGCCCGTCGCCGCGAACAGCGCGTTGGCGATGGCCGGCGGCACCGGCGGCAGGCCGGGTTCGCCGACGCCCGTCGAATGCACCGTGAAGCCGTGCGGCACGACGTGGACCTGCACGTTACGCGGGAAGTTGTCGGAGCGCACCACGTCGTAGTCGTTGAAGTTCGACTGGTCGACCACGCCGCCGGTGTAGGTGATCCCCGAATGCAGCAGGGCGGTCATGCCCTGCACCGCCGCGCCCTCCATCTGGCTCCGGACCCGCTCGGGGTTGGCGATGAAGCCCGCGTCGACCGCGAGGTGCAGCTCCGGCACCGTGACGCGCCCGTCCACCACCTTCACGTGCGCCGCCGCCGCCACGTAGCTGACGAAGCTGCGATGCACGGCGAGGCCGAGGCCCTCGCCCTCCGGCATTTCCCGGCCCCAGCCGATCGCGTCCGCCGCCATGTCGAGGACGTTGGCGAGGCGCCCGGTCTCGATCGGGAAGGCCTCGTAGGGCTCGCCGTAGTTCCAGAAGTCGTCCGGATAGCCCTCGGCCGCCGGGTTCACCACGCGGGCGGACCCGATCAGCTCCCGCCACATGTCCTTCTGGTCCTTGCCCAGTTCGGCCGCCAGTTCGCCCACGAAGGAGCCGATGGCCCAGGCCCGCGGGATGTTGGAGACCGAGCGGAACCAGCCGATGCGCGCGTGCGCCATCGCCTCGCCGTTCTCGACCGAGACGTTGGGGATCGCGAAGGGCATGTCGACATGCCCCATCCCGTTCTCGATGAAGAACTGGTGTCCGCTGTCCGGCGCGAAGGTGCTGAGGATCGACGGCGCCACGGAGTTGTGGCGCCAGCCCGACACCCTGCCCTCCCCGTCGAGCGCGACCTCGATGCGCTCGGCGGAGGTGGTGTGCATGAAGCTGTGCCGGATGTCGTCCTCGCGGGTCCACTGCACGCGCACCGGGGCGCCCACGGCCTTCGAGAGCTGCGCGGCCTCGATCGCGAAGTCGTGCTTCGACTTGCGCCCGAACCCGCCGCCCAGAAGCGTGACGTTGACCCTGACCTTGGCCGGATCCATGCCCAGCGCCTCGGCGATGTCGGTGCGGCAGACATAGGGCGACTGCGCCGGCGCCCAGACCTCGAGGCTCTCCTCGCGCCAGTCCGCCAGCGCCACCGGCGGCTCCATCGGGATGTGCGCCATGTGGGCCTGGGTGTAGGTGCCGGCGAAGGTCCGCGCCGCCTCGGCGAAGGCCCTGTCGGGATCGCCCTGCCGGCGCAGCACCTTGCCCGGCTTCTCCGCGGTCGCGACCATCTCCTCCATGAAGGGGCCGGACTCGTAGGACGCGTGCGGCCCGTGATCCCACTCGATCTTCAGCAGCTCGCGCGCCCGGATCGCGTGCCACGTCGTCTCCGCGATCACCGCCACGCCGCCGAGCGGCGCGAACTTCGAGGCGAGGCCGGACCCCTCGAGCTCCACCACGGCGCGAACGCCCGGCGCGCCCTCGGCCTCGGCGGCATCGAGGCTCCTGACCCGGCCGCCGACCACCGGCGGGCGCGCGATCACCGCGTGGAGCATCCCCGGCACGGAGACGTCGGCGCCGTAGATCGCCTCGCCGGTGGTGATGTCGCGCAGGTCGTGGATCTGAACCCGCCCCTTGCCGACATAGCGGAACTCGGCCGGGTCCTTGAAGGTGAGATCCTCGAAGGCCGGCACCGGGCGCTCCATCGCGGCCTCGGCGAACGCGCCGAAATCGGCCGAGCGCGTGCCGTGCACGACGCGGTGGTCCTCCACCCGCACCTGATGCGCCGGCACGCCCCAGGCCTCGGCCGCGGCCTCCGCCAGCATGTGCCGGACCGAGGCGCCGATCTGCCGCGCCATCTGCACGTGATGGCGCAGCGAGCGCGAGCCGTCGGTGTCCTGGTTGCCGTATTTCGGCTCGTCCCCCTCGGCCTGCACGATGCGCACGCGCAGCCAGTCGGCCTCCATCTCGTCGGCCATGATCATCGGGATCGAGGTGCGCGAGCCCTGCCCCATCTCGGAGCGGTGGGCGACCAGCGTCACCGTCCCGTCCGGGTCGATGGAGACGAAGACCAGCGGATCGGGCCGCACCCCGTGCGGCATCGACTGCCCGCCGTGCGGCCAGCGCGGAAACGCCTCGGCGCCCGCGGCATAGACCGCGACCGCGAGCCCCGCGGCGGAACCGGCGAGGAAGCCGCGGCGGGAGACCTTCTCGACGCGGAAGCCCGCGTTCTCGCGCGGCGTTCCGGAACGGTCGGCATTCAGGTGATGCAGCATGGCTCAGGCCCCCGTGCTGGCGTGACGCACCGCGGCGACGATGCGCTGGTAGCAGCCGCAGCGGCAGACGTTGCCGGCCATCGCCTGCAGGATCTCGTCGTCCGTCGGGTCGGGGTTCTCCGAGAGCAGCGAGACGGCCTGCATGATCTGACCGGTCTGGCAGAAGCCGCACTGCGGCACGTTCAGCTCGCGCCAGGCCTGCTGCACGCGGTTCTCGCCGCCGAGGCCCTCGATCGTCGTCACCGACTGGCCCTCGACGTCCGACATCCGCAGCATGCAGGAGCGTTCGGCGGCCCCGTTCATGTGAACGGTGCAGGCCCCGCAGAGCCCCACGCCGCAGCCGTACTTGGCGCCCGTCAGTCCCGCGACGTCGCGCAGCGCCCAGAGCAGCGGCATGTCGTCCGGCGCGTCGAGCTCCACCGACTCGCCGTTCAGCGTGAACTTCGCCATTGCGTCTCCTCCCGAATGCGCCGCGCTCTCCGACGAGGCGGCCCCGTCCCGGCGCCGGGACGATTGGGTGCGTCCTTTTTTCGCGGCGGGATGACGTGACGTTGCCCGAGCCCGTTGCGAATCGCAATGCCGCTCGACCTTCGCGACGCGACGGGCGTTCGGCATGCGCATCGCGCCGCTTGCGCCGCGAGGTCGCTTGGCGCAGCCTCCGACGGATGACGCGACGCTCCGCGAGGAATGGCGCGGAAATCAGACGCCGGACCCGAATCCGGCCGCTCATGGGAGGATGCAGAGTGAAGTTCGAACGATACGCTCTCGCGGGGGCGCTGGCGCTCTCGCTCGCCGCGCCGCTGGCGGCCCAGACGCTCGAGGATCTGGCGGCCGACGCGGACACGCCGGAGAACGTGCTCACCTACGGCATGGGCTACGGCCAGACCCGCTACAGCCCGCTCGACGAGGTGGACCGCTCCAACGTCGACGGCCTCGCCCCGGTCTGGGCCTACAGCCTCGCCGACACCCGCGGGCAGGAGAGCTTTCCGATCATCCACGACGGCGTGATGTACGTCACCACGCACGCCGCCACGATGGCGCTCGACGCGCTGACCGGCCGCCAGCTCTGGAAGAGCATGCTCGACTACCCGGCCGAGACGCCGCGCGTGGCCTGCTGCGGCATCGTCAACCGCGGCGTCGCGATCCTCGAGGGCCGGCTGTTCCGCACCACGCTCGACGCCCACGTCATCGCGCTCGACGCCGAGACGGGCGAGGAGGTCTGGCGCACCAGGTCGATCGACTTCAAGGACGGCTACTCGATGACCGTCGCGCCGCTCGTCGCGGACGGCGTCGTGATCGTCGGCATCTCCGGCGGCGAATACGGCATCCGCGGCTACATCGAGGGCTACGACCCCGAGACCGGCCAGCGCCTCTGGCGCACCTACACCGTGCCCGCCCCGGGCGAGCCGGGCTCGGAGACCTGGCAGGACGAGGCGGGCGACGCCTGGAAGACCGGCGGCGGCCCCGCCTGGCTCACCGGCACCTACGATCCGGAGCTGAACACCACCTACTGGGGCACCGGCAACGCCGCCTCCTGGAACGCCGGCGTGCGTCCGGGCGACAACCTGTTCACCTCCTCGGTCCTCGCGCTCGACCCGAAGTCGGGCGAGATCAAGTGGCACTTCCAGTTCTCGCCGAACGATCCCTTCGACTACGACGCCACCAACGAGATGGTGCTGACCGAGATCGAGGGCCGCAAGGCGATCGTCCACGCCAACCGCAACGGCTTCCTCTACGTGCTCGACCGGGAGAACGGCGAACTGATCGCCGCCAACCAGTTCGTCGAGGAGGTCAACTGGGCCGAGGGCGTCGATCTCGAGACCGGGCGTCCGATCCACACGCAGGTCTATCACGATGCCGTCGCCGGCGAGCCGGTGACCCATTGGCCCTCGGCGCTCGGCGGCAAGAACTGGGCGCCGATGTCGCTGAGCGATCAGACCGGCCTCGCCTACATCAACACGTTCAACTTCGGCATGAACTACAAGGCGGTCGAGCCGCAGTACCGCGCCGGCGTCTTCTTCTTCGGCGCCGAATTCAGCTGGGAATGGCCGGACGGTCATCGCGGCGCGCTCCGCGCCGTCGAGCCGACCACCGGCGAGGTCAAGTGGGAGCAGCGCTCCGACATCCCGCGCAACGCCGGCGTGCTGTCGACGGCGGGCGGGCTGGTGTTCACCGGCGCCCAGACCGGCGAGTTCGAGGCCTTCGACGCCGAGACCGGCGACAAGCTGTGGGAGTTCCAGACCGGCTCCGGCATCGTCGGCCAGCCGATCACCTGGGAGCATGACGGCCGTCAGTACGTGACCGTCGTCAACGGCGGCGGCGCGGTCTACGTGCTCTTCGGCGGGGACGAGCGGCTGGCCTCGGTGCCGCCGGGCGGCAACGTCTGGACCTTCGCGCTGCCGGGCGAATGATGCGCAGGACCGTTCTTCGCGTCCTGATCGGGGGGCTGGCGCCGTTGGCGCCCGCCCTCCTCGCCCCGCCCGCCGGCGCCTCCGAGCTCGAAGCCGTGCTCGCCAAGGGCGTCTCCACCTACAGGACCTTCTGTTCGCACTGCCACGGCGTCGACATGGTCAGCGCCGGCACCGGCTCCTACGACCTGCGCCGCTTCCCGCTCGACCAGCGCGCGCGCTTCGAGAGCTCGGTGATGGACGGCCGCGGCGACATGCCGGCCTGGGGCGACATCCTGAAGCCGGACGAGCTGGAATCGCTCTGGGTCTACGTCGCCACCCGCGGCGGCAAGGAGCCCTACCCCGACGCGCCCGAGGCCGCGCCCCCCGCGGACGACGCGGAGACGGACGATTCCGCCGCCGCGCCGCCCGCTCCCTCCGACCTCGATCCGGTGGCCGAGGGGCGCCTCACCGTCTGCCTCGCCCGCAACGGCGGCGCCCTCTCCGGCTGGCGCCACGAGGGGGGCTCGGGCTTCGACTACCGCGTCGCCGCGGCGACGGCCGAGGCCATGGGTCTCGACCTCGCCGTGCAGTGGTTCGAGAGCGAACCCGAGGAGGAGAGCGACCCGGTGAAGGAGACCTACGCCCTCCTCGCCAAGGGCCTCTGCGATCTCGTGCCGGCCGTCGCGCTCTACGAAGGCGCGCTCGGCCCGCCGCCGGCCGAGAACGCCGCGCCGCCGCGCTGGGACGACATGCCGACGCGCGACTGGGTGGAGTTCGTGCCGCTCGAGCCCGTCGCCGCCACCCGCCCCTACATGCGCGCCGAGATCGGCATCGTCACCGGCCCGAAGGTCGGGCGCGCCATCGAGGGGCCGAAGGATCTCGCGGGCCTCGACCTCGGCGTGCAGCAGGGCACCCTCTCCGGCATCATCGCGCTGACCGAGGCGCCGCAGGCGACGGTCGACGCCTCCGTCACCTTCAACCCCGGCCCCGACTTCCTCTGGAAGCTCGAGGGCGGGGCCTTCGACGCGGCGCTGGTCGACGTCGCCGCCTTCGACTTCCACCGCCGCCAGAACCCGGTCAGTCTGCTGACCCTGCACGACTGGCGCCACCCGCTCGGCTTCAACATCGCCATGGCGGGGCTGGAACGAAACCCGAACCTCATCGCCGCCGCCGACGCCGCCCTCGCCGATCTCGCCGCCTCCGGCGTCCTCGAGGAACTCGCCGAGGCCGAGGACATCCACTACGCCGCCCCGCGCGAGCCCTGGATGCAGCGCCGCCTCACCCGCCGCGACCTGCGGCGCGCGCCCTGACGCGCCGCCCTCCATGCCTCTGATCCGAAAGGTTCTTCTCGCCGCCGCGCTGCTCCTCGTCGGCGCGCCCCTCGCCGCGGCCGACCGCGACGCCCCCGTCGTCCGCCTCGCGGTGCTGAAGTTCGGCACCGTCTCCTGGCTCGCCGACGCCATCGCCGCCAACGGCCTCGACGCCGCGGCCGGCTACCGCCTCGAGGTCATGGCCCTCGCCGGCGCCCCCGCCACCGCCGTCGCCTTCCTCTCGGGCGAGGCCGACCTGATCGTCGAGGACTGGATCTGGTCCCAGCGCCGCCGCGACGCGGGCGAGGACGTGCGCTTCGCGCCCTATTCCGTCTCCCTCGGCGCGCTGATGAGCCGGAGCGGCGTCGCCTCGCTCTGCGACCTCGACGGCGGGCGCATCGGCGTCGTCGGCGGCGAGAGCGACAAGAGCTGGCTGATCTACCGCGCCCTCTCGCGCGAACTCTGCGGCTTCGATCTGGCCGAGCGGGCCGAGCTCCTGTTCGGCGCCCCGCCGCTGATGGCCCGCCAGTTCGAGACCGGCGCCGTCGACGCCGTCTCGACCTACTGGCACTGGGCCGCCAAGCTCCAGGCCGCCGGCGCGCACCGCCTGCTCGGGGCGGAGGAGGCGATGGCCGCCCTCGGCATCGTCCCCGCCCCGCCGCTGGTCGGCTTCGTCTGGAACGCCGACCGCCTCGCCGAGGCCGAGGCCGCCGCCTTCCTCGCCTCGGTCGACGCGGCGCGCACCCTCCTCCTTCACGACGACGCCGAGTGGCGGCGCCTGCGCCCGCGCATGAACGCCGCGAACGACGCCGAATTCCTCGCCCTCCGCGACCGCTTCCGCGAGGGGATCGCCGGCGCCGCCTGGTCCGACGACCGGCTCGCCGCCGCGCGCCGGCTGCACGCCCTGCTGACCGCGCTCGGCGGGCCGGGCTTCGCCACCGCCGGCGCTCTCGACGCCGAGGGCTTCGCCGCCCCCGCCCCCGCGAATGGCCGCTGACGTCGCCCAGCCCGTCGCTTCCGGGCCCGAGACGCGCCCCGCCGGGCGCCGCGGCGGCGCCCTCGGCGCACGGCTCGGCTGGACCGGGCTCTCGCTGCTCGGCTTCGGCCTCGTCTGGGCCGCGCTCGCCGCCCTGATCGGCTCGGACGAGCTGCCGGGTCCGGTCGCGGTCTGGGAGGCGCTGCTCGTCCAGATCCGCACCGACGGCTATTTCGGCCATCTCGGCGCCACCCTCGCCCGCGTCGCCGCCGCCTTCGGGCTGGCCATGGTCCTCGGCTCGGCGCTCGGCCTCGCGCTCGGGCGCAGCGGCGCGCTCGACCGGGCCTTCGGGGGCTGGCTGACGCTGTTCCTGAACCTGCCGGCCCTCGTCACCATCATCCTCTGCTACGTCTGGTTCGGCCTGACCGAGGCCGCGGCCCTCGCCGCCGTCGCGGTCAACAAGATCCCCAACGTCGCCGCCACGCTGCGCGAGGGGGCGCGCGCCCTCTCGCGCGACCTCGACGAGATGGCGGAGGTGCACCGCCTCTCGCGCCTCGACCGGCTGCGCCACGTGGTGCTGCCGCAGCTCGCGCCGTTCTTCGCGGTGGCGGCGCGCAACGGGCTCGCGCTCGTCTGGAAGATCGTGCTGGTGGTGGAGCTGCTCGGCCGGCCGAACGGCGTCGGCTTCCAGCTGCATTCCTACTTCCAGCTCTTCGATGTCGCCACGATCCTCGCCTACGCCTTCGGCTTCATCCTCGTGGTGCAGGCCATCGAACTCCTGATCCTCGAGCCGTGGGAGCGGCGCGCGACGCACTGGCGGCGATGAGCGGCGGCCTCTCCGTCGCGCTGCGGCAGAAGCGCTTCGCCGGCGGCCCGCCCGTCCTCGGCGAGATCGCGTTCGAGCTCGCGCCGGGCGAGCGGGCGGCGCTGATCGGTCCGTCCGGCATCGGCAAGAGCGCGCTGATCGGCCTGATCGCCGGGCTCGACCGCGACTTCGAGGGCGAGATCCGCACGCCCCCCGGCCGCATCGCCATGGTGTTCCAGACGCCCCGCCTGCTGCCCTGGCGCACGCTGGCCGAGAACGTCGCCATCGTCTGCGGCGACCCCGCGCGGGCGCGCGCCCTCCTCGCCGATGTCGGGCTCTCCGAGGCGGCGGACCTGCACCCCGAGCGCGTCTCGCTCGGCATGCAGCGGCGCGCCGCGCTGGCGCGCGCGCTCGCCGTCGATCCGGTCGCGATCCTGCTCGACGAGCCGCTGGTCTCGCTCGACCCGGCCTCGGCCGAGGCGATGCGCGGCCTGCTCGACGCCGCCTTCGAGCGCACCGGCGCGCTCGGCCTGATCGCGACGCATGACCGGCGCGAGGCGCTGATCCTCGCCGACCGGGTGCTGGAGTTCGGCGGGCGCCCGGCGCGCCTCGTATCCGACCGCCGCTCGCCGCTCTCGCGGGCCGAGCGGCGCGCGCGCGGCGCAGTGGAGGCGCTGCACGCCGACTGGTTCGGGGGCTGACGCCGCCCCCGGGGCGGGACGCGGGCGCCATCCGCCCTACCCTTCCCGCCCGGCCACGGCGAAGGCGGGGACCGATCCATGACCAAGACGCTTACGGCGATCCTCGCGGCCGCGTTCCTGCTCGCCCCGGAGGGCGGCGCGGCGGCGCTGACGCTGACCCCCGGCGCCGCCTGGCCCGGGCCCGAGATCCGCGTCTGCTGGGAGGACCCGCGCCCCGAGCACCGACAGGAGCGCGAGATGATCCGCCGCAGCGTCGCCCGCACCTGGGAGCGCGAGAGCGCGGTGCGCTTCCTCGGCTGGGGGACCTGCCGGCGCGGAGAGGGGGGCGTGCGCCTCGCGATCGACGGGGGCCATCCGAGAGCGCTCGCGCGCGGGGCCGCGCTCGACGGCATGCGGCGGGGCGTGCGCCTGCCGGCGCTCTGGTCGCTCGCGGCCCTTTCGGTGAACCTCAAGGCCCCGGTGCACGAGTTCGGGCACGTCCTCGGCTTCGGCCACGAATACGCGCGCGCCGATCTGCCGGAGCCTGAGCGCTGCGGCCTCTCCGCCCCCGGCGGCGCGCGTTACGTCGAGGCCGACGCGCCGCTGACGCCCTACGATCCCCAGTCGATCATGGTCGGCTGCGTCGCCGGCGCCACCGCCGACTTCAGCCGCGGGGTGCCCGCGCTGAGCGCCTCGGACATCCACGGCCTCGTCGCGGTCTACGGCTCGGCGCCCCGCAACCGCCTCGACCGGGACGAGACCGGGGACCGCTTCGGCGCCGCCCTCCTCGCGCGCGACCTCGACGGCGACGGCACGCCGGACCTCGCGGTCGGCGCGCCGGGCGAGGATGGCGGGCGCGGCGCGGTCTATCTCTACCGCGGCCACCCCGTCGGCGGCCTGCGTCCCTGGACCCGCCTCGTCCCGCCCGCCCCCGGACCGCGCGGCGCCACGGTGGCGGCCTTCGGCGCCGGACTCGCCTGGCATGAGGGCCGGCTCCTGGTGCATGCGGCCGCCGGCCCCGCGGGCCACGCCTACCGCCTGCGCGACGGCGCGCCGCCGCTCGCCCTCGGCCCGGTCCCTACGGCGCAGGCCCCGCGCGCCGAAACCGCCTCCGCCCCGGCGCTCGAGATCGACCTCGACGGCGACGGCCTGCCGGAGCGCATCCTCGGCCGGCCGGAGGCCGACGGCGCCGCCCCCGCCTCCGGCCGCGTCGTCGTGCGCCGCGGCGCGCCGGAGGGAGAGACCCGGCCCTGGTACGACTTCGGCCAGGCCTACTGACGCGCAAGGGCCCCGGACGCGCCGCGGCGCCCGAGGCCCCCTCGCCGGCCGGCGGCCGCTCAGTCGTCGTCGTCGAAGCCCGGCTTCCGGACCACGAGGCCGATGCGGTACGCGTCGTCGATCTTGCCGACGAGGAACACCGCCGTCGGCGGCTTGCCCGCCGGGGTCGGCGGCTCGTCGTAGATCACCCGGACGCGGTTCGTGACCTCCATGTTCGGGATCAGCTTGCCGGTCGCGACGACGCCGGCCATGCCGTTCTCGGGGAACGGCTCGAAGGTGATCGAGCGTATCCGACGGCCGAGGCCCCGGTTGATCTCGAAGCGCACGACGCGCCGCTTGATCTTTCCGGCGTCCTTCCAGAACACGAGTTCGCGAAAGACCTCGTAGTCCTTGGTCTCGATCGCCTCGCGGATGGCCCGGACGAGGCTGTCCGGATCGCGCGGCGGGCCGGCCGCCGGAGTGGCGGCGGCCGCGCCCACGACCCCGGCGACGATCGCCGAGGCGAAGGCCAGTCCGGGGGCGAGGCGCCCCCGGACCGCGCGCCCTCGACGAGAGCTTCGCGCCATGCTCACATCCGGTCCTTCAGCGCGAAGACCCAGATCACGCCGCCCTGAGGCACGTCCGGCACGCGGCCTTCCGGCAGCATGTCCTTCAGCAGCCCCTGCATGCGCTCGGCGTCGACGCCCCAGCCGGACTGAACGGAGATGTACTGGGTGCCGCCCACTTCGAAAGCCGCCGGCTGCGCGGTGACGCCCGAATTGGTCGGGAACTCCCAGAGCTTCTCGCCGGTCTCCGCATCGAAGGCGCGGAACATCCGGTCGTTGGTGCCTCCGGTGAACACGAGGTTGCCGCCCGTCGAGAGGATCGGCCCCCAGTATGGCGTGTCGTTGAAGCTCTGCTCCCACTTCATCTCGCCGGTGTTCATGTCCCAGGCCTGGAGCTTGCCGATCGGCACGGGCTGCGACGTGTCGATCCCGTCCGCGAAGCGCAGCGAGGACAGGATCACGTCGATAGGGATGCCGATGTAGAGCTCGCCCGGCTCCCGCTCCTCGAGCGGCACGCCGCCGAGTTCGGAGCAGAGGTTCTCGTGCGCCGGGATGTAGAACAGCCCGGTGTCCGGATTGTAGGCCTCCGGCGGCCAGTCCTTGCCGCCCCAGAGGCTCGGGCAGAAGGTCACGGTCTTGTCGGTGCCGGGGGTCTTCGACTCGTCGTAGCTCGGCCGGCCGGTCTCCGGATCGGTCGACTCGAAGACGTTCTGCTCGACGTAGGGTTCCGCGTGCAGGAACTCGATCGGGCCCTCCGCCGTGCGCTCCAGCGTCCAGAGGTAGCCGTTGCGCCCGGCATGCACGAGGCCCTTCACCGTGCGCCCGTCCCGCTCGATGTCGATCAGCAGCGGCGCCGAGTTCTCGTCCCAGTCCCAGGCGTCGTTCCAGTGATACTGGTGGTGGCCCTTGATCTCGCCCGACCCGAGGTCCATCGCCACGACCGAGGTCGTGTAGAGGTTGTCGCCCGGCCGGGTGTCCGGCATCCACGGACCGCCGTTGCCCGTGCCGAGATAGAGCAGCCCCGTCTCGTCGTCGTAGTTGGGCTGCATCCAGACCGAGCCGCCGCCGGTCTTCCAGCTCTCGCCCTGCCAGGTCTCGTGGCCCGGCTCGCCCGGCCCCGGGATCATGTAGGTCTTCCAGACCTCCTCCCCCGTCTCCGCGTCGAGCCCCACCGCGTAGCCGCGGATGCCGAACTCGCCGCCGGAGACGCCGGTGACGATCACGCCCTCGGCCGCCAGCAGCGAAAGGGTCGAATAGTAGCCCTCCGTGTAGTCGCCGACCGGCACGTCCCAGACCACCTCGCCGGTCTTGGCGTCGAGCGCGACCACGCCCGCGTCGAGCGTCGCCATGTAGACCTTGTCGCCGTAGAGCGCGACGCCGCGGTTGGTCGGGTGCAGCTGGAACAGGTCGCCCGGCAGCGGCCGCTGGTACCGCCAGAGCTGGGTGCCGTGCGCGGCGTCGAGCGCGATCACCTGGTTGCCCGGCGTGGTGACGTACATCACCCCGTCGTTGACCATCGGCGGCGCCTGGTGGCCCTCGGTGGCGCCGGTCGAATAGCTCCAGACCGGCACCAGGTCCGCGACGTTGGAGCTGTCGATCTGCTTCAGCGGGCTGTGGCCCCAGCCCTCGTAGTTGCCGCGCCAGGTCAGCCAGTTGCGCGGCTCGGGGTCGCGCAGCCGCTCGTCCGTCACCTCGTTGTAGACGTCGAGCAGCGCGAGCCCGCGCAGCGCGCCGTTCTCGGCGTGCGCCGGCGCGCCCAGCCCGCCGACCGCCAGCGCGATCAGGGCCGTGGACAGTCTCTTCATGATCTTTCCTCCCAGGGGTTCCGGAAGACGGTTCGGCCCGCCTTCCGAGGGCCGCGAAGCGGTCACTTCGTCTTGCCGCCCGGCTCCTCCGTGAAGCCGGCCGTGGCCACGACGAAGCCGTCGTCGTCCACGCCGAGCGGCGCCATCGGAAGCTGATGCATCGCCGGTCCCTTCATGACGCGGCCGCCGTCCAGCGCCGCGAATTCCGAGAGGTGGCAGTGGCAGCGCAGGATGCGCTCCTCGTCCTTCCACGACTTGATGGTGCAGCCCTTGTGCGTGCAGACCGCCGAGTAGGCGAGCACGCCGTCGACCGAGAGCGCGCGGGTCGCGTCCTCCATCTCGGCGGGGTCGAGCTTCAGCGCCAGCGTGCGGTTCAGCCGGTTGCCTCGGCGCACCGTGCCGGTGACCGCGTCGACCGGAAAGCACTCCACCGGCTTCTCGCCCGGCGTCAGCATGTCGGCCCGAAGCAGTTCGCCCTTCATCGGGCCGCGCGCGATCTCGAATCGATCGCCGAGCCGCAGCGCCGCGTTCTCCTCGATCTCGGTGGAGGCGTCGGAGCGGTCCGGGACGAACCCGGCGATGCCGGCGGCGAGCGCCGCCGCGCCGATCAGGACGTCGCGACGGTCGGAACTCACGGGGGACTGCGTCGCGTCACGCGAAGCGGGGGTACGTTTCCGGGTCATGGAGCCTCCCTTTGTCGCGACTCGCCCGGTGCGCGAAGCCGCTTCCAATTGTCGCGGACATCATGACGCAGGCGGATCTCTGCCGCCAGCCTTCACTTTACTAGGCGGCAAGCATTTTCGGCCGATCCGCCGGCCGGTTTGACCGGTCTTGTGATACAATTCATGGTTGAGAGACGTCCGCGACCCCGGCAAGCTCCGCCGAGGCGGGCCGTCAGGGCGCTTCACCCGCCTCGCCGGCCCGCTCGCCCGCCCGGAAGATCGAGCCGCGGACCCAGCACCGCCCGCGTCGCGGCCGCGAGCCGTCGGCCGAGCGCGCCGAGCCGCTCGCGCCGCGCCGCCGCCAGCAGCGCCGCGGCGACGCCGGCGGGGTCCGGGGCCTCCCGGCGCCCGGCCGGGCCGAAGGTCGCCGTCTCCAGACGTCGCAGCGCCGTCGCGGCGGCCGGATGGCGCGCCGGATCCGGCCTCCCGCCCCGCGCCCGCCCCCAGGCCTCGACCGCCTGCAGGACGTCGAGCGGCGAGGCCCCGGCCCGGCAGGCGGCGCGCAGCCGCCGGTCCTCGCGCGTCGGCAGCCACGCCCGCAGCCCGACGAGCCCGAGCAGCGCCGCCGGCGCCAGCGCGAGGCCCAGCAGCGTCAGCGCCGCGCGCCGGGCGGCCCGGCGCTCCTCCGCCGCCTCGCGCATCAGCGCCGCGGCGAGCGCCTCGCGATCCGCCGGCAGAGGCTCGATGCGCAGCGCCGGCGCCGCGCCGCGCGCCGGGGCGTCCGCCGCGGCATCCCACCATTCGACCCTGACCGGCGGCAGGTCGACGACCGCCGCGTCGCCGATCTCCACGTCCCAGGCCCGCACCAGCGTGCCGATCAGCCCGCCGCCGCCGACCGTGGTCTCCGAGAGGCCGCCCGCCTCCGTCACCCGCGCCCGCCGCGCCGGGGCGAACTCAGGCGGCGCCATCCGCTCGGCCGGCACCCCGTGCGCGACGACCGTGACCTCCCGGCGCAGCACGTCCTCCTGGCGCACCGCCTCGGGCGGGATCGACCAGCGCTCGCGGATCTCCACCCGGTCGGCCACCATCCACCAGCGATCGCCCCAGTCGGCGGGGATGCCGGCGACCTCGATCCGCGCGCCGGGCCAGCGCTCGGCGAAGCGGACCTCGCCGCCGTCCTCGCCCGCGACGACGCCGACGGCCTCGATCGGCGGGATCTCCAGCACGCCGCTGCGCTGCGGGAAGATCGCGAAGCCGGCCTCGAACACGAAACCGTCCGAGGCGTAGGAGCGCACCTCGCGCGTGCGGGGACGGTAGAGACGGACCACCTCCGCGCCCGGCATGTCGTCGGGCAGCGAGAGCTCCAGCCGCTCGAACCGCCGGGCCGAGGCGAGGCGCAGCCGCAGCACGATCTGCGACTGCACCCGCACCCCGGTCGCGGCCGCGGACCCGGGCGAAAGCGCGAGGAACAATTCCGGAACATCGGGCATCGCGATGGTCGTGTCCTGCCCCCCCGCCGGCCCCGCGAGCAGCAGCCAGAGCGCCGCCAAGAGGCTGATCCGCCTCACCGCCCGACCCCCTCGCGCTCATGGCGCAGCGCGTAGGCCGCCCGCAGCCGCGCCGCCAGCACACGCGCCGGATCGTCCTCGATCCGCCGCAGCAGGATGGCCGCCGCCTGCGCGCTCTCGCGCCGGATCGCCGCCAGCGCCGCCGTGGCGCCCTCCTGGCCACGCCCGTCCTCGTCCTCCGCCGCCGCGGACGCCCCACCCTCGGCGTCCGGGCTGCGCTGCGTCTCGCCCGGCAGGCCGCCGCCCTCCGAGCGCCCGCCCCGCTCGCTCGGCGCCTCCGCGGCGCGGGTCTCGCCGTCGCGCGCCTCGCCGTCCTCGACCCGCTCGTCGCCCGCGATCTCGCCCGGCGCCGTCTCCCGCGGCCCGGCGCCCGGCCCCTGGCCGGAGCCCTCGCCGCGCGCCGCTTCCAGCGCCTCCGCCTCGGCCGCCTCGGCCCGTTCCACCACGGCGAGGTTGTGCCGCGCATCGGCATGATCGGGCACGAGACGCAGCACCTTGCGGAAGGCCGCCTTCGCCGAGGCCCACTCGTGCACATGCGCCTGCGCGACGCCGGCGTTGTAGAGCGTCTCCGGCGTCTCCCGGGCGAGGAAGGCCGCCGCCGCGCGCCGATGCCGGCCCGCGCGATGCTCCGCCACGCCGCGCCAGGCCGGATCCTCGAACAGGTGCGCCGCCTCCCGCGCCCGGCCGGTCTCCAGAAGGCGCATCGCGACCGCCGTCCGATCGGGCGGCTCGGAGAGATGCGGGACGAGCCAGCCGAGCCCGAGCGCAAGCGCCAGTCCGCCGAGGAGAAGCGCGGCGCCGAGCCTCACGCCTCGGCCCTCCGCCGGAACAGCGCCAGCCAGCAGGCCGCCGCCGCCCCCGCGAGCCAGGGGCGGAGATCCGTCGCGCCGCCCGGCAGCCCGGTCGCCGCCTCCTCGGCCAGCGCGGCCTCGAGATCACCGCGCACGGCGCCGAGATCGTCCGGCCCGGCGAGGCGCGCGCCCCAAGCGCCGGCCGTCTCCCGCCAGGCGCGGTGCAGCGCGTCGTCGTGGGCCAGCACCACCCGCAGCGAGCGCGCCGCCGGAGGCGCCGCCTCAGGCGGCGGCGGCGCGGCCGGGAGGAACACCGTCTGCCCCACCACCGTCCCGGCGCGCGCCAACGTCGCCTCGGCATGCGCCAGCCCGGCGGCCGGACGGCGCCCATGCTCCGGCATCACCGCATCCGACAGCACCGCGAGATAGCGACCGAGATGGGCGCGATCCTCGGTGAGGGGCACGACGTCGTAGCCCTCGCCCGCCGCCGCGACGAGGGCGGTGGGCGGGGCGCCCGGCGCCAACAGCCGCTCGGCGAGGCGGCGCTGCGGCCCGGGATCGACCCCCTTCGCGGTCTCGATGACCAGCACGCGGCCGACGAGGTCGGGATGCGCCGGCGCGCCCCCCGCGTCGATCACCGGATGCGCCAAGGCCAGCGCCGTCAGCGCCGCCGCGGCGAGCGCGGGCCGCCAACGCGCGCCGCCGGCCGCGCCGAGCCGGCGCGCCAGCGGCCCCCGCAGCGCCGGATCGATCAGCCGGTCCCACTGCCCCGGCAGCGTCGTCGCCAGCCCGCCGCCCCGGCGCAGCAGCCACGCCCCCGCCGCCAGCGCCGGGAGCGCCAGCAGCCAGAACGGAGACGCCAGGATCACGCGCCGCCCCCCCGCTCGCGCCACAGGATCGCGAAGGCGGCGACCAGCGCCGTCGCGAGGAATGGGGCCGAGCGGTCGAAGACGCGCCGCTCCCGCGTCTCCGGCCCCGGCAGCGGCGCCGTCGCGCCGATCGCTTCGGTCGCCGCCGCGAGGCTCTCGCGATCCCGCGCCTCGTGATAGCCGCCCCGCGTGATCGCCGCGATCTCGGCCATGTAGGCGGCGTTCTCCGAGGCGATCTCCCCGCCGAAGCCGATCATCCGCAACTCTAGCCCGATCTCCGCGGCGAGCGCGGCGGCGTCCTCGGCCCCGAGTTCGCCGGCGTTCGCCTCGCCGTCGGTCAGCATCAGCATCAGCCGCTCGCCCTCGGGCGCGTCCTCCAGCATGCGCACCGCGAGGCCGATGGCCTGCCCGAGATCCGTGCGCCGGCCCGGCAGCCCGATCGAGAGCTCCTCCAGCGTCGCCGCCGCGGCGCGGACGTCATGGGTCGGCGGCGCCACCAGATAGGCCTCGGTCGCGAAGCCGATCACCGCCACCCGGTCCCCGGTCCGACCGGCGAGGAACGGCTCCACCACGTCGCGCAGCACCGCGAAGCGCGTCGTCCGGCGCCCCGCGAGGCGCATGTCCTCCTCCGACATGCTGGCCGAGAGATCGACCGCGAGGATCAGGTCGCGCCCGCTCGGCGTGGTCAGCGCCTCGCCCCGCGTGACCGGTCCGGCGAGGGCGATCACCAGCGCCAGCCAGCCGAGGACGCGCAGCGCCAGCCCCGAGGGCGCCGCGGGCCGCCGCCCACCCGCCTCGCCCAAGGCGCCGAGCCAGCGCGCCACCTCGGCGGGCGGCCGCGGCGCCGCCGGGGGCGCGAGCGCCGGCGCCAGCCAGGCCGCCAGCAGCGGCGCCGGCGCGAGCGCCAGCGTCCAGGGGCGCAGCAGCGCCACGTCGAGCCCGAAGAGCCCTTCGCCGCCGCCGATCACCGCGACGCCCGCCCGCGCAGCGCCGCCGCCAGATGCGCGCGCAGGCGCGCCTCCTCCGCCGGGCCGATCCGCTCGGGCGGAAGATGCGCGCAGTCCGGGGCCCGCCCGACGCGCCCGATCCGCCCGAGATCGCCGAGGAGCCGCGTCGTCTCGGCGAGGCGACGGAGACGGTTGGGCTCGCCCGCCGCCGCCGCCAGCCGCGCCCGGGCCGCGCGGCGCCACGCGCCTCGCCGCCACAGACGGGCCGCGATCGCCAGCAGCGCCAGCGCGGAGACGCCGATCAGCGGCTCCCAGGCGAAACCGACGACGCCCGCCTCCGGCGCGGGCGGGAGGTGCAGGTCCCGCAGTTCGGCCAGGATCTCCTCGGGGCTCACGGCCGCGGCGTCGAGGCCGAGGGCGCGAGATCGAGCGCCGCGCGCACGGTCCAGCCGGCGTCGCGCAGGCGCCGCCGCCGCTCGACGCGCAGGCGCTCGGCCGTCTCCGGAGCCTGGGCCGCCGCCCGGCGGCCGATCGAGACGACCCGACGCGCGCCGTCGGCGAGGCGAAGCGGAAACCGCCCCGGCGCGACGGGCGCGGCCATCGCCGGATCCTCCACCAGCCAGACCGTCGCCGCGAGGCGCGCCGTCAGGCCCCGCGCCGCCTCAGACGTCGCCGCCGCCTCGTCCTCGAGGTCGCCGACGAGGTGCAGCTCGTCCCCTGCCCCCAGCCGCCGAGACGCCTCCGCCAGCCGCTCGGCCAGCGGCGGCGGCGCCGTCGTCCGGGAGACGTGGTAGGCGTCGCGGATGCGTCCCAGCACGTCCGATGCCGCGCGCCGTCCGCGCCGCACGGGCGCAGGCTCCACCCCCGTCGCGATCAGACCCACCGGCTCGTGCAGCGCGTCCGCCTCCCAGGCGAGGCGCGCGGCGACCAGCGCGGCGGTCTTGGCGAGGTAGCGCCCGCGCATGCCGAAATGCAGCGCCGGATGCAGGTCCAGCAGGATCACATGGGCGCGGTGGCTCTCGGCGGCGAAGCGGCGGATCTGCGTCTCGCCGGTGCGCGCGGTGGCGCGCCAGTCGATCCAGCGCACGTCGTCGCCGGGCGCATAGGGCGCGATCCCCTCGAACTGGAGGCTGACGGCGTGACCGCGGCCCGCGCGCTCGCCGTCCGGCCCGCGCCGGCCCCGTGCGAAGGGGCCGGTCACGCGCGCCGGGCGCATGGCCAGAAGTTCGTCGAGCCCGAGTTCGGTCGCGGCCCGCTCCTCCGTCGACGCGGCCGGGCCGTCAGACGGCATCGACCGCCTCGAGCAGGCGGGCCACCACCGCGTCGGCCCGGACCCCGTCGACCTCGGCCCTGTGCGAGAGCCCGATGCGGTGGCGCAGCACGTCGTGCGCGACGTCGGCCACGTCCTCCGGCAGCACATGGTCGCGCCCCTCCAGCCTGGCGCGCGCCTGGCCGGTGCGCACCAGCGCCAGCGCGCCCCGCGGCGAGACGGCGTGCGCCAGATGCTCGCCCACCCCCGGAACCGCCACGGGATCGTCGCGCGTCGCCGCCACCAGCCGCACCACGTAGTCGCGCACGAGATCGGAGACGTGCGTCTCGGCCACCTGCCGCCGCGCCTCGGCGAGTTCGGCCTTGGAGAGGGGCGGCGCCGCGACCTCGGACCCCTCGCCGGCCAGCGACCGGCGGGTCTCCTCCATCACGAGGTCGAGGATGCGCCGCTCGTCCGCCGCCGAGGGATAGTCCACCAGCACGTTGAGCAGGAAGCGGTCGAGCTGCGCCTGCGGCAGATCCCAGGTGCCGTCGTGCTCGATCGGGTTCTGCGTCGCGATCACGAGGAAGGGCGCCTCCAGCCGATGGCTCGTCTCGCCGCTGGTGACCTGTCGTTCCTCCATCGCCTCGAGCAGCGCGGACTGCACCTTGGCGGGGGCGCGGTTGATCTCGTCGGCGAGGACGACGTTGGCGAAGACGGGGCCGCGGCGGAACTCGAAGCGATGCTCGCGCGGGTCGTAGACCGGCGCGCCGATCAGATCGCTCGGCAGCAGGTCCGGCGTGAACTGGATCCGGTTGAAATCGCCCTCGAGCGAGGCGGCGAGCAGACGCGCCATGCGCGTCTTGGCGAGCCCCGGCGCCCCTTCCAGAAGCACGTGCCCGTCGGCGAGCAGCGCGAGCAGGAGCCGCCCGCCCGCGCGTTCCTGACCGACGACGAGGCTCTCCATCCGCTCCCGGAGGGCTGCGAAGCGGGCATGGAGCGAACTCGTCTCCGGCGGACGAGTCGGGGCGAGGGACGTCGACATGCACCGCTGACTATCACGCGTCGAAGCGACGCACCACAGGGCCCGTGGCCTGCCGGAACGACGCCGGAGCCGAGGCCGGCCGGTGCGATCGGACGAGGGAGCCCGGTTCCGGAACGCCTTGCGCCCGAGCCATCAGAGATCCCTGCGGCGGCGCCTGCCCCCCGACGAGCATGCGCCCGCCCCGCTCGACTTCTTCCAGTGCGCAGACCAGCGCCCTCGCGCAGCGGCCGTCACCGCCTGCCTCGCCACCGCGGCTCGGTCACGCGCCGGCACGGTCCCGGGAACATCTCGGAACCGGAACCCCTCGTTTCGAGAGGTGAAACCCGGCTCCCGGAGCGCGACGACGTACCGCCGCGACCATTCGGACATCTCCGGCAACCCGGCTCGAGGGCCCGACCGGGAGCGTAGGCGGTATCGGGACCGGCCCGATTGCCTCGCGTGCGCCCTGAGCATCAGCATCGCGTTCGAGAGGCGCGCGCCGTGTTGCGGGGTCAGGCCGACGGGCTCTCCCCGTCGAACCGCCACCGTTGGGGGGGGTCGACGCCCCCTCCCGGCGGCGCAGACGTTTGCCGGCGTCTTGAAACGGCGCGCAGGTGGAGGGGGACGGAACCACGACGAAAGCCACGATGGTCGGGATCGATCCCGAGAAGCGGGGTTTCCGGCTTCACGGAGCGGGAGCGGACGGCACGGCGTGTTCTGAAGGACGCCGTCGCGGTCGCAGGCGCTCGACTTCCTCGCCCGCCAGACGCCGCCACCGTCGCGGTGCGGCCGAAGCGGGCGTCGCGATGTCTATCGGCGGCGCTCCGTCCGCGGCGGGCCTCGCCTTCGAGAACTTCACCGTCCAGCGAGACGTCGGCGTCCATCCGCCGCGCCTTCGCGGGCTCCTCGAGCCGGATCTCGGCGACGGTCTCGCACGCCTTGATCCGGCCTGTTCGGCGTCCGTGTCGCGCTGGCGCGTCGACGCCGTCGACGTGGCGTCGACGATCCGCCCGGCCATCGGCGGATACCCCGCCTCGCTGATCGCCGCGTCGACATGTTCCAACGACGCGCCGAGCGCGCTCGCCCCGATGAGCGCCTCGCGGAAATCGCAGAGCGTTTCGGCGTCGGACACCGCGTCGCGGGGGTCCGGTCCGCATCAGCGCATCCGGCGGGGCGCCCGCAAGCACCGGACGATTTGAGCGATTTCGGCTGGCAGGGACGGCCGAAACATCGCGCCGGGAAAGCCGACCTCGCCCAAGTTACGCACGAGGGTTGGCGGGACTTGGCCCAAGCCTCTGACCAGAATTAGATTTTCGGCCTTCTAGGCCGAGAAGCGCGGGATCTGAGGGCCCAGAGCCGCCATGAACGAGACGACGCCGCCCCGTGGCCGGGCCGTCAGCGATGATCGGCCAGGCGGTCGGCGCCCGTCTCGACGGTGGGTCTCGCTGTCCGCGGACGCTGGAGGGCCGGGGTTGCGGGAGGAGGAGCGGCGGCTCGAGATGGCCGGCAGGCCGGCGGCCTGCATCGACGATCCCCGCGACCCGCACCCTGCGCAGCTTCGCCGACGTCCTGCGCGTCCGGATGACGACGATCGCGGCGCCGAGGGAGGACGGCGTCGACGCCGACGCCCTGCGCGTCGACCCCGTGTTCAGCGCCGCGCCGGAGCGGTCGCCGTAGGCGCGCGACCTCTGCTCGCAGTCCACCGTCAGCGGGCTCGAGAACCTGCCCGCCCGGTGCAGGCCGCTGCGCACGGGCCGCGCGATGGCCGCGCTCCGCCGCCCCGGCGTCGCGACGGCGCCCCGGCACGTCGTCCTCGACCTCGACGACACCTTCGACGCCGTGCATGGCGGCCAGCCGTTGCGCCTGTTCGAGGCCCATCACGAAGACGACGGCTTTCGGCCGATCGTCGTGTTCGACGGCGCCGGGCGCGTCGCGACGGTGAGCCGTCACCGACGGGCCGCCGACCGGCCGTCGGCGCCGCGCTGCAGACCGGGGCCGCCGGGCGCGATGCCGGACGCCGCGCCGGCCCGGCGCATCCGCGCGTTGCCGGACGGCAGCCCCTTTCACTGGCCGCCCCATCGGGGTGGTCCGGGGGCGATCTCGGTGCACGGTCGGTTTGAGCGCCACGACCGGCGCGCGAGCCGATCGGGCAGGCCGTTCCAGGCGTCTTCGGCGCGGTCGGCGAGGACGTCGCCGGGGCCGTGAGCCTCCGCCACGACCATGGCAGCGGGTACATGAGCGCGGACTTCCGGCGCGAGGCCCGGTCGCTCGGCGCCGGGCGCTCCCCGGCCTTCGTGCGGGCTCCCGAGGGCGACGGTCGTGCCGGGAGGTCGATCCGGACGCCGAAGGAGAACCTGCTCCGGGTGCGGTTCTAGACGATCGAGGAACGGCGCCCGGCCCTCCTCGCGTTCCGGCGACCCTGCGACGAGCACGGGCTCATCGAGCGCCACGGCCATCGACCGCCCGCCACCGTCAGACGGGCAAACCGTGAACATGCAGAGCGCCGCTCATACCGCCGCTCGAAAGCTCTGACTCTGCCGGGGAGTCCCGCGCGCCTTGATCCGTGATTCCGTCGCCCGAGGCGGTCAGACGGAGGCGACATGGGGCCGAGCGCTGGAGATCCGGGACGATCTGCCGGCGGAGCAGCCTCGGGCCCTGGCGGCGCGGCAGCGTAGCGATCGGGCGGCGCGGCGGCTGCCGGCGATCGCGAACGCGATGGACGGCCTGAGCCGCGCGGACGCGGCGACGGCGGCGGGGCATGGAGCGGCAGGCGCTGCGCGACGCGGTGATCCGCTACGACGCCGAGGGGCCGGAGGGCGTGCGCGACCGCCCGCTTCCGGGGCGTCCACCGGCCTCGAGCGCGGCGGAACTGGCGCCGCTCTTCGACCGGATCTTCCGCGGCCCCGATCCCGAGACGGACGGCGTGAGCGCGTGGGCGCTTCCGAACCTCCGCCGCCGGATCGAGGCCCGCTTCGACAAGCGCCTGACGCCGCAGAGCCTCTCTCGGATCCTGCGGCGCGAGGGCGTCTCGCGGCAGAAGGTCCGTCCGACGCATCCGAAGACCGACGATGCCGCGCAGCACCGCTTCGAAAAAAGGGGCTCCGCGCGGCCCTGACGGCGGCGGCCGAAGCGCATCCCGCCAAGCGGATCACCTTGTGGTTCCAGGACGAGATGCGGGTCGGCCGGAAGGGCCGCCTGTGCCGTCGCTGGCGGCCCCGGGGGCGGCGTCCGCCCGGCCGACAGGACCGGCGCTTCGAACGGCCCTGCGTCTTCGGCGCCGCCCGCCCCGACGGCGGCGGCGCCTTAGGCCTCGGCCTGCCCGAGGTCGGCACTCAGGCGATGCAGACCTTCCTCGACGCCTTCGCCGGGACGATCCCGGAGGACGAGCACGCCGTCATGGTGCTCGACCGCGCCGGCTGGCACGGCGCCAAGGCCCTGGGCGTCCCGCCGAACGTCACCCTCGTCCCGCTCCCGCCCGGTTCGCCGCAGCTCGACCTCGTGCAGCGCGTCCGGCTCCGGCTGCGCGAACGCTTCCTCGGCCTCCGCGTATTCCCGGACTTCGACGCCATCGTCGACGCCTGCCGCCACGCCTTGGAACGCCTTCGCCGACGATCCCGACCGCATCCGATCCCTCTGCCTCCAACCCTGGATCAAAAAGGTCATCGGTCAGGCGCGGTGGTATCACTGTCGAGATCGGCGGCGGGACCTTCCACCTGCTTCACGACGCCAAGGAGCTGGACGTCGACCCGGTCGCGGCGGTCTTGACGTCTTCATCGCCGGACACTCGCACGGACCGAAGGCGCGTAAGCGTCGTTCCGCCCCCACGGGCTTCGCGTCGGGCGGGACCCACGGCATGAACTCGTCGATGCGGCTCGGGGGATGTCCGGCGACGATGCGTTCGAGGACGCCGGTGAGCCGGGCCTGCGGCTCGACGCCATCGAACTTCGCGGCGCCGATG
>JAWLFJ010000060.1:0-23378 GCA_041685625.1 Paracoccaceae bacterium | reverse complement strand
GCATCCGAAGACCGACGAAGCGGCGCAGCACCGCTTCGAAAAAAGGGGCGCCGCGCGGCCCTGACGGCGGCGGCCGAAGCGCATCCCGCCAAGCGGATCACCTTGTGGTTCCAAGACGAGATGCGGGTCGGCCGGAAGGGCCGCCTGTGCCGTCGCTGGCGGCCCCGCGGGCGGCGTCCGCCCGGCCGACAGGACCGGCGCTTCGAACGGCCCTGCGTCTTCGGCGCCGCCCGCCCCGACGGCGAGGCCGCCTTCGGCCTCGTCCTCCCGGAGGTCGGCACGCAGGCGATGCGGACCTTCCTCGACGCCTTCGCCGGGACGATCCCGGAGTACGAGCACGCCGTCATGGTCCTCGACCGCGCGGGCTGGCACGGCGCCAAGGCCCTGGGCGTCCCGCCGCACGTCACGCTCGTCCGGCCGCCGCCCGGTTCGCCGCAGCTCGACCCGATGGAGCGCGTCCGGCTCTGGCTGCGCGAGCGCTTCCTCGGCCTGCGCGTCTTCCCCGACTTCGACGCCATCGTCGACGCCTGCCGCCACGCCTGGAACGCCTTCGCCGACGATTCCGACCGCATCCGATCCCTCTGCCTGCAGCCCTGGATCAGGCGATTCATTCGTTAAGCGCGGCGGCATCAGACGCTGCCGGAAGGATCAAGGGGCGGCGAGCGCCGCCGCCCCCCTGCACTCACCAATCGGGCGAGTAGACGTGCCGGGGCTCCAGCGGCGGCTTGTTGCGGTGGCGGCGCAGTTCCAGCCGACCGATCTGGTTGCGGTGCACCTCGTCCGGCCCGTCCGCGAGGCGCAGCAGCCGGGCGGTGGCGAAGGCGGCGGGCAGGCCGAAGTCGTTGGCCGTGCCGACGCCGCCGAAGGCCTGCATCGCCCAGTCGATCACCTTCTGCGCCATGTTCGGCGCGGCGACCTTGATCATGGCGATCTCCTGCCGCGCCTCCTTGTTGCCGGCGGTGTCCATCATCCAGGCGGCCTTGAGGGTCAGCAGGCGGCACTGCTCGATGGCGATGCGCGCCTCGGCGATGCGCTCGAGCGTGACGGTCTGCTCGGAGACCGGCTTGCCGAAGGCGACGCGGCTCTCGGCGCGGCGGCACATCATCTCGAGGCAGCGTTCCGCGAGGCCGATCAGGCGCATGCAGTGGTGGATGCGGCCCGGGCCGAGGCGGCCTTGCGCGATCTCGAAGCCGCGGCCCTCGCCGAGAAGCATGTCGGCGGCGGGGACGCGGACGTTCTCGAACGTCACTTCGGAGGCGCGGTCGGGCATGCCGTAGAAGTTGAACACCGGGAGGGGGCGCACCACGGTCACGCCCGGCGTGTCGCGCGGCACGAGGATCATGGACTGCTGCTTGTGCCGGTCCGGATTGTCCGGGTCCGACTTGCCCATGAAGATGATGATCTCGCAGGCCGGATGGGTGGCGTTGGTGGTGTACCACTTGTGGCCGTCGATGACGTAGTCGTCGCCGTCGCGGACGATCCGGCTCTCGATGTTGGTGGCGTCGGAGGAGGCGACGGCGGGCTCGGTCATGGCGAAGGCGCTGCGGATCTCGCCGGCGAGGAGGGGCTTCAGCCATCTCTCCTGATGCTCGCGCGTGCCGTAGCGGGCGAGGACCTCCATGTTGCCGGTGTCGGGCGCCGCGCAGTTGAACACCTCGGGCGCGAGGAAGCTGCGGCCCATGATCTCGCAGAGCGGGGCGTATTCGAGATTGGTGAGGCCGGCGCCGTGCTCGCTTTCCGGCAGGAAGAGGTTCCAGAGGCCGGCGTCGCGGGCCTTGGGCTTCAGCTCCTCGACCACCGGCCAGGCCTTCCACGGGCCGAGCTCCATCGACTCCTCGAAGTGCCGCGCCTCGTTCGGGTAGACGTGCTCCTCCATGAAGGCCTCGAGGCGGGACTCGAGGTCCCGGACCTTCTTCGGGGTTTCGAACTCCATCGAGCGTTTCCTTCTTCGCCGGGGTTTCAGCCGGTCAGTTCGTCGCCGAGCAGCTCCGGCTCGGCGTAGGCGTCGAGGCGGGCGCGGTGATGGGCGGCGTCCTCGAGGAAGAGGTCGCGCGCCACGGCGCGGGCGAGCCGGCCGGCGCCCTCGCTCGCCTGCGGGATGTCGTTCGCGAGGTTGCCGAGGGAGGGCTGCGCGGCGTGCGTGAAGACGCGCAGGCGCGCGAGGCCGGCGGGGTCGGTCCCGGGCTTCGGGCGGCATTCGAAACCGGCCCCGAGGGCGGGGCAGTCGAGATACTCGTCGTCGCCGGAGGCGCCGAGGTCGCGGATCGTCAACGCCCGGTCCGCGAGGCCGGCGAGTTCCGGCGCCGCCGTCAGATCGAAGCGGAAGCCGGTGCCGAGGATCACGAGATCGGCGTCGTGGTCGCCTCGCGGGGTGTGCAGCCGGAGGGCGTCGCCCGTCTCCGTGACGCGCTCGGTCTCGACGCCGGTCAGGACCCGCACGCCGGCGCGGGCGGCGCGCCGAACGGTGTGGCGCGGCGGCGCGATGCGGTGCGCCATGACGTGGCGCAGCCATTCCAGCCGCGTCTCCAGCGGCAGGTCCGGGAAGCCTTGGGCGAAGCCGGGGAACACCGTCCACTTCATCTTGTTGAGGACCGGCAGCGGGTCCGCGCGGGCGAGGAGCGTGACCTTCGCGCCCTGCTCGGCCGCCGCGCAGGCGTTGTCGAAGGCGGAGGCCGAGGCGCCGACGGCGACCACGCGCCGGCCGGCGAGGGCCGCCATGTCGGTCGCCTCGGAGCTGTGGCGGACCCGCGCGCCGAGGAACGGCGCGAAGGCCGCCGGGATGCGCGGCGCCGCCTGCCCCTCGCGGCCGGTGGCGAGGACCACCTGGCGCGCGTGGACCGTCTCCTCGCCCCGCGAGGTGCGGAGACGCGCCGCGAGGAACGGGCCGGCGGCGGCGAGGGAGACGAGTTCCGTCCCGCTCTCGACCCGCGCGCCGGTCATGCGGGCGTACCAGGCGAGATAGGCGGCCCAGGTCTGCCGCGGGATATGGCCGAGCGCCTCCCAGCCCTCCGGCCCCGTCTGCGCTTCCCACCAGGCGCGGAAGGTGAGGTCGGGCAGGCCCTGCGCCGGGCCGGTCAGGCGCTTCGGCGAGCGCAGCAGCTCCATCCGCGCATAGGTGAGCCACGGCCCTTCCAGCCCCGCCGGGCGCCGGTCGATCTGGCGGAGCTTCCCGAGCCCGAGGCGGCGGAGCGCGAAGGCGGCCGAAAGGCCGTTCATGCCGCCGCCGACGATCAGCGCGTCGACGGCGGGGCGCCCGTCAGGTCCCTCGCGCGGCGGCGTCCAGTCGGCGGGCGGGTGGTCGAGGCGGGCGAGGTCGCGCGCGAGATCGGCCTCGAGCCGCGCCAGCCCCTCGGCGGCGACCGCGTCGCGGGCGGCGGGAAAGGCGTCCTCGGGCATGGGCTGCGGCCCTCCTCGCTGGCTCGTGGACCGAGACTGCGACGCCCGCGTCGCCGCGGCAAGCCGGCGCGGGATGCACCCTGCGGCGCAGGTCGATCGCGAGGGACGCCGGCCGCGCGGAGACGCGCGATCCGGTCGTCGGGCCGCAGACCGCCCGCGAAACGGGCGCGTCGGCCGGAGGCCGCCCATCGTCGAGGCAATTCCGGGCTGCGGAACGCCGCAACCTCGGCTGGCTCTGGCCTTTCGCGCGCGGCGGCGCTTTCGTGGCGTCCGGGTCCGCCGAGCGGCCGCGACGCATGACAGGAGAACCTGGATGAGCTGGATCGAGACGTCCGTGATGGGCCGGCGGGGCGTCGCCCGCGGCGCCGAGGGCGAGCGCCACCGCATCGACGAGGCGCGGCAGGGCGAATATCGTTACGTCTACGGCCCCTTCGCCGAGCCGGTGCTGACGGCGACGCCCGGCGACGTGCTGGAGGTCGACACCCTCGACGCCTTCGCCGGCGCCGTGAAGACCGAAGCGGACCTTCCCTCCAAGGTCCTGAACTTCCCCTTCGTGAACCCGCAGAACGGCCCCTTCCGGATCGAGGGAGCCGAGATCGGCGACGCGCTTGCCGTGCGCATCCTCGACATCGAGCCGCGGGGCGAGCAGCCGCGCGGCACCACGGCGCTGATCCCGGGCTTCGGCGGGCTGGTGGCGACGCCGCAGACCGCGATGCTGAACCCGGATCTGCCCGAGGCGGTGAAGAAGATGGAGGTGACGCGCGAGGGCGGGGTGAAGTTCTCCGACCGCGTGACCCTGCCTTGGGAGCCCTTCATCGGCACGCTCGGCGTCTCTCCCTACATGGAAGCCGTGAGTTCGCTGCAGCCCGACTATTGGGGCGGCAACATGGATCTTCCGGACGTCGCGCCGGGCGCGATCGTCTATTTCCCGGTGCTGCACGACGGCGCGCTGCTGCATGTCGGCGACGCGCATGCCCGGCAGGGCGACGGCGAGCTCTGCGGCGTCGCGGTGGAGATCAACGCGACCGTGACGCTGCAGGTGGATCTGGTGAAGGGCTGGACCATCCCGGGCGTCCGGCTGGAGACCGAGGACATGATCATGTCCGTCGGCTCGGCCCGGCCGCTGGAGGACGCGGCGCGCATCGCCTATCGCGACCTCATCCGCTGGCTGGTGGACGAGCACGGCTACGACGAGACCGAGGCGTATTTCCTCTGCACGCAGGCGGGGAAGGTGCGGCTCGGCAACATGGTGGACCCGAAATACACCATGGGGGCCTCGATGCGTAAGGCCTGGATCGGCTGAGGGGAGAGGGACCATGGATCTGGGACTGAAGGGACGGCGCGCGCTCGTGACGGGCGGCACCAAGGGCATCGGACGCGCCTGCGCGGAGATCTTCGCGGCGGAGGGGGCCTCGGTCTCGGTCTGCGCGCGGAGCGCCGAGGAGGTGCGCGAGACCGTCGCGGCGCTGGAGGCGAAGGGCGTGACGGCGCACGGCGCCGCGGTCGACGTCGCCGACCGGAGCGCGCTGGAGGCGTGGGTGGCGGAAGCGGCCGGCGCTCTCGGCGGGATCGACGCCGTCGTCGCCAACGTCTCGGCGCTGGCGGTGGCGGACGACGAGGCGGCCTGGCAGGCCGGGTTCGAGACCGACATGATGCACACGGTCCGGCTGGTGAACGCGGCGATGCCGTGGCTCGAGGCCTCGGAGGGCGGGGCGATCTGCGCGGTCTCCTCCGTCTCGGGTCGGGAGGCGGACTTCACGGGGCCGGCCTACGGCGCCTTCAAGGCCGCGATCGTCCACTATACGCAGCGCATGGCCATGGCGCTGGCGCCGAAGGGGATCCGGGTGAACGCGGTCTCGCCCGGCAACGTCTATTTCGAAGGCGGGATCTGGGCGAGAATCGAACGCGACAACCCCGAACTCTTCGCCTCGGCGCTCGCCAAGAACCCGATGGGCCGCATGGGCCGGCCGGAGGAGATGGGCCGCGCCGTGGCGTTCCTCTGCTCGCCCGCATCCAGCTTCACCAGCGGCACCAACCTCGTCGTCGACGGGGCCTTGACCCGCGGCGTGCAGCTCTGAGGATCCGATGGGGGGAGCCGGCTTTCGGGCGCCCCCCCCGACGCCGGTCGCGCGGTTCGCCGCCGGGACCGCGGTATGCGGGACGAGGTCTTGGCCACGGGCGGCTTGGACGGGGGCATGCAGGCCCTTCGCCCGGCCGCCGGCAGGAAAGAACGCGTCTCGCCGTCGGCCTGCGGCGGGTTCGCCTCGTCGAGACGGGCTGTCGCCCGCGGAGCGCCTCTCGCCCGGCCGGGGACGCCGCCGCTGGCAGGCGCTCGTCGCTCGAATCCGGACGGCCCTGAAGCACGCCGCCGCGCCACGGCGACGCGCATCGGATCCGTCAGAGCGTCCACCGCCGCGATCGCGCTCCTCCGCACAAGCCTTCTTCCGGCATCAGCGCAGGCCGGCCGTCCGCGATCCGCATTTCGGGCGATCCTTCACCCGACCGCCGGCTTGCGTCGATCGGCCTTCGTGGTCTCCGGACCGCCTGGCACAACGGACGGCGCGTGACCACGCGACCTCCGGGCAAGGCCGGTTTCCGATCGCGTGGTGCGGGTTCGCCGGCCGCGCCCGTGACCCTTTCGAAATTCACTCGGCCGTCATGCGAGACGGACCGACGGCGCTCCCGGCGCGCACCGGCCTTCGAGCCTCCGGCAAAGGCTCCGCGCGCGAGACCGTCGGTGTCGGTCGCACCGATCGACACGGGCGGCATGGGTGATGCGGCCTGTCGTCGGTGGGCGGCGACGCGGCTGGCGCAGGAGGAGACCCGCGAGGCATGCGCGGCCTCCGGAGCCTCAGAAGACCGGTCGGCCGCGAAGATCCGTCCGCGGCGGCGCCCCCCCTTCGCCCGAGGGAAAGCGGCGCCGCCCGCTGGCTTCACCCCCCGATCGAGAGTCTTCCCGTTGCGCCGAGCGCGCCTTCCTCCCACCGCACTTTCGGCATGTCGCTTCCGCGGCCGAGCGCCGGACCTGCGTTTCCGATCATCACGCTGCATCGCTCCCGGACCCACTCCGCGGGCTCGTCATCGGCGGACCTGACGTGGACGACACGTCCGGGCGTCAGTCATCCGGTGCCGCTCGGCGCAGCGCCGAGATCTCGGCGGGCGCCAACGTGCCTCCGCCCGCGAGACCGAGCGTGGGGCCCTCCGGACCGAAGCGCAGATCGGTGATCCGCACATCGCGGCGGGCCGGTTCCGCGGAAAGGCGCGACTCGCCCGAAAAATACGCGACCTCGTAACGATAGGCGCCGGGACCGACCGGCGTTCCCGCGAGACGACCGTCCCAGGCGATCTCTTCGGCCTTCGGGTCGACCGGCGCACCGCCGAGCGCTCGACCGTCGGCGTCGAAGACCTCCAGAATCGCGCGGTCGGCCCCCGGTGCCGGCGAAACCCGCAGATCGAGGGGCCCGCCCTCATGGCGAGCCGCCGCAGCGGTCTCGGCCTCCATCCCGATCCAGTCCGCCAGGCCGGCGCCCGGGCCGCCAGAGAGCGCGCCCAGAATCTCGTCGAGACGCTCGTTCGACCGGATCTGCTGCTCCACCGCCGAGAAGCTGGCGAGCTGGGCCACGAATTCCGTCGATTCCAGCGGCTTCAGGGGGTCCTGGTTCCGCATCTGCGTGGTCAGCAACGACAGGAAGGTCTCGAAGTCGGCCTCGGCGACCGCTCTTTCGCCCCGCCCTGTCCCATCGGCGCCGTTGCTCGACGCCCCGACAGGATCGGCGCCGGCGAACTCGCCCGCCCGTCTCGGCGGAGCCGTCGCGACGCCCGGCGCTCCCGTGATCTCGGTCATGTCGCTCTCCCGCTCAAAGCCTCAGATCGAGGCCGCCAGCCGACCCCGAGCGCATCGGCCGCAGGGCCGCCGCCGGATCGGAGCGGCCCTCCGCCGCGAGGGTCGAGTTCGGCGGTGACCGTCCACCGTCCTCCCGCGCGAAGCCGCCGCGCCCGCCTGTCGACACCTCCACGTCCACCCGGCCTTGCCCCGCCGAGGCAAGCTCCCGCGACAGAAGCTCCGCGTGTCGGCGCAGGAGGTCCGCCGTCTCGGGGCGTTCCGCGATCACGAGAGCATGGGTCGCGCCGTCGGACGCGGACAGGGACACACGCACCAAACCCAGTTCCGGCGGATCGAGCCGGAGCTCCACCGGACCGCCGCGGCCATCGACGGCCGCCACGATGCGGAGCGCCGCCTCCTCGGCGACCGGTCGACCTTGAGGCGGAGCGCCGAGGCCGCCGGAAGCTCCCGACGTCATTTGCGCGGTCGCAGCCGTGGCGCCGGCGAGGTCCGCGCGCACCGCACCCGCGGCCTCCTCCGCCGGCCCCGCCCCTGACGACGTGGCCGGTCCCGGCAACCGTTCCGCCTCGACAGTCGCGGCGGACACGACGGGCCTGAGGGCGCCAACGTCGTCACCCGGCGCCGCCGGCGAGCGGGCGTCCGGCGTCGCCTCCCCGCCTCCCGGCGACGTCGGTCGAATCCAAGTCGACTGGCGGTCCCGCTCTCCGCCGCCCGAAGGCGCCTCGGCTCCAGCAGCCAGCGTCGAGTCCGGAGCTGCCGAGCGCCCGAGCGCCGTTCTCTCGGCGTCCCCCAGGGCCGTCGGGCGCGCGGCGACCGCCCGCGTCACCAAGGCGGCCGGTGTCGCGGCGCTCTCGGTCGCCCCTGCGGGCGCTGGCACGGCGTCCGTTCTGCGCGGCATGCCGGAGGGATCCGTGGCAGTTCGGCCGGCGCCGATGCTGAGCGCCTCCGTCCCCTTGAAAGCAGGCCCCTCGGCACCGGGCGAAGGCGGTCTCTCTACGGTGCCGCGCATATCCTTCGCCGACGCCGGCGGACCCTCTGCTGTCTCGGCGGGCGATGTGACCTGCGCAGACCGTCGAGCGCTCCATCGGTCTCCCGTGACGGCATCGGTTCGGACGGCGGGACGCGACGTTGCGGCATGCGTCTCGGCCGAGTCCCCCGGGGTGGAAGCGTCGAGGTGCGTCGGCGACGCCGAGGACGCGACGGACGCCCGCAGGTCCCGACTTGCGCCGTCCACATGGGACGGGCCGGCGATCATCTGCTGCATCGTGACCGAGGGGCCCCCGCCCGCCGCGGCGGAATGCGGGGCCGGCTCCGCTCCGGTCAAGCCGGAGACGGGAATCGAGACCGACGGCGAGGCGACGTCGAACGCCGGGAGAGCCATGCGCCCTGCCTCGAGCGTCGCGTCGACGAAGCCTCGCCGAGGTTCGCTTCCGGGACGAACCGGGCTGTCGGCCGGGTCACCTTTCAGCGACGCCTCCCCCCCCTCGCGAGGCGCCTTCGCTTCCGCCAGCACCGCGAAGTCGGCTTCGGGATCGCCCTCGGGCGTCGCGCGGCTCTCGCCGAGCTTCCGGCCGGAGGGCTCCGACGCGGTCGGTGAAACGGACAGTGCCTCGATCATCGCGCGCTCCGGACTCCTTCGTTGGCGGTGGAATAGCGGGCGAGTCGTTACCGATCGTTTACCGCCTGCGGCGTAGCCAAGGGGCATGACAGAGCCCATGCCCTTCCCGCCGCCGATGCCTGCCACTCGTCGGCCCACCGAAGTCCGGCCGTCCGAGCCCGATTCCCTTCAGCTCGCTGCCGTGGCGTTCGAGGCGGCGTTCCTCGCCGAGATGCTGTCGCACACGGGCCTCGGCCAAACGCCGAGCGGCTTCGGCGGCGGCGCCGGGGAGGAGGCGTTCGGCAGTCTCCTGGTGCGTGAGCAGGCGCGTCTGCTCGCCGAGAGCGGCGTTCTCGGCCTTGCAGATGCGATCAGAGCCTCCCTCGCCAAGGCCGATCTCGGACGCCAGGGGGGCGACGGGTGAGGCTGGACCGCCGATGGGACGTCCTGGCGCAGCGCCTGCTCCGGCTGCTCGAGACCGAGCGACGCCTGATTCGTCGCGGCGATCTCGCCGGCCTGGCTTCGCAGGCGGCCGAGGTCGAAATGACGCTCGACGCCCTCACGGCGTCGCCACCTCCGGACACGACCGCAGCCGTGTCGCGCTGGGAGACGATACGCAGTTCGGCGGACCGTAACCGCCGTCTGCTCGGCGCCATGTCTGCGGCGGCGCAAGCCGTACAAGCGTCGCTTGCATCGCAGGACGACGCCCGGCGGAGGTTAGGTTATGATCGTCATGGAGCCGCGCTTCAGCGAAGCGAAGGACGCCGTGATCGTCGCGCCTGATCGTCTGGCCGGCATGGACAGGCCGCTCCAGACGAAGTTTCGAAGCGTCCGGTGAACCGGCTTGGTCGCAAGCGGCGTGGGCGTGCCGAAGTCCATGACGCATCGAACTCCGTCACGCCGACCGTGACGTAGCGGAGGGGTTTCAACGTGCGATCGAAAGCAGAAGGTTCTGCTGTCCGGTCGGACCGAGACCACCTCCGAGGAGGCGCAAGGCCGCGACGCCAGGCGTGGCGAGCGACGGCCCGGACGCCGCCCTCTCCCGTGCGAGAAACCGGCGGATCACCGTTTCGACGGCTTCCTGATCGGCGAACACCGAGAGCGAGCCTTCGCCGAATTCGGCACGGACGCGGCCGCGCAGTTCATCGCGCTGTCGGTCGACGTCCAGCTGGGCGAAGCTCGCCGGAAGGCCGAAGGCAGCCTCGACAACCCGGCGGACGGGGCGGTCGCCCAGAAGGGTGAACCAGCCAGCCCCGGCGGGGTCGCGTCCGGCGGCGTAGGCCGCGAGTTCCCGACGGGCGTTGAGCGCGAGGCGCAGCGCGGGATCGGACTCTCCGACCGCGATCTCGAAGGCGCGCTCACGATAGCCGGCGGCGATCCGCGCCGCGAAGCCGGGGCGCGCGGTCTCGGGCCCTCCGGCCGCCCCGAAGCCGAACGCGGCCGAGAGGTTGCGGTAGCGCGCGTCGACGAGTCGGTTGGCGAAGCTGCGCGGATCGGCAGGGTCGCTTTCCAGGGCCCGGCGCACGAAAGCCCGCTTGTCGATCTCTTCGTCCAGTCCGAAGGCGCCGAGCGCGACCTGCAGGAGCTGGCGATCCGCGACCAGTTCGGAGGCGGAGCGGACGGAGGCGATCCTCGCCTCGAAGGCAGCGGCGAGCCGCGCGACGTCCGGCCGTCGCTCGAACACCTCTCGTTGGCCCGCTTCGACCCGCTGCAGCAGCGCCCAGCCGGCGACGCCGCCAAGGGGGAGAACCGGCGCGAAGCTCATCCGCCTGCCCCCCTCACGGCGTAGCCGCCACCGCCGGCGCGCGTCGCCGGTCGTCGGCGGCGAGCAGCCGCTCCTCCCGCGGCAGCAACGTGCGCAGCGCCTTCAACGTCTGGTACCATCTCGCCTCGCGGAGATGCATCGTTGCCTCGGCGAGGCGGGACCGGCTGTCGGGATCGTCGAACACTTGGCTGAGCTGTTCGATGCCGAGCAGAAGCTGGCGACGCGCCTCGTCGGGCGCAGCCTCGCCGGCGAGGACGAGCTGAGCGATGTAGCAGACGCGACGCACCGGCGTTCGGGCCTCCTCGGGGTGGATGGCGTCGCGCAAACGAAGCACGTTCGCATCGGGCGTCAGGATGTTGAGCCGCGATCGTCGCGCACCGTTCTCGAGCACGACGCCGTTGATCATCACCCGCTCACCCGGTCCCAGCTTGAGGATGAGACCCGGCATCAGGCTGTCTCCAGCCGGGCGCGAAGGCCCTTCATGACGCTCTCGTTGATCTCAACGAGCGCGCGGCCGGAGCCGTCTCCGGCGCGAACCCGTGTCATCTCACGCTCGGCGAAGCCGGCAAGGGACATGAGCCCGGCGCGCAGGGTCTCGGGCAGGCGATTGCCGTCCGAGGCAAGGTCGATCGCGAGCGCGGTCCACAGACGGCGGTTGTCCTCCAGCGCCTCGAGCAGGCGCACGAAGCCGTCGGCCTCTCCCGCGTCATGGGCGGCGAGCGCCGCGGAGATTCGATGGTTCACTCGGGCGAAGAGCCGATATTCCGCCTGGCGAGGCGTCAGGGCGGCGTCGCGCGGGCTGGCATAGGCGGCGGCGGCGAGGGCGGCGGCGGACATCTCGGCTCCTCGAGGCGAAGGGGGAACGCGCGGAGCGGCGCTGCGCAGGGAACGACCCCCGCACGCGGCATGGATCGACCTTCCGGAGGCGGTCTCCGGAGGCAGACGGCGCCGGGCCGGGCGTCAGGCCCGCCCCGGCGCCTCGGTCCGTCAGCGGAACAGCGACAGGACGTTCTGCGGCGCCTGGTTGGCGATCGAGAGCGCCTGGATGCCCAACTGCTGCTGCACCTGCAGCGCCTGCAGGCGCGCGGAGGCCTCCTCGAGATCCGCATCGACGAGCGAGCCGATGCCGGACTTCAGCGAGTCGGTCAGCTTGCCGACGAAGTCGTTCTGGATCTCGATCCGCCGCTCGCTGGTGCCCAGCGACGCCGCGGCGTCGATCGTGGTCTGGATCAGCCCTTCGACGGCCGTCAGCGCCGCGGCCGCGCCGTTCTCGGTCGAGATGTCGAGTTCGGCGAGGATGGCGAGACCGCCGCCGACCGTGCCGCCCGCCGTCAGGTTCATGTCGCCCGCCGCCGAGGCGCCCATGGCGACGGAGGTGTTGTTGGTCACGGTCATGACGTTGTTCGAGGCCGTCACCTCGAACTCGCCGCCCGAAAGACCCTGCTCCGCGAGGCGGAAGTTCACCATCTCGGCCAGGCCGGCGGCGATGTCGGCGGTCGTGTCGCCGTCCTTGGCGGTGTAGATCGCGGTCTGCTTGGCGGCGGCGGCCGAGCCGAAGGGCGTGCCGGTGACGGCGGCGTCGAACAGGGTCATGTCGAACGAGTAGGTGTCGCCCGCCATCACGGCCTGGGTGCGGCCCGCGGTCGTGGTCTCTCCGTTGATGGTGTAGGTCGCGCTCGTCGCCCCGTCGGCGTCCGCGGTGCCGGCCGCGGTCATCGCCGCAGCGGCGAGGGTGAGCGTGCCTTCGGCGGCGGCGGTCTGGTTCAGGTCCTGCTTGCCGACGGTGATCTCGGCCGAAGCGACGCCGCTGGCGGAGCGGTCGAGCGAGGAGAGGACATCGACCTCGCCACTGCCGTCGACGGTGCCCGCGGCGGTGTAATCGGTGGTCGTTTCGGCGTTGGACAGCAGGTTCAGACCGTTGAACTGCGCGGCGCCGACGACGGAGGTGATCTGGTCGCGCAGCGCCATCATCTCGTTGTTGAGCTTGACGCGGTCGACGTTCTCCTCCTGCGCGGCGACGACGCGGCTCTTGATCTCGCCGAGCATCTCGTTGACCGATTCGGTCGCGTTGCGCGCCACCGCCACGGTCGAGGAGCCGAGGTTCAGCGACTCCGAGATCGCCTCGAAGCCCTTCACGTCGGACTGCATCACCGAGGAGATCGCCCAGACCGCGGCGTTGTCCTTGGCGTTGCCGATCTTCTTGCCGGTCGAGATCTGGCTCTGGACGTCGCCCATCCCCTTGTTGATCGAGTTCAGGGTCTGGAGCGCGACCATCGCGCTGTTGTTGGTCAGAATGCTGGACATCGGTTCCGCTTTCCCAAGCTCGACGGCCGTTCGCGCCGTCAGGATTCAGACAGGGCCGGCGTTTCCGGCCTTCGGGACCGTCCTTCTGACGGAAGGCGCCGTCGCCCCCCTCGGGGCCGGCGTGTCGGCGCCGCTTCCGGGCCGCATCGGGACATTGGTCCGTCGACTCCTAACGGGTCGTTGACGTCCGCCCCTCCGGAGCGACCGCAAACGCGGACATTTTAGCCATCCCCGCCGCCCAGAACCTCACGCAGCCGCGCGAACGCCGACGCCGCCCCGCCGGCGACCCGTTCGGCGCAGAAGGCGTCCAGCGCGGGGAACAGCCGAATCGCGCGGTCCGCCTCCGCGTCCGCCCCCTCGCGCCAGAGCCCGGCCTGCAGCATCGGCGCCGCCTCGGCGTGGCGCGCGATCAGGCGCCGGGCCTCGGCGATCGACGCGCGCTCGTCCTCCGTGGCGCAGGCGGGCAGCGCGCGGCTGACGCTGCGCGCCACGTCCACCGCCGGGAACCGCCCGCGCTCGGCGATCCCGCGGTCGAGCACGACATGCCCGTCGAGCAGCCCGCGCGCCATGTCCGCCACCGGCTCCTCCATGTCCGACCCCTGCACGAGCACCGAGAACACCGCCGTCACGTCGCCATGCGTGCCGTCGGCCCGCACCGGCCCCGGCCCCGCCCGCTCGGTCAGCGCGGCCAGCGTCGCGCCGGTGGAGGGCGGCCACGCGCGAAGGCTCGGCGGCTCGCCCGCCGTCAGCGCGACTTCGCGATGCGCCTCGGCGAAGCGGGTGAGCGAATCGACGATCAGCAGCGCGTGCCTGCCCTCGTCGCGGAAGCGCTCGGCGATCGCCGCCGCCGTCCAGGCCGCCCGCCGCTTGACCAGCGCGGAGCGGTCGGAGGTGGCGCAGACCACCACCGAACGCCGCATCCCCGCCTCGCCCAGCGCGCCCTCCACGAAGTCACGCAGCTCCCGCCCGCGCTCGCCGACCAGCGCCAGCACCACGCGGTCCGCCTCCACCTGCCGCGCGAGTTCCGCCAGCAGGCTGGTCTTGCCGACGCCGGAGCCGGCGAAGAGGCCGATCCGCTGTCCGCGCACCAGCGGCAGCAGCGAGTCGAACGCCGCCAGCCCGGTGGCGAGCCGCGGGCCCAGCGGCGCGCGGCGCATCGGCGGCGGCGGGGCCGCGCGCACGGGAACCGCGACCCGCCCCTGCGGCAGCGGCCGCCCGTCCATCGGTGCGCCGAAGGGATCGATCACGCGGCCGAGCCAGCCGTCCGACGGGCGCAGCCCCGGATCCGGCGCCAACGCCACCTCCGCGCCGAGCCGCAGGCCGTCCGGGGCGCCATAGGGCATCACCGTCGCGAGGCCGTCGCCCAGCGCCACCACCTCGCCCGCCGGCGCGCCCGCGTCTTCGCCCTCGAACGCCACCCGGTCGCCGAGCCGCGCCGCCGGCGCGAGGCCCGAAACCTGGAGCGCCGCGCCCTCCGCCCGGACCACGCGGCCGATGCGCCGCCTCACGGGCAGCCGCCGCAGCTCGGCGCTCAGATCGCTCGCATCCATCCCGTTCTCCTCCGGGTCGTGTCGGAAACCTCTCGTCAACCCTCGGCGGTTAATTCCGGGTTGCGACATCGATCGAGGGAGAATCCCGAGATGAGCCAGGGACTGAAGATCCTCTCCACGGCGGAGGCGCTGGCGGGCTACGCCGCGACGCGGACCGCGACCATCGCCCGCAACGTGGCGCATGCCGACACGCCGGGCTATCGCGCCGCCGATCTCGAGCCGTTCGCGACCACGGCGGCGGGCGCGGCCGCGACCGACGACGCCGCGCCCTTCCGCCCCCGCGCCACCCGCCCCGGCCACCGCGCCCTCCCGCCGGTCGGCGGGGCTGAGGCCGTGGCTTCGGCCGAGATCGGCGCGGCCTCGCCCAACGGCAACACGGTGAGCCTCGAGGACCAGATGGTCCGCGCCGCCGAATCCAAGCTCCAGCACGACCTCGCCCTCGGAGTCTGGCGCAAGTCGCTGGACATCCTCCGCGCGAGCCTCGGCGCCCCGCGCTGATCGCGCCTCCAGAAGGAGATCCCCGATGACCGACCTCGTCCGCGCCATGGCGGCGTCCGCCTCGGGCATGACCGCCCAGGCCTCGCGCCTCCGGCTGAGCGCCGAGAACCTCGCCAACGCCGACACGCCGGGCTACCGGCGCAAGCTCGTCCCGTTCGAGGCGGTGATGGACGGCTCCGGCGCGGCCGTTCGCACCGGACCCGTGCAGCTCTTCGACGGCGACCTGCCGCGCATCCACGACCCCTCCCACCCCCTCGCCGACGCCGGCGGCTACTACGAGGGATCGAGCGTCGAGACCGTGATCGAGATGGCCGACGCGCGCGAGGCGTCCCGCAGCTACGAGGCGAATCTCCGTCTGCTGGACCAGGCCCGCGACATGACGCGCGGCCTGCTCGACATGCTGCGCCGCTGATCCCCCGCCCGAAGGAGATCCTCCGATGACCCCGACGACCGCCGCCTCCACGCTCGCCGCCCGCCTCTACGGCGAGGCGCCGAAACCCGCCCCGGCGCCCGGCGACGCCGCCGGCCCCGACCTCGCCGGCCTCGCCCGCTCCTTCGCCGACACGCTCCGCGCGGGCGAGGAGACCGCGATCTCCGGCCTCGCCGGCAAGGCCGACGCGCAGAGCGTGGTCACCGCCCTCTCCGCCTCGGAGGTCGCCATCCAGACCGCCGTGACCCTCCGCGACAAGGTGGTGGAGGCGTACAACGAGATCCTGCGGATGCCGGTCTGAGGCCGCCCCGATGACCGAGGGCGAGATCATCGACGTCCTGCGCGAGGGGCTCTGGGCCGCCTTCGCGGCCTCGCTGCCGATCCTCGGCGTCGCCCTCGCCGTCGGCCTCGCCATCGGGCTCCTGCAGGCGCTGACCTCGGTGCAGGAGATGACGCTGACCTTCGTGCCGAAGCTGGCGGCGATGGCCGTCGCCTACTGGATCTCGATGGGCTTCATGGGTGCGATCTTCGTCAACTTCTGGCGCGACACGCTGGTGCCCATGATCGCCGGCGGCGCCGTCGCGCTCGCCCTCCTCGCGGCGCCGCCCGCCGCGGCGGCGCCGGACCCCGCCGCGCTCTGCGAGGCGGCGGGCGCACGCGCCGCACGGGCCGAAGGCGTGCCGGCCGAACTGATGCGCGCCATCGGCCTCGCCGAGACTGGGACGCGCCGCGCCGGCCGCTTCGGGCCCTGGCCCTGGACCGTGAACATGGAGGGCGAAGGCCGCTGGTTCGACTCGCCCGGCGAACTCCTCGTCTGGGTGCGGGAGCGTCAGGCCGCCGGCGCCCGCAGCTTCGACCTCGGTTGCTTCCAGGTGAACCACCTCTGGCACGGCGAGAATTTCGAGAGCCTCGAGGCGATGCTCGATCCCGAGGCGAACGCCCGCTACGCCGCCCGCTTCCTGCGCGCCCTCCATGCCGAGGCCGGCGACTGGGAGACCGCGGCGGGCCGCTACCATTCCCGCACGCCGGAACTCGCACGCCGCTACCGCATGCGCGTCGCCGAGATCGCGGCCCGGCTCGACGGCTTCGACCTCGCCGTCGCGCCCGCCCCGACGTCGCCGCCGCCGCCGCCCGCGGACGGGCCGCGCCCGCCGGTCTCCGCCTTCGACGCGCCCGCCGGCGGCGTCTCGCTCGCCCTGCTCGTGGGCCCCCGCCGCGGCGGCGCGCCGCATCGCGCCGGCCCGCTGCTCACGCGCCCCGCCGGCGCCCTGCTCGCCCGCTCCGGTTCGCCCCTGCTCGCCGAGGCCCGCCCGGCGGAGCCCCCGCGATGATCGGCACGCTCGACGTCAAGACGCTCTACCAGCCCACCGTTATGCTGGCGCTGGCGCTGATGGCGGTCATCTCCATGATGATCCTGCCGATGCCGTCCTGGGCGCTCGACGCCGGGCTCGCCGTCTCCTTCGGCCTCGCCATCCTGATCTTCACCAACACCCTCTTCATCGAGAAGCCGCTCGACTTCTCCGCCTTCCCCACCATCCTGCTCGCCTCGCTGATGCTGCGCCTCAGCCTCAACGTCGCCTCCACCAAGCTGATCATCGGCGAGGGTCACGAGGGCGCCGGCGCCGCCGGCCAGGTGATCGAGGGCTTCGCCATGTTCATCATGGGCGGCTCGGTCACGCTCGGCCTCGTCGTCTTCGGCGTCCTTCTGATCGTCAACTTCATCGTCATCACCAAGGGCGCCGGGCGCATGGCCGAGGTCGGCGCGCGCTTCGCGCTCGACGCCATGCCGGGCAAGCAGCTCGCCATCGATTCGGACATGGCCGCCGGGGCGCTGAGCCATGAGGAAGCCCGCGCCCGCCGCGAGAGGGAGCAGGAGGAGACCTCCTTTTTCGGCTCGCTCGACGGCGCCTCCAAGTTCGTGAAGGGCGACGCCGTCGCGGGCCTCCTGATCACGCTCCTGAACCTGCTGATGGGCCTCGGCGTCGGCGTCGTGATCCACGACATGCCGTTCGGCGAGGCGTTCACCACCTACGCCATCCTCACCGTCGGCGACGGGCTCGTCTCCCAGATCCCCGCCGTCATCATCTCCATCGCCACCGCGCTCCTCCTCGCGAAGGGCGGGCTGCTCGGCTCGGCCGACCGCGCGCTCCTCTCCCAGCTCGGCGGCTTTCCGCGCGCCCTCGGCACCGTGGCGGCGCTGATGGCGCTCTTCGCACTCGCCCCGGGCCTGCCGCTGGTCCCCTTTCTCGGCGCCGCCGGGCTGCTCGCGGCCGCCGCCTGGATCTCCCGCCGCGCCGAGGCCGAGCGCGCGGCCGCCGCCGCCGCGCCGCCGCCCAGGACCGAGACCGCGCCGCGCGACCGTCCGCTCGGCGACGTGCTCGACCTCGACGAGATCCACCTCCAGTTCGCGCCCGACATCGTGCCCGAGGTGATGGACGAGGCCACCGGCCTCGGCGCCCGCATCTCGAACATGCGCGCCCACGTCGCCGAGACCTACGGCATCGTCCTGCCCGAGATCCGGCTGACCGACGATCCCGCGCTCCCGCCCGGAACCTACGCCATCCGCATCCAGGGGGTGGAGGCCACGCGCGCGGTCCTGCGCTCCGGGCGCAGCCTGGTCCTGCTCGGCGACCGGCCGGAGCAGGCGCCGCCGGGCGAGGACGCCGCCGAACCCGTCTACGGTGCCCCCGCGCGCTGGATCGACCCCGACGAGACCGAGGCGGCGAGCGCGCTCGGCCTGCCCGTCGTCACCCCGACGGAGGTCGTCGCCACGCACCTCATGGAGACGGTGAAGGGCGGCTTCGGCCGGCTCTTCACCCGCCGGGCGCTGCGCAAGCTGCTGGATTCCTTCGTCGCGGTCTCGGACCCCGACCGCGCCGCCGCCAACCGCCGCATCCTCGACGAGTTCGTGCCGGAGAAGGTGCCCGTCGACCTGCTGCAGACCGTGCTGCGCCTCCTGCTCGAGGAGCGGGTCTCGATCCGAAACCTGCCCCTGATCCTCGAGGCGGCGGCCGAAGCGCGCGGCCACTCGCAGGACGTCGAGACCATCGCCGAGCACGTCCGCCGCCGCCTCGGCTTCCAGATCGTCGCCGCGCTGCAGGAGCCCGACGGCGCCCTGCCCCTCGTGCAGCTCTCCTCCGAATGGGAGCGGATCTTCGCCGAGCACGACGACGGCAGCGGTGACGTCGCGCTGCCGCCCTCCGAGTTCGACCGCCTCGCCGCTTCGGTCTCCGAGGTGGTGTCGAGGGCGGGCGCGGACGGGCGCTGGCCCGCCGTGGTCACCTCCGCCCGGCGCCGGCGCTTCCTCTCGACGGTGCTGAGCGCCAAGGGCGTCCGCAACCCCGTGCTCTCGTTCGAGGAGATCGGCTGCGCGTCCCGCCCCGCCCTCCTCGGCGCCGCCTGAGGCGCGCATGGAGGACCTGATCGCCGAGCCGGACGCCGCCTTCGCCGCGCTGGCCGAACTGATGCGTCGGCTCTCCGACATCCTCGGCTTCGGCGAGGCGCCGGTCTTCGCCCTCGCCGCGGTCTTCGCCCGCGTCGGCGCCGCCGTGGCGCTGCTGCCCGGCTTCGGCGAGCGCAACCTGCCGATGCGCGTCAAGCTCGCCGCCGCGGTCGCCTTCACCCTCGTGGTCTGGCCCGCCGTCGCGGCGGAGGCGGAGGCCGCCGGCGCCCGCGTCGCCGCCGCCGACGCGCCCCCCGTCGCCCTCGCCGGCGTGCTGATCGCCGAAGCCGCGGCGGGGGTCGTCCTCGGCCTCGCCGCCCGGCTCCTCGTGATGGCGCTGCAGCTCGCCGGCGCCATCGCCGCGCAGTCGACCGCCGTCGCCCAGATGGCCGGCGCCGACGTGACGCCGGACCCGATGCCCGCGATCGGCGCCATCCTCGTCGTCGCCGGCATCGCCCTCGCCCTCGCGCTCGGGCTGCACGTCAAGGCCGCCATCGCGCTCGTCGCCTCCTACGAGATCGCCCCCCTCGGCGCGCCGCTGCCGGCCGGCGACGCGGCCGCCTGGGCCGTCGCCCGCGCCGACGACGCGCTCGGGCTCGCCGTCGCCCTCGCCGCGCCCTTCGCCGCGGCATCGCTGGCCTACAATCTCGCGCTCGGCGCCATGAACCGGGCCATGCCGCAACTGATGGTCGCCTTCGTCGGCGCCCCCGCCATCACCGCCGGCGCGCTGCTCCTGCTCTGGGCAGCCGCGCCGGCGATGCTCGCGCGCTGGAACGCGGCGCTCGACGGGGCGCTCGCCGCCCCCTTCGCGGCGCCCTGAGTCATGGCGGAGGGCGGGGACTCCGGCTCCGGTGGCGAAGAGAAGTCGCACGACCCGACGCCGGAGCGCATCGCCGAGGCGCGCCGCAAGGGCGACGTCCCGCGCTCCGCCGACGCCGGCGCCGCGGCGGCCTATCTCGGCCTGCTCGCCGCGCTGTTCGCCGCCGGCCCGGGCGTGGTGGAGGCCTCGGGCGGCGCGCTCGCCGCCATGCTCGGCCAGGTCGACCGGCTCGAGGGGCGGCTCCTCGGCCCCGGCGGGCCGGACGTCGCCGCGGCGCTGGCCCGCGACGCCGTCGCGCCGATCCTGCCGCTGCTGCTGGTCCCCTTCGCGGCCACCCTCGCGGCCTGGATCGCGCAGCGGGCCTTCGCGCTCTCGGGCGAGAAGCTGGTCCCGAAGCTCGACCGGATCTCGCCGCTGGCCAACGCCAAGAAGAAGTTCGGCCTCTCGGGCCTCGTGGAGTTCGCCAAGGCCACCGTGAAGCTGTTCGCGGTCGCCGGCGTCCTCGCCGCCGTCCTCGCGGCCGAGACCGACCGCATTCTCGCCAGCCTCGCGCTGCCGCCGCGCGCCGCCGCGCTCGAGATCGTCGTGATCGGCGTGTCGCTCCTGCCCTTCGTCGCCGCCGTCGCCGTCGCGGTCGCCGGGATCGACCTCGTCTGGCAGCGCTTCGACCACATGAAGCGGCTGCGCATGACCCGCCAGGACCTCAAGGAGGAGACCAAGAAGTCCGAAGGCGACCCGCACATGAAGGGCGAGCGCCAGCGCCGCGCCCGCTCGATCGCCACCAACCGCATGATCGCCGACGTCCCGAAATCGGACGTCGTGCTGGTCAACCCGGAGCACTACGCCGTGGCGCTGAAATGGTCGCGCGCGCCGGGCTCGGCCCCGGTCTGCGTCGCCAAGGGCGTGGACGAGATCGCCCGCGCCATCCGCGAAGCGGCGGAGGAGGCCGGCGTGCCCGTCCGCCGCGACCCGCCCGCCGCCCGCGCCCTCCACGCCACCGTCGAGATCGGCGAGGAGATCCGGCGCGAACACTACGAACCCGTCGCCGCCGCCATCCGCTGGGCCGAGCGCATGCGCGCCATCGCCCGGGAACGCGGCCGCCCGCCCGGAGGATCGCGATGACACGCCCGCCCGCCCCGCGCCGCCGCCCGGCCTGCGCGCCGAAGCCGAAACGCAGGCCCGCGGTCGCGGCGCTCCGCCGTCGCCGCGCGGCCGCGATCCCGGCCCTGCGCCGCCCTCGCCGATGAGCCGCGATCCGGTCGCGCTCCGGCGTCTCGCCCGGCTCGCGCGCCTCGCCGAACTCGCCCGCCTCGCCGACCTCGCCGAGCGTCGGCGGGCCGAGGACGCCGCCGCAGGGGCCGCCGGCGCCCTCGCCGCCCGGGCCGAGGCCGAGGCCGCGCATCCCGCCCCGCCCGGCTTCGATCCGGCGCGCGAAGCCGCGATCGCCCGCTGGCGCAGCGCCGACGCCGCCCGGCGCGCCCGCGCCGGCGACGCGCTCGCCGCCGCCACGCGCGAGGCCGACGCCGCCCGCGACACCGCCGCCGAGGCGCTGGCCCGCCGCCGCGCCGCCGAGACCCTGGCCGAAGACGCGCGCCTCGCCGCCGAGGAGACCGCCGCCCGCCGACGCGAGCGCGACGGCGAACCCGGCTGAGACCCCCTCAGGGCCCGTCCGACCGCCGCCAGCCCGCCCCGTCGTTGCGCCAGACCGCGAGGCGCCCGCCCGCCTCGAGCACGAGATCCAGCCCCCCGTCGCCGCCGGTGGTCGCGACGCGCAGATCGAAGCCCTCGACGATCCCCAGCACCCACGGCGCATCCTCGCCTTCCACGGAGAGGATCCAGTGCCGGCACCCCTCCGGCCCGCAGAACTGCGGCGAGACGCCCATCAGGATCACCTCCTCCGGCGGCTCGCCCGTCAGCTCCGCGACGCCGACGCGGAAGGCGTCCGGCAGCGCGCCGACCCGCGCGCCCGTCCCGCGCAATTCCCGCGCGTAGAAGCGCAGGAACGCGTCCTCCGCCGCCACCGGCATCACGTCGTCGAAGTCGTACCAGTCGACGCCGCCCGGCCCCGGCGCGTCCCAGCCGTCCAGCGCCTCGGGCAGCGGGTCGGCATCGCCGAGATCCTCCTGATAGACGGCGCCGCCGAACTTCATCGCCACCGGCAGGCGCCCCGTCTCCAGCACGAGGTCGCGCCACCCTCCGGTGGCGCCCGCCGCGAGCCGCGGCGTGCCCGCCGCCTCCAGCACCTGGATCCAGCCCTTGGGCGTGTCGGCGAGGATCCAGACGCCGCAGATCGGCCGCTCCGCCCGGTCCACCCCGATGCAGTGCGAGGGCGAGCGCCCGATCACGACCAGCTCGGTCGGCGACGCCGCGTTCAGCTCGCACCGCGCGAAGCCGAACAGCGCGTCCTCCGCAAGCCCCAGCCGCCCCGCCTCGACGAAGTCCGAGGCGAAGCGCTCCGAGACCATCGCCCGCTCCCAGTCGTCGAGCGCGACCTTGTCGAGCCGCCCCTCCACGGTCCCGTCCGCCCGGTCCGCACACGCCTCAGCCGCTCCGGCCGCAAGCGGCGCCGAAAGGACGGAGACCAGGATGGCGAGTGAGATCAGACGCATGGAGGAGACGCTACGGCGCCACCCGCCCCCGCGCAACGCGGCGCCTCAGGTCGCGCCGATCCGCCGCGCGAAGCCCTCGAAACCGTCGATCACGAGGCCCGCCAGCCCCGATGCGCGGCGGGCGCCCGTCCACGACCGGGAGTATGGGCAGGAAAGCCGGGACGAGATCCAGGTTCCTCGCGCGAATTCGAATCCACGCGCCGCCTCGGGCGCGCAACGCCACGCGCCGGACCGCGACACGCCCACCGACCGACGCGTCGCCGACATGTCCCGCGAGCCAGGCACGGGACCGACGCCGTACAATCCGATTGACGGTCGAGGCGAGCGAGGCCGATCATCAGGCCGAGGCATGGCTCGGAGTTTCGACATGAACGAACGGCTTACCGAGACGCTGAATTACATAAGAACGAATTCCCAGCTCTGCGCGCATACCAGCAGCGTGCAGGTCTCCGCCTTCACGCGGCAGCAGGACAGGGCGATCAACAAGCATTACGCCAAGATGATAGAAGACAAGATCCTCACCGCCGGCATCGCGCGCGGGGCGCTCGACAAGGCGCTCGCGCTCGGGGAGTCAGGTCAGGACTCGGTCGAGCGAAAGGAGCAGCGGCGGATCATCCGCTCGATCCTCCTCGCGGAGATGACGGTGCGGGGCAGGCCGCTGAGCGAGGCGAAGACGCTTCGCACGAAGTATCTGGCGATCAACGACACCGGCGCCCTTCAGCGGGCCTTCCGCGCGCAGTTTCCCAGCATCCTCTCGGTGCAGGGCCGCAGCGCATGGTCGCCGAGCAACTTCACCGACCCCAAAAGCCTTGCGCCGTTCAAGGACATCGCGAAGCTCAAGCCGCCGGTGGTGATCACCCGCGATGGACGGGGGGGCGCCTTCACCTTCCTGATCACGTCGCTGCCCAGCGATACCCGCGCGATCCCGACGCTCAACGACTTCGACGCGTCGATCTACAAGTGGATGGCCGTCTCGACCTCGGTGATTTCGGCAGGCAACGCGATCATCTACGGCTACGTGGGACTCATACCAGCGCCCTGTGACGCTGACTCACGTTGGGGATTCACAGAGCGGCTGCGGCATGATTCATGATGGGGAGCAGAAGGATGCTCGCCATGGCCG
>JAWLFJ010000059.1:0-23383 GCA_041685625.1 Paracoccaceae bacterium | reverse complement strand
GATGTTCGGCGCCATGACCCCCGCCGCCGAGCGCTGGCGCTCGATCCGCTTCACCGAGTTCGAGCGCCGTCGGATCGAGGCCGTCCGGCAGGAGCTCGACGCCCAATACGAGGCCGCCGACACCACCACCGCCCGGCAGGCCCGCCCCGTCACCAGAATTTCCAGCAGTTCTCGGACTTGACCCGGCGCAGACGGTCGGCGTCGCCGACGTCCTCGTAGCCGGCGAGGTGCGAGAAGATCGGCCGGCGCGGAAGGCCGCCCTCGGAACTGATCGAGCGGCCACGGAACGCCAGCTCCACTCGACGGTGGAACTGGAGCCGCCGCGGCCCTGGCCGCCCTTCACCCGTCGCGTTCGCCGACGCCAAGTCGCTCCACCCTCGCCAAATCCTTGTTTTGAATGTAATGTCACAGTCCAAAGCCGGCTCGAAACTCGATCCAACCGGGATATCGAGGCTCGGAAGTGTGTCGTCCTTCCTCGTATCTTCACGCCACCTTTGCGTCGCTCATCAGGAAGACCGCCATCTGGCTGGCGCCCCCGAGGTCGGGGTGGTGGCCGGCGATGTCGTCGACCTTGACGTCATATCCCGCCGCATCGGCTGCGCGGCCGCACCACCTGCGAAACTTCGCGCGGCCCCATTCGAAACGGTGCCCCGGATGACGCATCCGGTGCGGCGGGACGCCCAGCAGCGGATTGAAGTCCGCGTTCGGCGTCGTGATGACCGCGACGCGTGGGCGTATCCTGCGGAACAGGGCCTGCTCCAGTTTCGACAGGTGGCCAGGATCGACATGCTCGATCGTCTCGATGAGGATGGCGCAATCGAAGCCCTCCAGATCGGACGGCGGGTCGGTCATCGACGCCTCGCGCAGGTCGAGACGCGGAGTGCGCAGCTGGCACTGTTTCAGTCTTAGCCGCAATCGATCCAGTGATGCGCGACAGACATCGATGCCCACCAGTTCTTCGAATTGCGGGTCTTGCACCAGCCGAACGAAGAGGTCGCCGTCGCCACAGCCGAAATCGACCACCCGTGCCGCACCGCTCGCGCGCACGACGCCATGCACGGCCTTCAGCCGTTCCTCGTGAAGCCAGCCGGTCATCGAGGCCGTACCGCCCCCTGTTTCCGAGACATTCGCTCGCGCCTACGCGGCCATGGTCCGGCTGTCCAGCCGGTCGCGTCGGAACCGGGCTGGCGAGCGGTGGCCGCGGCGTTCGATCGGCCGGTGCTCGTCGTGGGTTTCGCGGAACTCGGGCAGCGCTTGGCGGAGTTCGTCGACGGACCACGAAGATACCGACGCGGAGCAGGTTCTCGTCGAGCGTCCTGATGCGCCGCTCGGCGCATCCGTCACCCTCCTTCGCCCGGATGAAGACCGGTGACGACGCGACGCCGAGCCAGCGGATCTCGGTCCGGAAATCGTGCGCCATGCACTGGCTCCGGCGATCGTGACGCAGGCCGAGCCCGCAAGTCACCTTCTCGCCGATCGCCACGAAGCGCGCCTAGACCTTCTGGCGCACGGACGCGAGCGCCTCGTGCCGGGCGCCATCCGGCGCGGCGTGGATGCCGACGCACTCGGCGGAGCGTTGATCCACCGCCACGATGACGCGACCTGGCCGTGCTGCACCGTGACCGTCGCGGTGATGTCCGCGCCCCGCATCCGGTCGATCTCCTCGGGAACGATCGTGCCGGCTTGCACGCGCGGCCCGCGCGGCGTCGTCCGGCCGGTGTCCGTGGAGAACTGGGTCTCGCGCATCAGCCGGTGCACGCGCTCCTTCGAGGTTCGGACGCCCTTGCGGCGCAGCCGCGCCCAGAGCTTCCGGCAGCCCGCGCCATGGAGCGGACCGGCGGCGAGCACGGCGCAGATCTCTCCCGACAGCGCGGCATCGGGCATCGGGCCCTGCGGCCCCGGCCGACGACGGGTGGCGGCTGGGGGACGATCGGCAGTCTCCCGTCGCCGGCAGATCCCGACGCGAGCGACGCCCGAGACCCGGCGGACGCCGGAGAGCCCGTCTTGCCGGCGCCCCGACATCGACGGCACGACGCTCATCGCCGCCCACTACGCCGGACGAAAGAGCGGTCCTCTTCCCTGCGCGCGATCTTCTCGTCGAGGCGTGCGTCATCCATCGTGAGATCGCCGAACTTCCCCTCGTCAGCCTCCCTGCCGCGCAGAGCGGCCGACCAACTCGGCGCTGCCGAGGCCGTCAGGCCGAACGCCAGCTGCCGGACGCGACGGGACACGCCCCCATGTGGGCCTCCGGCGGCTGTAAAGCGGCGGCATGACGAGGACCTGAACCAAATTTGCCGACGCCGCGAACCTGTCCGGGACATGGGGAATGCCTCCGTCGGCCGGTACGGGTTCATCGCGCGGCCCCACGCAACGGCCTCCTGTCCCGAGGACCGGCGATCCGTCGCGCCGAGGGGACGCCGGCCATGCCCGATTCCGGGTGACGCGGCCCGATCACGCGGCGCGGGGTTCGCCGTCGCGGGCGGTCAAGTCCGAGAACTGCTGGAAATTCCGGTGGCGGGGCGGGCCTGCCGAAGGGCGGGAGAGGTGGTGTCTGCGGTCTCGTATTCGGCGCCGAGCTCCTGCCGGACGGCCTCGATCCGACGGCGCTCGAACTCGGTGAAGCGGATCGAGCGCCAGCGCTCGGCGGCGCGGGTCATGGCGCCGAACATCAGCTTGAGGACGGGCCGTTCGCCGAAGGCGTTGGGGATGATCTTCAGCCGGCGGCGCTCCTCGACGAAGAGGCGCTCGAGAAGATTCGTGGTCCGGATCGCCCGGCGGTGGGTCACGGGCATCCGCAGGTGGGCGATGCAGGCCTCGAAGTCGTCCTCGAAGCAGGCCACGGCGGAGGGCAGCTCGCGGCCGAAGTCCTCGACGACGCCCTTGGCCAGGTCCCGCGCGATGGCCCGGCTCGGGGCCTGGTAGACGGCCTGCACGCGCGCCTTCACCTCCGGCCAGAGGTCCTCGGGGACCTTGGCGGCGAGGTTGCGCATGCGGTGCGCGAGGCAGCGCTGGCGCGCCGAGCGGGGGAAGCAGGTCTCGATCGCCTTGATCACGCCGGGCGCGCCGTCCGAGACCACCAGGGCCGGGTCTCCCAGCCCGCGGGCGCGCATGTCCTGGAAGAAGGCGGACACCGTCTCGGCGTCCTCCTTGGAGCCCGCCGTCAGGTGCAGCAGGACCCGCGCCCCGGTCGCCGTGAAGCCCCGGGCGGCCATCACCGGCTCGCGGCGCCGGCCGGGGCGGACCCGCTCGGCGATGCCGTCGACGAACAGGTAGACGATCTCGTGCTCGCTCAGGTCGCGCGCGGCGAAGGCCTGATAGTCCCGCCAGAGCTGCTCGCCGAGCTCGGACACCGCCGTGCGCGACAGCAGCAGCCGCCCGTCGTCGCCGCGGAAGGCGTCCTCGATGTCCTGCACCGACAGCCCCCGCGCCAGCATCTCGACGGCCAGCTCCTCCAGCGCCTCCGTCCGGCCCCTGGCGTGCTCGCGGATCTCCGAGCGGAAGGGCACATCCCGCCCGGCGACCTGCGGCGCCGAGAACTCGATCGCCCCTCCGCCGTCCTCAGCCGTCCGGTGCGGCAGCCCCGGCCTTCCTCGGCGCCGCGCTCGTAGCAGCCCCGCCCCAGCGCGTCCCGGGTCTCGGCCTCCAGCGCCTCCTCCAGGATCAGGCGCGTGGCGAGCCGCACCAGCTCCGAGCGCCCGTCGGGCGACGACAGCCGCCCCTCGATCAGCGCGGACAGGGACTCGCGGGTGCACATCGAGGCGGGTACTCTCTTGCTCATGGGGTGCTCCCGGGCTGGCGCCGGCGGCAACCGGCGAAGGGGGTTCCGTCACCTCCCAGCAAGGCGGCACCCCAACCGAATTTCCAGCAAGTTTAGGACTTCACCGTCGCGGGCGGCGACACGGTCGGTGACGGTGACGGAACACCAGCACCGCGCCCGAGAACGGATCGAGCCGCAGCTCCTGCTGCGCCAGCCCGTCCACGCCCTTGCGGAAGTCCACCGGACGCGGCGCCACGAACACCCGCACCGGCCCGCCCGGCAGGATCACGCCGACGCCTTCAGCGCCGAGACCAGCGCGGCCGCCCGCTCCGCCGGGACCCCGGGGCCGATACGGAGCCGAACCCCGCCGCGCAGTTCGATGACGATCCCGTCCGCCGCCGCGCCGGTCCGCTCGGCCGCGAGCGGCTCCGCCGCCATCGCCGGCACGAACATCGGCGCGTCATCCTCGCGGAGCACCAGCTCGCCACGCCGCGCCTGCCGGCGCCAGGTGTAGATCTGCTGCGGATGCAGCCCGTTCCGCCGCGCCACGTCCGCCGAGCAGACGCCGGGCCGCAACGTCTCCGCCAGCAGCCGCGCCTTGTTCGCTTCGGTGTAGCTGCGCCGACGCCGACCGCCCGTCAGCACCTCCAGCCGGCGCGGCCCCGCCTCGCTCGTTCCATCGATCGTTGAGAAGCCCTGCATGCAGCGATCCCCGGTCAGGACCGCCAGACTCCCTCGGATCGCCCGCCGCCGACAGGTGGGGGCAGGACGCCGCTCACGGATCTGTTCGATCATGCGCCCATTCGGGTCGTCGCCTTCTCACAAGGCCGAGACGGCCCGGCTCTTGATCGATGCCCGCGACGACAGGCCCTTCGGCGGGCGCGCGCCGCCAGCCGCACTCTTCCGCTTCTCGCGCGACCGGCGCGGCGAGCACGTTGATCGTCACCGCCAAGCTCGGCGGCGCCGATCCGCTGGCTTGGCTCTACGACGTCCTCGCCCGCATCCCCAAAACGCCGATGAACCGTCTCGACGAACTGCTCCCCTGGAACCGGATCGCCGATCAGCAACGCCCCTACGTCAAGGCAGCGTGAACGCGGCCTTTGCCGAAGGCCTACGGTGACCCCGCATGTCGCGCCTCTTCGCGGCGCCGTCGAGAACGCTGTGCGCGGCGAAGCACGTGGTCTTGCCTTGGCGCCTGCTGTCGCGCGTCAGGGTCGCGCCGCGGCCCTTCTCGAGCGGCGGGGCGGGCTGCCTGCGGTCGAGAGCCTGGATCCGGGGACGCCTCGTCCCCGCCGAGCACGACGGCGTGGGCGCTCGGCGCGAGGTGGAGCCCGGCGACGGCGTGCCGCTTCTCGGCGAAGGCGGGGTCGTCGGAGCGCTTGAAGCGCCGCCGGCGATGCGGCGTGAGGCCCGTGCGCCTTCCAGATCCTCCGCACCGTCGAGACGGCGGGCTCGTCGATCTCCGACAAGGTTCGACCCGTCCGGTGTATCGCCTCGTGCGGCGGCGGTTCATGGTCATCTCGACGACCTTCGCGGCACGCGCTTCCGGGATCGCCGCCTGGCGGCCCGGCCCCGTCGCGGAGCAGGCCGTCGACGCCCTCCGCCATGAAGCGTTCCTGCCGGCGCCAGACGGTCGTCTTCGCCGTGCCGGTCGCGGCCATGATCGCGTTCGTGCCGACGCCGTCGACGCTCGGTACGAACGATCCGGACGCGCCAGATGCGCTTGTGCGGCGCGTCGCGGCCCGCGGCGATGGTCTCGAGCCGGCGCCGCGCGGCGTCGTCGATCGGGATGGAGATCCCGTTTCGCATGCCGCGGACCCGCATGCGAGGCGTTCCGACGGACTCCGCAATCGGGACTCGTCCGTCTCGGTCGCCCCCGCAGCGTTCACCGGCCGGCATGGAGCGCGTGGCGGCCCCGCCGCGGTCCGGTTTCTCTGGGCAGGGTCAAGGGTTGGGACACTGCCCGCTGCAGGCCCTCGACCCATCGCCGCTTCATATGCCCTCTCCCATGCGCGCGCGTTGCCTTGAACGATAGAATCCGGTGAGTTTCAAACTTCTGCAATGCCGTCGAAGGTAGCCATCCATGACCACAGATCCCATCGTCATAGCCGGCGCCGCCCGCACGCCCATGGGCGGCTTTCAGGGCGAGCTCTCCGGCGCCAGCTGCGCCGAGCTCGGCGGCGTCGCGATCAAGGCGGCGCTGGAGCGGGCGGGCGCGAAGGCCGAGGAGGTCTCGGAGCTCTTGATGGGCTGCGTGCTCCCCGCCGGGCAGGGGCAGGCGCCGGCGCGGCAGGCGGGGTTCCTAGGCGGGCTGCCGGAGAGCGTGCCGGCGAGCACGCTCAACAAGATGTGCGGCTCCGGCATGAAGACGGTGATGCAGGCGCATGACGCGCTGCTCGCGGGCTCGGCCGATCTCGTGGTGGCGGGGGGCATGGAGAGCATGACCAACGCGCCGTATCTTCTGGACAGGATGCGGGGCGGCGCGCGGCTCGGCCATGCCTCGGCCAAGGATCACATGTTCATCGACGGGCTGGAGGACGCCTACGACAAGGGCCGGCTGATGGGCACCTTCGCGGAGGACGCGGCGCAGGCCTTCCAGTTCACGCGCGAGGCACAGGACGAATACGCAATCCGCAGCCTGACCGAGGCGCTCAGGGCGCAGAAGGACGGCAGCTTCGACGCCGAGGTGGCGGCGGTGACGGTGAAGGGGCGCAAGGGCGAGACGACGGTCTCGACCGATCAGCAGCCGCGCACGGCGGACCAGGAAAAGGTGCCGAACCTGAAGCCGGCCTTCCGCGACGGCGGGACGGTGACGGCCGCGAACTCGTCCTCGATCTCGGACGGGGCGGCGGCGCTGGTGCTGACGCGGCTGTCGGAGGCGGAGAGGCGCGGGCTGACGGTGCGGGCGAAGGTGCTGGGGCATGCGAGCCACGCGGCGCTGCCGAAGGATTTCCCGACGGCGCCGGGGCCGGCGATGCGGCGGCTGCTGGCGCGGCTTGGCTGGGAGGTCTCGGACGTCGATCTCTGGGAGGTCAACGAGGCCTTCGCGGTGGTGCCGATGGCGGCGGAGGTCGAGCTCGGGATCCCGCGGGAGAAGCTCAACGTCAACGGCGGGGCCTGCGCCCTCGGCCATCCGATCGGCGCCTCGGGCGCGCGGATCCTGGTGACGCTGCTGCATGCGCTGGAGGCGCAGGACCTGAAGCGCGGCGTGGCCGGCATCTGCATCGGCGGCGGCGAGGGGACCGCGGTGGCGCTGGAGCGGCTCTGACCGCTGCCGGACCCTGCGGCGCCCGCCGGCGCCGCCGATCAGGAGCCGTCGGCGTCGGCGGGCGGATCCGGTTCCTCCGGAGGATCGTCGAAGATCGCCCAGCCGTGCTTGCGTTCGGTGCCTGGAAGATCCTCCGGCCGCCGGTTGCGTGCGATGAAGGTCTTGGCGACGAAGTTCGCGGTGATCGGCGCCGTCAGGAACAGGAAAAGCGTGATCAGGATCTCGTGGAAGGAGAAGGTTCCCTTGATCAGAAGGAAGTAGAGCACCGAGGCCACCAGCACGCCGCCCACGCCCAGCGTCGTGGCCTTGGTCGGCGCGTGCAGGCGCTGCATGGTGTCTGGCAGCTTGATCAGGCCCCACGAGCCGACGAGGCCGAAGACCCCGCCGATCACCAGACAGAGGCTGATCAGGAGTTCCGCGAGGAAGGTCATCGCGACCTCATTCGATGATGTCGCCGCGCAGCACGAAGCGGCTGTAGGCGACGGTGGAGACGAAGCCGACCATCGCGACGAGCATGGCGGCCTCGTAATAGACGCCTGTGCCGCGCAGTATGCCGTAGAGCACCAGCAGCGCGATCACGTTGATCACCATGGTGTCGAGCGCGAGGATGCGGTCGGCGTCGTCGGGCCCCTTGACGAGGCGTATCAGGTTGAAGACCAGCCCCAGCCCGTAGCAGCCGAACGCGAAGACGAGAGCGGCGGATATCATGGGAAGATCTCCTTGAGACGCGCCTCGTAGCGGTTCTTGATGGTGTCGCGGACGACCTCGGGCTCGTCGGTGTGCAGGCAGTGCACGAGTATGCTGCCGGCATCCGCCGCCAGCGCCGCGGAGAGCGTGCCGGGCGTCAGGGTGATGGTGCCCGCGAGGACGGTGATCGCCTCGGGCGAAGTGAGGTCGAGCGGGACGGTGACGTAGTGCGAGCGGATATCGTCCCGCCGCCGGAAGACGATGATGATCGCCACCTCGACGTTGGCGACGATGATGTCGCGCAGCACCACGAACATGTACTCCACGACGGCGCGCGGATTGCGCAGCTTCGGCCGGTTCGGCCAGTAGGCGGCGGTGATCAGCGGAACGGCGATGCCTAACAGGCCGCCGAGCACGAGATGGCCCAGCGTCACCGTGTTCACGAGCCCCAGCCAGACGAAGGTCAGCGTGGCGCTCAGCAGGGGATGCGGGAACAGCCGCGTGAGCATCGCTCAGTCCTCCCCCGGCTCGGCCAGGACGGAGGCGATGTAGCCCGCGGGCTCGTGCAGCTGGCGCGACGCCTCTTCTATGTAGCCCGCGACCGGCCCGGCGAAGATCGCGAGGCTCGCCAGCATCGCGAGCGCGGCCGCGAGGGGGGCGATCTCGGCCGCGGTGGCGGGCTTCGGCGGCGGGTCGGCGGACTCGGCCGGCGCAGGCTCGGCCTCGGTCTCGGCCTGGGCCAACGCGGCGGGTTTCCAGAACAGCGTGCTGCCCGCCCGCGCGAAGCCGACGATGGTCAGGAGCGAGCCGACGAGGATCGCGGTCCAGCCCCAGGCCATCTCGCCCGGCGCGCGCAGCGCGTCGAGCACCAGCAGCTTGCCGAGGAAGCCGCTGAGGGGAGGCATGCCGGCCATGCCGATCGCGGCGGCGAAGAACAGCGCGGCGAAGAGCCCGTTCTGCACGATGGGCGCCTGCGCCGTCAGCGCTTCGCTGCCGCGCCGCGCGAGGACGAGATCGGCGAGCAGGAAGAGGGACGCCGCGGCGAAGGTCGAGTGCACCATGTAGTAGAGGGCGGCCGTCGTCGCCGCGGGCGTGAAGGCCGCGACCGCGAGCATCACCGTGCCCATCGAGCCGAGCACGGAGAACGCGACGAGAGGCAGCAGCCGCCGGGCGCCGAGCACGCCGAAGGCGCCGACGGCCACGGTGACGAGGGCACCGGGGAACAGCCAGTCGCCGGCCATCCCGTCCGTCGCCGCGACACCGGGTCCGAAGACGACCGTGTGCACCCGGATCACGGCGTAGGCGCCGACCTTCGTCATGATCGCGAAGAGCGCGGCGACCGGCGCCGGCGCGTTGACGTAGGCGCCGGGCAGCCAGAACTGCACCGGAAACAGCGCCGCCTTCACCGCGAAGACGATCATCAGCAGCATCGCGGCGACGCGGACGATCGCCGCCTCCTCGACCGGGATCTCCTCCAGCCGCAGCGCGAGATCGGCGATGTTGAGCGTGCCCGTGGAGGCGTAGAGCGTCCCGAGCGCGAACAGGAACAGCGTCGAGCCGGCCAGGTTCATCACCACGTATTGCAGGCCCGCGCGCATCCGGTCGCGCCCGCCGCCGTGGATCATCAGTCCGTAGGAGGCGATCAGCAGGACCTCGAAGAAGACGAAGAGGTTGAACACGTCGCCGGTGAGGAAGGCCCCGCAGATCCCCATCAGCTGGAACTGGAACAGCGCGTGGAAGTGCCGCCCCCGCTCGTCCCAGCCGGTGACCACCGCATGCACCAGCACGATCACCGCGAGCAGGCTGGTCAGCAGCACCATGAGCGCCGAGAGCCGGTCGAGCACCAGCACGATGCCGTAGGGCGCGGGCCAGCCGCCGAGTCGGTAGACCTGCGCCTCGCTCCCCGCCGCGACGATCGCGAGGCCGAGGGCCACCGCCGCGACCGCGACGCTGCCGGTCAGCGAGGCCGCCCGCGCCAGCCGGATGTCGTGGCGCATGACGAAGCCGAGCAGCGGCGCCAGCAGCGCCGGCAGCAGCACCGGGACGATGATCCAGTGGTTCATCCGGGCGTGTCCTCGCCCTCGGCCTCGCCTGCGGGCGCGTCGACGTCGATGCGGTCGGTGTCGGATTCGAAATACGCCCCTAGGGCCACCATGACGAGCACCGCCGTCATGCCGAACGAGATGACGATCGCCGTCAGCACCAGCGCCTGGGGCAGCGGATCGGTGTAGCTCGCGTCTCCGTAGGGCGAGAGCACCGGAGGCGCGTCGATCGCGAGCCGGCCCGAGGCGAAGAGGAACACGTTGACCGCGTAGGACAGCAGCGCGAGGCCGAGGATCACCGGGAACGCCCGGAGCCGCAGCATCAGGTAGACGCCCGCGGCGGTCAGCACGCCGACGGAACTCGCGACGACGAACTCCATGTCAGCCGTCCCTCCTCAAGCCGTTGACCCGGTTGGTGGGGTCGTAGTCCATCGGCTCGACGTTCACGGTCTCGCCGGCGTAGCGCGCGATGCGCGAGAGGCTGTAGAGCATCAGCATCACCGCGCCGAGCACGGTGAGGAACACGCCGAGGTCGAAGAGCATGGCCGTCGCCAGCTCGAACTCCTCGAGCGGGGGCAGATGGACGTAGGTGTAGGCGCTGGTCAGGAACGGCTGACCCGCGAGCCAGGCGCCGGCGCCGGTGAGGCCTGCGATCACCACGCCCCAGCCGATCATCGCATGGTACTCGATGCGCTGGCGGCTCTGCGTCCAGGCGAAGCCCGAGGCCATGTACTGCATCAGCAGCGCGATCGAGATCACGAGGCCCGCGACGAAGCCGCCGCCGGGCTCGTTGTGCCCGCGCAGGAAGATGTAGAGGCCGACCATGATCGCGATCGGCATCATCGCGCGGGTCGCCACCACCATCATCAGCGGGTGCCGGTCGCGCGAACGGTCGTGCGCGTAGTCGGTGTCGCGCAGCCGGCGGGCGGCGGGCCCGTGCAGCAGCGCCTCCATCAGGGCGTAGATGATCAGGCCGGCGATGCCGAGCACGATGATCTCGCCGTAGGTGTCGTAGCCGCGGAAGTCCACGAGGATCACGTTGACGACGTTGGTGCCGCCGCCGCCCTCGTAGGAGTTGGCGAGATGGTAGTCCGAGATCACGTCGACGTCGCGCAGCAGGAAGACGTAGGCGAGGGCCGCGACGGCGATCCCGGCCGAGAGCGCCACGGCTCCGTCGCGCAGGCGCAGCGCGCGGTCGCTCTCGACCGGCGTCTCCTTCGGCAGGAAGTGCAGCGCGAGCAGCAGCAGCATGATCGTGACCGTCTCGACCGAGATCTGCGTCAGCGCGAGGTCCGGCGCCGAGAGGTAGACGAAGCCGCCCGAGATCATCAGTCCGACGACGCCGACGAGCACCAGCGCCCGGAACCGGCGACGGTGCGACAGGACGGTCGCCGCAGTGGCGACCAGCAGCGCGAGCCAGCCCGCGACGACGGCGGTGGGGATCGGCAGCGGATCGCGCGTCCGCGGCCCGACGCCGCCGCCCCACCAGGCGACGAGGCCGAGCGCGACCGAGGCGCCCACCAGGATCGCGAGATAGCGGCTGATCGCGCCGTCATGCGCGTATTCGGTGATGGTGCGGGTCCACCGCACGGCCTCGGCGACGAGCCGGTCGAAGATCGCCTTCGCCTCCGGGCGCGGCGTCTCCCGCCAGCGCCGCTCGAGCCGGTCGTGGCGCAGCAGCACCGCGGCCCCGCCCGCCACGGCGACGACCGACAGCAGCAGCGGCAGGTTGAAGCCGTGCCAGATCTTGAGCGAGTAGTACGGCATCTCCGCGTCGCCGATCACCGCGCCGCCCGCCGCGGCGACCAGCGGGCCGGCCGTCGTCGCCGGCAGGATGCCGATCAGCAGCACCATGAAGGCGAGCAGGCCCGGCGCAGCCCACATGCCGAACGGCGGATCGTGGGGCTTGCTCGGATAGTCGTCGCGCTCCGGTCCGAGGAAGACGTGCGCGATGAACCGGAAGGAATAGGCCACCGAGAGCAGCGCGCCGAGCGTCGCCAGCAGCGGAACCGCGAGGCCGCCGACATGCACCGCCTCCTCCAGCATCATCTCCTTGGAGAGGAAGCCGTTGAACAGCGGGATCCCCGCCATCGACAGCGCCGCGACGCCGCCGATCGCGAAGGTGATCGGCATCGCACCGGCGAGCCCGCCGAGGCGCTTGACGTCGCGGGTGTGCGTCTCGTGGTCGACGATGCCGGCCGTCATGAACAGCGCGGCCTTGAAGGTCAGGTGGTTGATTATGTGGAACACCGCCGCGATCGCCGCGAACCTGGTGCCGAAGCCCAGCAGCATGGTCAGCAGGCCGAGATGGCTGACCGTCGAATAGGCGAGCAGCGCCTTCAGGTCGTCCTTGAAGAGGGCGATCGATGCGCCGAGCACCATGGTCACGAGGCCGGTGGCGGTGACGAGGTAGAACCACGCGTCGGTTCCGGAAAGCGCCGGCCAGAGCCGGGCGAGCAGGAACACCCCCGCCTTCACCATGGTCGCCGAGTGCAGGTAGGCCGAGACCGGCGTCGGCGCCGCCATCGCGTGCGGCAGCCAGAAATGGAACGGGAACTGGGCCGACTTCGTGAAGGCGCCGAGCAGGATCAGGATCAGCGCCGGCATGTACCATTCGGAGGCGCGGATCGCGTCGCCCGAGGCCAGGATGTCCGTGAGCTGGTAGCTGCCGACGATCTCTCCGAGGATCAGCATGCCGCCGATCATCGCGAGGCCGCCGGCCCCCGTCACCGCCAGCGCCATGCGCGCGCCCTGGCGCCCCTCCGGCAAGTGCTTCCAGTAGCCGATCAGAAGGAACGAGGAGAGGCTGGTCAGCTCCCAGAAGATCAGGAGGAGCAGGATGTTGTCGGAGACGACGATGCCGAGCATCGCGCCCTGGAACAGGAGGAGATAGGTGTAGAACTGCCCCATCGGATCCTCGCCCGACAGGTAGAACCGCGCATAGAGCGTGATCAGCAGCCCCATGCCGAGGATCATGCCCGCGAAGAGCAGACCCAGACCGTCGAGGAAGAACGAGGCCGAAAGCCCCAGCTGCGGCAGCCATTCGAGTCGCGCCTCGATCACTTCTCCGCGCAGCACGGCGGGTGCCAGCACCAGCAGCATGACGAGCGCCAGCGCCGTCGGGATCGCCGTGAAGGCGGCGCAAGCGTCGCGTCCGGCCCGGATCATCAGGCCGGGAACCAGCGCCCCCAGGAAGGGCAGCAAGGCCATCGCGAAAAGCAGTCCGCCCCCGTCGCCCATTTTCCGATCCGATCCAAGTGGTTTCGAGATGGGGCCTCACCTATGCCGCGCCGGCGCCGGCGGTGCAATTCCGGATGCCGCCGGAGCGCAGCCGCGTCGTCGCGCCCTGTCCGCAGCTTTCGGCCGCGACGGGCGCGTCGACCTTGCGCCTTGCGGTCGGCCCCTCGCCCCAGCACGCTGCCGGCTTGAGGGAACGAAGGCGGCGGGGGACGATGCAGAGACGGCTGGCCGCCATCCTCGCCGCGGACGTGGTCGGCTACTCCGCGCGGATGGGCGAGGACGAGGCGGCGACGCTGGCCGCGCTCCGCGCCCTGCGCGCGGAGGTGCTCGGCCCGACGGTGGGCGCGCTGGGCGGGCGCGTCGTCAAGAGCCTCGGCGACGGCTGGCTGGTGGAGTTCGGCGCCGCCGCCGACGCGGTGGCCTGCGCCATGCGGGTACAGGACCGGCTGGACGCGCCCGGCGGGCTGAGGCTGCGCATCGGCGTGCATCTCGGCGACGTGACGCATGAGGAGGACGACGTCTTCGGCGACGGCGTCAACGTCGCGGCGCGGCTGGAGGCGGAGGCGGCGCCGGGCGGGATCGCGATCTCGGACCCGGTCTACGGCGCGCTCGACGGGACGCTCCGCCCCTCCTTCGACGACGGCGGCGAGCGGGCGCTGAAGAACATCGCGCGGCCGGTGCGGGTGTGGCTGCGCGGCGGCGGCGCGACGGGCGCCGCGGCGCCGGGCGCGGCGGCGCGGATGGGCTTCCCCCGCCTCGCGGTGCGGCCGGTGACGACCTCGGACGCGCGCGACGAGGTGCGCGAGCTCGCCGAGGCGCTGACCGGCGACGTGGTCGCCTATCTCGGCGCGGTGCGCTGGCTCGACGCCCGGATCTCGGAGCGCGGCGGGGCGGAGGGCGCCTATGATCTGAGCGCCGCTCTCCGCGCGCGGGGCGAGCGGCTGCGCCTCGAGGTGCGCCTCGCCGGGCCGGGCGGGCGGCCGCTCTTGTCGGCGAAGTTCGACGGCGCCCTCGGCGACGCCTTCGACTGGCAGGACCGCACCGGCGAGGAGATCGCGACGACCGCGGCGGGGCGGATCCTTGACGAGGAGCATGTGCGCCTCGTGGCGACGCCCGACGAGGCGATCACGGCCGAGCAATGCTTCCTCGCGGGGTTGATGGCCTACCGCAGCTTCCGCCAGGAGGCGTTCGAGGAGTCGCTGCACCATCTCCTCCGCGCGATCGAGCGCAACCCGGACCTCGCCGACGCCTACGCCAACATGATCTTCACCGTCCTCGCCGGCCGCACGGTCGGCTTCCGGGGGGCGTTCGACCGCTACGCCCGGATGATGCCGGGCTGGGTCGAGACCGCGCGCCGCTTCGCCGGACTGAGCCCGATGCTGGACCTCTCGCTCGCCATCGCCGACTTCCAGCAGGACGGGGCGGCGGCGCCGCTGCGCCACTCGCTGGCGGACCTCCTGCGCCGTGCGCCCTTCGATTCCCAGGTGCTGGCCTTCGCCGGCTGGGGGCATCTCTGGATCGGCGACGCGCGCGAGGCGCTGGACTGCTTCGAACGCCAGCGCCGGCTGGACCGGCAGAGCCCCTACGGCGTCGCGGTCATCGGCGGGATCGCGACCGCGAAGGTCCAGCTCGGCGACGACGCCGGGGCGATCGAGGCGGCGGAGGCGGGGCTCGCGATCGCGGACGGCTATCCGACGCTGCATGCGGCCCTCGCCGCCGCGCACGCCCTCAGGGGCGAGCGGGCGGCGGCCGAGGCCGCCTTCGCCCGCTACCGGCGGCTGGTGCCGGAGCGCACCATCGAGAGCTGGAAGGCGGTGAACGACTACGGCGGCTCGGAGGGCGGGGCGCGCTACTTCGAGGGGCTGCGCCGGGCGGGGATGCCGGAGGCCTGACCGGCTTGCGTCCGGCCGCGGATCGGAACAGGGTCGCGCCCGAACCGGACGGGGAGGGAGCGATGGCGAGGACGTTGACGGAGCTTCTGGCCGAGGCCGAGGCGCGGATCGAGACGGTGACGCCCGAGCAGGCGATCGCCATGAGGGACGACCCGGGCGTGCAGCTCGTGGACATCCGGGACGTGCGCGAGCTCTGGCGCGACGGGGCGGTGCCGGGGGCCTATCACTGCCCGCGGGGGATGCTCGAGTTCTGGATCGCCGAGGACTCACCCTACACCAAGGACGTCTTCCAGGCGAAGGACAAGACCTACGTTTTCTTCTGCGCGGGCGGCCAGCGCAGCATCCTCGCCGCCGACGTGGCGAAGACGCTCGGGCTGAAGACGGCGCATGTCGCCAAGGGATTCCGCGGCTGGAAGGAGGCCGGCGGGCCGGTCGAGAGCAAGGAGCCGAAGGCGGGCTGACGCCTCGGACGGAGCGAGGGAGAGAGAGTCGGATGGAGATCGGCAAGGCCACCCCGGCGGTGGTGACGGGCGGGGCCTCAGGCCTCGGCGAGGCGACGGCGCGGCGGCTGGCGAAGGCGGGCGTGAGCGTCGCGATCTTCGACATGGCCGAGGAGAAGGGCGAGGCGGTCGCCAAGGAGATCGGCGGGACCTTCCACAAGGTGGACGTGACCGACCCCGAGAGCGTGAAGGCCGGCTTCGAGGCCGCGCGCGCGGCGCAGGGGCAGGAGCGGATCTGCGTGAACTGCGCCGGCGTCGGCTGGTCGGCGCGGACGGTGGGGCGGGACGGGAACCCGCACGATCCGGACATGTTCCGCCGCACGATCCTCATCAACCTGTTCGGCACCTTCAACGGCGCGAGCCAGGCGGCGGCGGGGATGAGCGCGGCCGATCCCCTGAACGAGGACGGCGAGCGCGGGCTGATCGTCAACACCGCCAGCGTCGCGGCCTATGACGGGCAGATCGGGCAGATCGCCTATTCCGCCTCCAAGGGCGGGGTCGTGGGGATGACGCTGCCGATGGCGCGGGATCTCGCGAGCCGGGGGATCCGGGTGAACACCATCGCGCCGGGCCTCTTTCTGACGCCGATGCTGATGGGCCTGCCGGAGGAGGCGCGCGACAGCCTCGGCAAGCAGGTGCCGTTCCCGGCGCGGCTCGGCGACCCCTCCGAATACGGCGAGCTGGTGGCGCATTTCGCGGCCAACCGGATGCTCAACGGCGAGACGATCCGGCTCGACGGCTCGATCCGGATGGCGCCGAAGTGAGCCTTCCGCCCCCGCCCGCCATGCGCGGGCGGGGGTGCTCACGCGTGAGCAGGGGCGCAAGCCGCTGACATCTCTATCACATCCAATTTCTTGTGGAGCTCGGCCGTGTGCGCGGCGGGGCGGCCCTTGCGCGTTTCAGGGGCCGGTCTCCATCGCCGCCGCGGGGTCGGCGCCCCATTCGAGGAGCGAGCCGTCGTAGAGGGCGGCGTCCTCCAGCCCGGCGTGGAGCAGGGCGACCAGCAGCGTCGAGGCGGCGATGCCGCCGCCGCAATAGGAGATCGCGCGGTCCGTGCCCGGGGCGGCTTCGGCGAGGCTCCGGCGGATCGTCTCGGGGTCGCGGAAGCGGCCGGTGGCGGGGTCGACCGCCTCCGCCGCGGGGAGGGAGCGGGAGCCGGCGATGCGGCCGCGGCGGCCGAAGACTTGCTCGCCCTCGCCGCGGAAGAGCTCCGGCGGGAGCGCGTTGAGCAGCGATGTTCGGGTATCGTTCCGCGCGGCCTCGACGTCCTCGCGGGTCGCGAGGAGGGCGCGGCGGGGCGGCGGCAGGGTCGTCGGCGGCGGTACCGGGACGGCGGGCGAGGGGGGCGTCGCGTCGAGCGGCAGCCCCTCGGCCCGCCAGGCGGCGAGGCCGCCGTCGAGGGTGCGCGCCTCGGCCCCCGCCTGCGCCAGCACCCACCAGGCGCGGTGGGCGGCCATGTCGGCGCCCTCGCCGTAGGTGACGAGGAGATCGCGGGAGAGGTCGGCGCCGAGCGCGGCGAGGGTGCGGGCCAGCGCCTCGGGCGCCGGCGGCGTGTAGGGGACCGGCGCGGCGGGGTCGGAGAGGTCGTCGAGCATGTGCAGGAAGCGCGCGCCGGGGATCCGTTCGCGCCGCCAGTCGGGCTCTCCCGACGTCCAGAGCGAGGGGCCGGAGGGCTGCGGCACGCGGGCGAGGCGGCAGTCGAACACCCGGACGCGGGGGTCGGAGAGGCGCTCGGCGAGTTCGGCGGGGGCGATCAGGGGCGAGGGCATGGGTGCGAGGATAGGCGGCTGGGTCCGCCGAGGGAAGCGCGGGAGGCGAAGCCGGGCGGTTCGTCGTGAGCGGGCGGGGCGGCCCGCTGTCGCGGTCACCCCGGGTGAGGGTCAGGCGATGGTGTCGAGAAGCGCGGCGAAGACGGTGGCGGCCACGCCGCCGACGGCGGCGTCCTCCAGACTTTCGCGGAGTCGGCGGGGGTCGGTCCGCTTGCCGCTAAGATGGGCGCCGACGGCGGTGGCGGCGGCGACCAAGGGCGCCGCTTCCGCCATGTCTTCGAGCCTCGCGGGGTCGCGCAGAGCGTCGAAGCCGGTCGTCACCGCTGCCTCGAGGTCGGCGTTGGCGTGCCCGGAGGCGCGCACGCCGGACGTGCCGGCGAGCTTGGCGGCCACCTCGTCGGTGACGGCGACGGAGATGTCCGGATAGCGGGCAATATGCTCCAGCACATCCGATGGCGAGGCGACGGCCTTGATCTGTTCGAGCCGGACGACATCGCCGTCGACGACGTATTGCAGGTCGGCCCCCGGATGGTTGAGGGCGTCGAACAGGGCCGCTGTCATGGCGTCGCCGTCGACGTTCTCAGCCTGCGCGACGAGCAGTTCGTGGAACACGCCCTTCACGTTCGAGGCGAGGCCGCGGAGTTGTGCATCGGAGAGGGCGCGCAGATGCTCGCCCAGCGCCTCGCGGCTCGCCTCGGCGAGGGCGGGGACCGCGCGGCGCAGGGCGTCCTCGACCAGCGGGTCGACCTGATCGGTTGCAGGCAGCCCGTCCGCGATGCGCTGGAGTCCGAGCGCAAGCGTCGCGACGGCGGAACGGCTGCGGAGACGGGTGGAGGCGGGAGCGGTCATCGGTCGTGCCTCTTTGCGAAGGCGGCGAGGTTGCCACGGGCGCCGGCGATCGCCCAGCGGCGGATCAGCGGGGCGCCGGCGCCTGCACGCTCGGCGTCGAGACGGGCGAGTAGAGGGCGCACGGCGTCGCGGGCGACGAGCCTCAATTCCCTTGGGGTAGGGCAGCGGGCGAGGCGGCGCTGGCGCGCGATGCCGTGAAGCAGGTGGCGGGCGGCGAGATGAAGGGCGAGTTCGCCTTCGCCTAGATCCCCTTCGCGCCGCGGCCGGCCCAACACGCGCCAGCGGAGGGCGCGCCAGCCGAAGAGCCCGGCGAGGATCCCGCCGACCGCAAGGATCGCCCCGCCCGCGACGGCGCCGAGGCCGAAGAGAGAGCCGATGGCGTAGAACGATGCGGAGGAGGCGGCTGCGCCCGAGAGCGACGCGATGGCAGTTCCGGTGGAGGCCGTGCCGTAGGCCCCGATCAGGCTGAGGGCGGACGCGGTCGACGCCGTTCCGATCGCCACCTTTCCTGCTGCGCCGGCGACGGCCGAGACGTAGCGCCGGTTTTGCCGGAGGAGTGCGGCGTCCAGTTCGACGAGCGCGGCTTCGAGGCGGCACAGTTCGGCCCAGCCGCGGTGGTCCGGTGGCGCCGCAGCGGTGCGGCGTTTGCGACACGAGTCGGTCGACGACGGCATGACTTAAAGCTGAATGACAGACCGGCAGTCGTCAAGCGGCTTCATTCGGAGTTCATCGTCAGGAGGTCGTAGGCGGCGACGGTCGCGCCGTCCTGGTTGGTGAGCTCCACGTCCCAGCGGACTTCGCCGTAGTCGGGGGTGCGGCGCTTTTTCGACTTCACCGTCAGGCGGACGGAGATGCCGTCGCCGGGGCTGACCGGGGCCATGAAGCGGAGGTTCTCGAGGCCGGTGTTGGCGAGGGTCGGGCCGGGGTCCGGCGAGACGAAGAGGCCGGCGGCGAAGCTCAGCAGGAGGTAGCCGTGGGCGACGCGGCCGGGGAAGAAGGGGTTCGCCTTCGCCGCCGCCTCGTCCATGTGGGCGTAGAAGGTGTCGCCGGTGAACTCGGCGAAGTGCTCGATGTCCTCGAGCGTCACCTCGCGGGGGCCGGCGTGGATGGTGTCGCCGAGGGCGAGGTCGGTGAAGGGGCGCTGGAAGGGGTGGGGGTCGGACGGGGTCTCCGGCGCGCCCTTGATCCATTCGCGCGAGATCGCGGCGAGGAGGCGGGGGGAGCCCTGGACCGCCGTGCGCTGCATGTAGTGGAGGACGCCGCGGATGCCGCCCTGCTCCTCGCCGCCGCCGGCGCGGCCTGGGCCGCCGTGGATCAGGTGGGGCATGGGGGCGCCGTGGCCGGTGCCCTCCTTCCCCACGTCGCGGTCCGCGAAGTAGAGGCGGCCGTGCCAGGCGGCGGCGCCGAGCACGGCCTCGCGCGCGAAGTCGGTGTCGTGGGTGAAGACGGAGGCGACGAGGGAGCCGCCGCCGCGGTTGGCGAGCTCCACCGCGTGCCCGGCGTCGCGATAGGGGAGGAGGGTCGAGACGGGGCCGAAGGCCTCGGTCTCGTGCACCGCGCGCGCGGCGTCGGGGTGGTCGCAGCGGAGCAGCGTCGGGGGGACGTAGTAGCCGCGGCCGACGAGGTCGGGGGCGTGGTGGTTCCAGCCTTCGAGGACGGGCGTGGTCTCGGCGCGGAGGGCGTCGATCTTCGCCTCGACGTCGCGCTTCTGGGCGGCGGAGGCGAGGGCGCCCATGCGGGTGCCTTCCTCGGCCGGGTGGCCGACCTTCGTGGCGGCGAGGCGTTCGGAGAGCGCCTCGGCCACCGCGTCCATGTGCGCCGCGGGGACGAGGATGCGGCGGATGGCGGTGCATTTCTGGCCCGCCTTGGTGGTGATCTCGCGATGCGCCTCCCGCAAGAAGAGGTCGAATTCCGGCGTGCCGGGCGCGGCGTCGGGGCCGAGGATGGAGGCGTTGAGGCTGTCCTGCTCGGCGGTGAAGCGGACGGCGTTGCGGAGGAGGTTGGCGTTCGAGCGCAGGTGCAGCGCGGTGTCGGCGCTGCCGGTGAAGGCGACGGCGTCCTGCGGGCCGAGATGGTCGAGGAGCGGGCCGAGGCCGCCGGAGACGAGCTGGACGGCGCCCTCGGGGAGCACGCCGCTCTCCACGATCATGCGGAAGCAGGCGTGGGTGAGGAAGCTGGTGGCGGTCGCCGGCTTCACGATGGCGGGGACGCCGGCGAGGAGGGTCGGGGCCAGCTTCTCCAGCATCCCCCAGACGGGGAAGTTGAAGGCGTTGATGTGGACGGCGACGCCGCGGAGCGGGACGCAGACGTGGCGGCCCTGGAAGGCGCCGCTGCGGGAGAGGGCCTCGAGGCCGCCGTCGAGGTAGAGGTCGCTGTCCGGCATCTCCCGCCGGCCCTTGGAGGCGTAGACGAAGAGCGTGCCGATGCCGCCGTCGATGTCGAAGGCGTTGTCGCCCTTGGTGGCGCCGGTGAGGTGGGAGAGGCGGTAGAGCTGGTCCTTGCGCTCGGTCAGGTAGGCGGCGAGCGCCTTCAGCATGCGGGCGCGGTCGTGGAAGGTGAGCCTGCGGAGGGCGGGGCCGCCGACCTGCCGGGCGTGATCGGCCATCGCGAGGACGTCGAGGCCGTCGGCGCCGGCCTCGGCCACCGGCTCTCCGGTGGCGGCGTCGTGGAGGGGGCGGGGGTTCGTCGGCGGAACCCACTCGCCCATGGCGTAGCTTTCGACCTGGATGAGCTCGGGCATGGCGGGGCCTCCCTGCGGGCGCGTCGTCGGGCGATTGACCGTCCGCGCCCCTTGTGCGATCCGGACGAAAAGGGCGCAAGGGAGGGCGCGATGAGCGAGGCGGTGCTGACGTCGTTCGAGGACGGCGTGCTCGAGATCACGCTGAACCGGCCGGAGCGCCTGAACGCCTTCGTCCAGGCGATGCACGAGGGGCTGCGCGCGGCGATGGACCGGGCGGAGAGCGACCCGGCGGTCCGGGCGGTGCTGCTGACCGGGGCCGGGCGGGGGTTCTCCGCCGGGCAGGACCTGCAGGAGCGCGATCCGCGGAAGATGAAGGCGGAGGGGAACTGGCCGCCGGATCTGGGCGACACGCTGGAGCAGAATTTCAACCCGTTCGTGATGCGGATGCGGCGGCTGCCGAAGCCGATCGTCTGCGCGGTGAACGGGGTCGCGGCTGGGGCCGGGGCCAATCTGGCGCTGGCCTGCGACATCGTGCTGGCGGCGAAGGCGGCGAAGTTCATCCAGGCCTTCGCGAAGCTGGGGCTCGTGCCCGATGCCGGTGGCACCTATTGGCTGACGCGGCATCTGGGGGAGGCGCGGGCCAAGGCGCTGGCCTTCACGGCGGATCCTTTGGACGCCGAGACGGCGGCTCAGTGGGGGCTGATCTGGAAGGCCGTCGACGACGAGGCGCTGATGGACGAGGCGCGGGCGCTCGCGAAGCGGCTGGCGGACGGCGCGGTGCATGGGCTGGGGCTGACCAAGGCGGCGATCCAGTCGGCCTCGGAGAACGGGCTCGAGGCGCAGCTCGCCGTCGAGGCGGCGCGCCAGCGGGAGGCGGCGAAGGCCGGGGAGTACGAGGAGGGCACGGCCGCCTTCCTCGAGAAGCGGCCGGCCGATTTCCGGAAGCTCGGATGACGCCCGAGGCCGTCGCGAGGCGCTCGGCCGAGGTGATGTGGGCGGCGGACGCGGCGTCGAAATGGCTGGGGATGCGCCTCGACGCGGTCGGGCCGGGGACGGCGACGCTCAGCTTCACGGTGGAGGCGCATCACTGCAATGGGCACGGCATCTGCCATGGCGGCTACATCTTCACGCTGGCCGACAGCGCCTTCGCCTTCGCCTGCAACAGCTACAACCGGCTGGCGGTGGCGCAGCACAACCAGATCAGCTTTCTCGCGCCCGGGCGCCTCGGCGCAAGGCTGGTCGCGGCGGCGCACGAGGTGACGCGGGCCGGGCGGACGGGCATCTACGACGCCGAGGTGCGGGACGGGGAGGCGCTGATCGCGACCTTCCGCGGCGTCTCGCGCGAGGTCGGCGGATCCCATTTCGAGGAGGACGGAGCATGACCGAGGCGTTTCTGTGCGAGGGCGTGCGCACGCCCATCGGCCGGTTCGGCGGCGCGCTGGCGGCGGTGCGGCCCGACGACGTGCTGGCCCACGTCATCCGCGAGGTGATGGCGCGCACCGGCCTGCCGGGCGAGGCGGTGGACGACGTGGTGATGGGCTGCGCCAACCAGGCGGGCGAGGACAACCGCAACGTGGCGCGCATGGCGGCGCTGCTGGCGGGGCTGCCGGAAAGCGTGCCGGGGGCGACGGTGAACCGGCTCTGCGGCTCGGGGCTCAACGCCATCGGAGACGCCGCGCGGGCGATCCGCTGCGGCGAGGCGGAGGTGATCCTCGCCGGCGGCGTCGAGAGCATGACGCGCGCCCCCTTCGTGATGGGCAAGGCCGAGAGCGCCTTCAGCCGCAGCGCGGAGATCTACGACACGACGATCGGCTGGCGCTTCGTCAATCCGCTGATGAAGCGCGACCACGGCATCGATTCGATGCCGGAGACGGCGGAGAACGTCGCCGAGGAGCGGCAGATCAGCCGGGAGGATCAGGACGCCTTCGCGATGCGCTCGCAGGGCCGGGCGGCGGCGGCGCAGAAGTCCGGGCGGTTGGCCAAGGAGATCGTCGCGGTGACGATCCCGCAGCGCAAGGGCGAGCCGGTCGTCGTGGAGCATGACGAGCATCCGCGCGAGACGACGCTGGAGAAGCTCGGCAAGCTGCCGACGCCGTTCCGGCGGGACGGCACGGTGACGGCGGGCAACGCGAGCGGCGTCAACGACGGCGCGGCGGCGGTGATCGTCGCCTCCGCCGAGGCCGTGGAGAAATACGGGCTGACGCCGTTGGCGCGGATCGAGGGGATGGCGGTGGCGGGCGTGCCGCCTCGGATCATGGGCGTCGGGCCGGCGCCGGCGACGCGGAAGCTCTTGGAGCGGCTGGGGCTGAGCCTCGGCGACGTCGACGTGATCGAGCTGAACGAGGCCTTCGCGGCGCAGGCGCTGGCGGTGACGCGGGAGCTGGGGCTGGCGGACGACGCCGAGCACGTCAATCCGAACGGCGGGGCGATCGCGCTCGGCCATCCGCTCGGCATGTCCGGCGCCCGGCTGGCGTTGACGGCGGCGCTGGAGCTGCGCGAGCGGAGCGCGAAGCGGGCGGTCGCGACGATGTGCATCGGCGTCGGACAGGGCATCGCCATGAGCCTCGAGCGGGTGAGCTGACGACGGATAGAGGCCTGTCCCGCGCCGCGCAACGGAGAGGGACGTTGCGATGAAGGACCTTACGCCGCCGCGGGAGACGCTGGAGCCGATCGAGATCGCCTCGCGCGACGAGATCGCG
>JAWLFJ010000058.1:0-23534 GCA_041685625.1 Paracoccaceae bacterium | reverse complement strand
CCGCCGAGGCCGAACAGCGCTGTCATGCCCAGAACGAGGACGCCGCCGTGCCGGCGTGACTCATGCCAAACCGCCTCCGGGAAACCCGGGGCGGTTCACGACGCCTTTTGACCCATGCCGAGTACGCTTTCGGAATCCGACTTCCCAAAAACGCTCTCAGGCGCATCGTTCCGTCGGAAGGCTCCGGCAGGCTTCAGCGCCCGCCACGATACGCCGCCGTTTCAGGCCTCATCGCCCATTTTTCGCCGGAACTCCGTCGTGATCGCGATCGACGGGGCCCGATGAGCCAGGCGCCCGCGAAAACGAGGGCTATCCCGGCGGCCGGCCGGTTTGAAGCAACGGGCTGACGAAACCATCGGGCTTCACGGCAAGGACCGGACACGCGAGGTTGTTGATGATGTTTTCGGCCGTATTGCCGATGAAGACGCCGCTCAGCCCGGTTCGCGCCACCGTGCCCATGACGACCAGGTCCGCGCCCAGCTCCCGGCTCTGCTCCTCTATGACCACTTCCGGCGCGCCGCGGGCCAGACGCGGGACGAGGCGCGGACCCCTGCCCCCGTCTTCCCGGACCTTCGCCAGCAGAAGGCTCATGGCGTGCTCACGGGCATCGCGGATTTCGTTGACGTATCTGTCGGCGGACATGCGTGCGTCACGGTCGCCCGAAAACGCCCAGACCATGCCTTCTCCGATGGCCTCCCAGGCATGAAGGACGACCACCTCGGCGTCGGGCGCGGCGGCGACGCAACGCGCGGCGGCGATCACCCGCGCGTTCAACGACGTCAGCGTCTCGGGTTCGGCCGCGTCCCGGACGTCGAGATCGACGGCGGCAAGCACACGTCCGGGCCTGATCGGCGCCGCAGGCGTCTGCAGCCAGACGGGGCACGGGCATTTGCGCAGCAGGTGCTGATCGGTGCTGGCGAAGAGGAACCGGTGCATGCCCGAGAGCGGCTCGGCCGTCTTGACCACGAAGTCGCAACCCGTCTTCGCCACATGCCGGACGATTTCGAGGTAGGCCTTGCCGACCGCCACCTGCGGCTCGATCGGAAGATCGGGCGCGGCGTCCGACAGCTTGGCGCGAACCTCTTCGCGCGTGCGTTCGACGGCCTCCGCGATCAACGCGCCGGGCTCCCGGCCTGCAAGACGCGCGACGATCGCCAGATCGCGGGGAGGTTCCACGCAGGCGATGACCTCCAGCGCGGCGCCATGCCGCTCCGCGAGGGCCATCGCGGTCCCGAGGGCGATACGATCGTCGCCCGTGTCGATCGCCGCGAGTATTCGGGTCGGTCGGCCGACGTCGAGGGTCATTCCGGCAACTCCTTCTGGCCGACGGGATCTTCCATCGCCCGCCCGGGCGCCCTTGCGTCGCCCAGGATCATCCGGGCCGCGGCGAAGGCGGCGTCGCGATAAGGCATCAGGACGAGATCGGCCCGTTGGGCCTCGAGCGCCTCGGCGGTCGCCTCCTGGTGCGCGGCCACCGCGGTCTTCCCGCGGAAGCCGAGGTCGCGCACCGCCTTCAGAAGCGCCTGGCGCGGATCGTCATGGGTGACGCCGGTGTCGTGTTCGGGCACCGCCATGACGAGCCACTCGACCCGCGCCAACGGCAGATGGGCGAGAAATTCCGGGTCCGTCGCGTCGCCGAAGACGACGTCGTAGCCCTGCGATCTGGCGTGGCGCACCGCTTCGGGGCTGAAGTCGACGCCGAGGATGCGCTTGCCGGCGTCCTTCAGCGCCGACGCGATGCCCAGCCCGTAGCGGCCGAGTCCGAACAGGATCACGTCGTGATCGCGCGTGATGTCGACGCCGCCCTCGGGCTTTCCCCGCCGGCCGCGGCGCTCGAAGACGCCGAGCACCGGCTCGAAGACCGCATACAGCTGGTGCGAGAAGGTGATCATGTAGGTCGAGGCGGCGATGGTCACGAGACCGACCAGCGTGACGAGGCCGAGCGCTTCCTCGGCGACGTGCCCTATGGCGACGCCCATCGCCATGAAGATCAGAGAGAACTCGCTGATCTGCGCCACCGTCAGACCGGCGAGAAAACCGGTGCGCTTGTGGTATCCCATCGCTCCCATGATCGCGAGCACGATGAGCGGATTGCCGATCAGCACGAAGAGCGACAGCGCGACGGCCGGTCCGACGCTCTGCCCCAGGATGGACAGGTCGAGCGACGCGCCGAGCGCGATGAAGAAGAAGAGCAGCAGGAAATCGCGCAGGCTCGCCAGGCGCGCGGCGATCGCTTCGCGGAAAGGCGTCGAGGCCAGCGACACGCCCGCCAGCAGGCCGCCCAGTTCCTTTCCGAAGCCCAGATAATGGCCGACCGCGGCCAGGAGCGCCGCCCAGCCGATGGCGAAGGAGACCAGCAGCTCCGGCGCCCGCGCCAGCCGCTCGACGAGGGGGGTCGCGACGTGGCGGATGAAGAGCACGACGAAGACCAGCATCGCCAGCCCGTAGCCGAGCACCCGCAGGACGTCGCCGACCGCCCCCTCGCCCTCGGCCGCCCCCCCGACGCCGATCGCCGAAAGCGCGATCATCGCGATGACGACGACCACGTCCTGCACGATCAGGAAGCCGAGCGCGATCCGTCCGTGCAGCGCGTCGATCTCGCGCTTGTCGGAGAGCAGCTTCACGATGATGATCGTGGAGGAGAAGGTCAGCGCGACGGCGACGTAGATCGCGGTCGTGACGTCGAGGCCGAGCGCAAGCGAGATCAGAAAGCCGAAGACCGTCGTGAAGAGCACCTGGCCGAGACCGGTGACGAGCGCCACCGGCCCGAGCGTGCGCACGAGGTTGAAGTCGAGCTTGAGGCCCACGAGGAACAGCAGGACCGCGATTCCCAGTTCGGCGAGAAGGTCGATCTCTTGGTCCGAGCGCGCGATGTCGAGCGCGGAAGGCCCGGCGAGGATCCCCACGGCGATGAAGCTCACGATCAGCGGCTGGCGGAGCAACAGCCCCGCGAAGCCGGCCCCGGCCGCCAGCACGAGCAGGGCAGCGATCTCGTAGAATATGTAGCCTTCGATGGCCTCGGTCATGAACTGCGCTTTCCGTTCGCCATCCAGGCCTCAGACCTCCGTCACGACACGGCCGTCGATCAGGCCCCGCTGCGTTCCGTGGGAAACGCGGTCGATGATGCCGAACGCCGCGCCCTCGGCGGCGAGCCCGGCCCTCGGCCCGGTCGGTTCCCGCCCTCCGCGGATCTCCGGCGGCCGGCATGGGTCGTCGACGGCGCGGGCCCTCGGCTCGGTCATCGGACGCGCCCCCTGCCGGTCGGCTTCGGGCTCGACATGGTTCCGGCCTCGCGCACGTGCCGCAGCACGCGCTTCTCGATCTCGAGGATCAGTAGCAGGAGCGGCCCCGGCGCGAAAGCCATCGCCCCTTGCGCGACGCTCAGGGGCCGGGTGCCGAAGAACGCCTCCATGAACGGTGCGTAGGTGAAGGCGAACTGCAGCGCCGTCACCACCGCGATCGCGATCAGCACGGAGCGGGTGCCGAGAACGGCCTCGAGCGACAGCGAGGTCGCTTTGAGGAACCGCACCGAGAAGAGATAGAAGATCTCCATCACCACGAGGGTGTTGACGGCGATGGTGCGGGCTTCCTCGAGGCTCCCGCCCCGGGCCTGCGCGAGCGTGAAGGTTCCGAAGATGCCTGCGCAGAACAGCAGCGAAACGAAGCCCACGCGCCAGAGCACGAAGCGCGACAGGATCGGCTCGTCCGCACGGCGCGGCGGACGACGCATGATGTCGGGCTCGGGCCCCTCGAAGGCCAGCGCCATGGCGAGCACGACGGAACTGACCATGTTGACCCAGAGGATCTGCACCGCCGTGATCGGCAGCGTCAGGCCGACGAGCAGCGCGAGGATCAGCGCCAGCGCTTCGCCGCCGTTGACCGGCAGCAGGAAGACGATCGCCTTCTTGAGATTGTCGTAGACGGTGCGGCCGGCGCTCACGGCCTCAGCGATGGTGGCGAAATTGTCGTCCGCCAGAACGATTTCGGCGGCCTCCTTCGCGGCCTCGGTGCCGGTCCGGCCCATCGCGACGCCGATGTCGGCGCGTTTCAGCGCCGGCGCGTCGTTGACGCCGTCGCCGGTCATCGCCACGGCGGCGCCCCCGGCCTGAAGCGCCTCCACCAGACGCAGCTTGTGATCGGGGCTGGTGCGGGCGAAGACGTCGGTGCGCTCCGCGGCGCGCCGCAGCTCCTCGGCGCCGAGCGTGTCGATCTGCGCGCCGGTCAGCACGTCGTCCGGATTCTCCAGTCCCAGCGCGCGCGCGATGGCGGAGGCGGTGCCCGCGTGATCGCCGGTGATCATCTTCACGCGGATGCCGGCGGCGCGGCACTCCGCCACCGCCGCCACGGCCTCCTCGCGGGGCGGGTCGATCAGGCCCAGGAGCCCGAGCAGCGTAAGATCGGCGTCGACGTCGTCGAAGGTCAGCGTCCGCTGGTTCGGATCCGCCGTCTTCGTGGCGATGGCGAGCACGCGTTGCCCCTCCGCCGCGATCTCCTGCGCGCGGGCGTGCCAAAAGGCCGGATCCAGCGGCTGGCGGCCGTCCTCCTCCCCATGCTGCGAGGCGCACATGGCGATGATCCGCTCCGGCGCGCCCTTCACGTGGATCGCGGCGCCGCCTTCGTGATCGTGGTGCAGGGTCGCCATGAACCGATGCTGCGCGTCGAAGGGGATCGCGTCGGTCTGCGGATCGGATTGGCGCAAGGCGTCCGGCTCATGCCCGGCCTTCCAGCCGAACGACATCAGGGCGCCCTCCATCGGATCGCCGTCGACGGACCAGTTCCCGTCCGTCTCGGTCAGTTCCGCGTCGTTGCAGAGGATCGCGCCGCGGGCCAGCTCCGCCAGAAGCGGATACGCGGAGGCGTCCACCTCGCGGCCGTCCAGCGATATGCCGCCATGCGGCGCATAGCCCGCGCCCGTCACCCGGAACGTCCGCCGTGCGGTGGCGACCGAACCTACCGTCATTTCGTTTCTGGTCAGGGTGCCGGTCTTGTCCGAGCAGATCACCGAGACCGACCCGAGGGCTTCGATCGCGGGAAGGCGGCGCACGATCGCGCGGCGAGCCGCCATGCCCTGCACGCCGATGGCCAGCGTCACGGTCAGGATCGCCGGCAGGCCTTCGGGAATGGCGGCGACGGAAAGGCCCACCACGGCCATGAAGATGTCGCTGAACGACATGCCGCTCGCCAGATACCCGAAGCCGAGGATCAGCGCCGCGATGACGAGGATGGCGACGGTGACGGTCCGGGCGAAGGCCTCCATCTGCTTCAGCAGCGGCGTGGTGGTCGTCTCGACCGTCTCCAGCATGCCGCTGATGCGTCCGATCTCGGTCGCGGACCCGGTGGCGACCACGACGCCCCGGCCGGCGCCCGCGGCGACGAGCGAGCCGCTGAAGGCCATGGATCGTCGGTCTCCGAGCGGCGCGTCCGCCTCGACGGGATCGGTCGCCTTCTCGACCGGCACGGACTCGCCCGTCAGGACGGCTTCCTGAAGGCGCAGCCCGGAGGCGGCGATGATCCTGAGGTCGGCCGGCACCCGATCGCCGGGTTCGAGGAGCACCACGTCGCCGGGGACGAGGCGTTCCGCCGGCGTCTTGGCGCGACGACCGTCCCGCAGAACCCGCGCATCGGGCGCCAGCATGTCCCTGATCGCGGCGAGCGCCTGTTCCGCCCGGCCTTCCTGCACGAAACCGATGACGGCGTTGACGAGCACGACCGCGAGGATCACCCCGGTATCGACCAGATGCCCGAGCGCCGCCGTCACCGCCGCCGCCGCGAGCAGGACGTAGATCAGAAGGTTGTGGAACTGCCGCAGAAAGCGGATCACCGGCCCGGCCCGATGCGGTTCCGGCAGGCGGTTCGGGCCGACGTCGCGCAGCCGCTCCGCCGCCGCGGCCGCCGACAGACCCTTCGGGTCGGCGTCGACCAGGTCCAGGACGTCGTCGACGCTGCGGGCGTGCCACGGGGTCGGGACCGCGTCAGGATCGCCCCGACGGCGTGGCGCGCCCGCCGAAATCTTCGCCTGATGCGCCGTCATGGCCGCCCCGGCCCTTCATCGTCCCGCCGACTCGGCTCACGCGTCGCGTGTTCGTCGACGAACGCCTCGAGATCCTTCACCGCCACGCGGAACTCCCGCCCGAGCTTCACCGCACGCAGCTTCTGCCGGTGAATCCAGGACCGCACGGTCTGCTCGCGGACCTTCAGGAGTTTCGCGATCTCCTGCGTCGTCAGGAACGGCTTGCTCAGCATGCATGGCTCCGGTTCCGCCTCGGCGCTGCAACCATATCGTCTCGAAAGCGGCTGAAACACCGTCAAATGGGCTCGACATGCCTCGCACGGCCCAAGGTCAAGGAAACGGACGACGGACAGCCGGTAGTCATGGAGCCGCGGGAAGCGACGGAACGGTGCGGACGGCGGCTTGCCGCACCGCCCCCCGCGCCGCCCGATCCGGGACGACGACGCAGCGTCCATCGGTTTCGACATCCGGCATGGAACCCGGCGCCATGTCTAGAACGTTATTGCGCGAGCGTGTCGGCGGGCCTCGCGGCCCGGCCGTCACGCGATGCCGGACGCGACGGAGAGGCTCAGATGGACGAAACCTCAGGTCGGACGGGCGACGGGATCGCGGCCGTGGTCTTCGACATGGACGGCGTGTTGACGGACACGGCCGGGGTGCATTTCGCCGCATGGAAGGAGACGTTCGACGCCTTCCTCGAGGACCGCGGGTCGCAGGCGCCCTTTAGCCGGGAGGATTACCTGAAGCATGTCGACGGCGTGCCCCGCCATGACGGCATCCGCCGCTTCATGGCCTCGCGAGAGATCGACCTGCCGGAAGGCGACCGCGACGACGCGTCCCTGCGGACGATCCACGGCATCGGCAACCGCAAGGACGCCCGTTTCCGCGCCTGGCTCGACGAGAACCGCGCGCCGGTCTTCGACGACGCGGTCGACATGCTGCACAGGGTCAAGCGCGCCGGGATCGGCATCGGCGTGTTCTCGGCCAGCCGCAATGCGCGCCGGGTGCTCGAAAGCGCGGAGCTCTCGCACCTGTTCGACGTCGTGCTGGACGGCGCGGAGGCGCAGGAGATCGGACTTTCGCCGAAGCCCGATCCCGACCAACCCGTCGAGACGGCGAAGCGGCTCGGGTTCGATCCGTCCGAGACCGCGATCGTCGAGGACGCCGTCTCGGGCGTCGAGGCCGGCGCGGCGGGCCGTTTCGCGCTCGTCGTCGGCATCGACCGGCAGGACGACGAGGGCCGTCATCGCCATGCGCTGCGCGCGGCCGGGGCCGACCTCGTGACGCGGGATCTGCGCCGTCTGCTGCTGCCGGGCGAGGGCGGGCTGAAGACCCTGGACCGCCTGCCGATCGTGTGGGACCGGCTCGACGAGATCGAGGACCGCCTCGGCGCGGGAGCGCCTTCGGTGTTTCTCGACTTCGACGGAACCCTGTCGCCGATCGTCGAGGACCATCGCGAGGCGACGATACCCGACGTGACGCGCGCCGCCGTCGCCCGCCTGGCCGAGCGCAGCCCCGTCGCCGTGATCAGCGGGCGCGGCCTCGCCGACGTGCGCGACCGCGTGGGCCTCGAAGGCGTCATATACGCCGGCGACCACGGTTTCGACATCGCCGGCCCCGACGGGCTGGAGGCGCGGCCGGACGAGGCGGAGGGGTTCCTGACCCCTCTGAAGGAGGCCGAGGCCGATCTGCGCGATGCGCTCGGCGACATCGAGGGCGCGGAGGTCGAGCGAAAGTCCTTCTCGATCACCGTGCATTATCGCCGGGCGGCCGAAGGCGACGTCGACGGCATCGAGGACGTCGTCGACGAGACGGTCGGGCGCCATGACCGCCTGAGCAAGAGTCGCGGCAGGAAGATCTTCGAGATCCGGCCCCGGGCCGACTGGGACAAGGGCCGCGCCGTCGAATGGTTGCTCGACCACACCCGGCTGGGCGATGGAGATCCGACGGCGCTCTACATCGGCGACGACCTCACCGACGAGGACGCCTTCGGCGCATTGAGCGACGGCGGCCTCTGCCTCGCCGTCCGCGGCGACCGGCGGGTGACGCTGGCCGACTACGCGCTGGCGGATCCGGACGACGTCCGACGGTTCGTCGACTGGCTGGCCGAGAGGAGCACGAGGGAAAGATGAACGAGTGGCGACTGACCTATTCGGGATACGAGCCCGGATCCGAGGGCCTGCGCGAGACGCTCTGCGCGCTCGGCAACGGATACATCGTCTCGCGGGCGGCCGCCCCGAACGCGGTGGCCGACGACGTGCACTATCCGGGCAACTACCTCGCCGGCGGCTACGACAGGCTGACGTCCGAGATCGCCGGCCAACGGATCGAGAACGAGGACCTCGTCAACATCCCGAACTGGCTGCCGCTGACCATGCGGGTCGACGGCGGCGAATGGCTCCGCCCCGACGACGTGGAGCATCTCGATTATCGGCAGGAGCTCGATCTTCGGAACAACGTGCTGACACGCAGCCTGCGCTTCCGTGACGGCGAGGGCCGCGTGACGCGGTGGGACGAGCGCCGGATCATGTCGATGAACGATCCGCACATCGCCGCCCTCTCGGTGACGCTCACACCCGAGAACTGGTCGGGCGCCCTCTCCGTGCGGTCCGGCATCGACGGCGGCGTCGTGAACGCCGGCGTCGAACGCTATCGAGAGCTCGAGGGCCGCCATCTCGAGACGCTCGACACCTCGCGCGAGGAGGGCGACATCCTGGCGCTGCGGTCCCGCTTCGTGCAGGCGCGCCGCGAAATCGGGCTTGCGGCACGGACTTCGGTCGCGGTCGACGGCGGCCACGTTCCGACGGCCCGCACGGACATCCTGCCCGACGTCGCGCAGGAGGAATTCGACCTCGACGTGCCCCAAGGCCGGCCCGTCCGCATCGAGAAGATCGCCGCCTATTTCGACTGCCGCGACGTGGCCATCAGCGAACCGCTGCTGGAGGCGGCCGACCACGTTCGCCACGCCCGCGACTACCGCTCGCTGGAGGAGGAGCACACGCGCGCCTGGGCGCATCTCTGGGAGCAGTTCGACATCGAGCTCGAAAGCGCCGACGCCGACGCGCAGCTCAAGCTCCGCCTGCACATCCTGCACCTGCTGCAGACCGCGTCGCACCACTCGGTCGACAAGGACGTGGGCGTGCCGCCGCGCGGCTGGCACGGCGAGGCCTATCGCGGCCACATCATGTGGGACGAACTGTTCATCTTCCCCTACCTCACCCTGCGCGCGCCGGTCCTGACCCGCGGCCTGCTGCGCTACCGCTTCCGCCGGCTCGACGAAGCGAGGCGGGCCGCCCGCGAAGCCGGGCTCAAGGGCGCGATGTTCCCTTGGCAGAGCGGCTCGAACGGGCGCGAGGAGAGCCAGCGCATCCACCTCAACCCGAAGTCCGGCCGATGGATCCCGGACAACTCCTATCGCCAGCGGCACATAGGCTCCGCCATCGCCTACAACGTCTGGGAATACGTGCAGGCGACGGACGACCGCGACTTCCTGCGCGACTACGGCGCCGAACTCTTCTGCGAGATCGCCCGTTTCTGGGCCGGCAAGGTCGAGTTGCGCGACGACGGCCGCTACGGCATCTGCCGGGTGATGGGGCCGGACGAGTTCCACACCGCCTATCCCGGCGCGGATCCGAGCACGAACGGCGGCATCGACAACAACGCCTACACCAACGTCATGGCGAGCTGGATGCTGTCGCGCGTCGAAGCGGTGCTCAAGCTGATCCCGCAGGACGAGCGGCGCCGGCTCTGCGAGCGGCTGGATCTCGGGCCCGAGGAACTGGCGCATTGGGACGAAGTCAGCCGCAAGCTCTACATCCCGTTCCACGACGGCGGCATCATCAGCCAGTTCGAGGGATACGAGGATCTCGAGGAATTCGACTGGGACCGGTACAGAGACAAGTACGACGATCTGCAACGGCTTGACCGTATCCTGGAGGCCGAGCAGGAAAATCCCAACGACTACAAGGTGTCGAAGCAGGCCGACGTGCTGATGATATTCTACCTGTTCAGCAGCGAGGAGATCCACAACATCTTCGGTCGGCTCGGCTATGAATTCTCTCCGGAGATGATCTTCCGCAACATCCGCTACTACATCGAGCGCACCTCGCACGGCTCGACGCTGAGCTGGATGGCGCATGCCTGGGTGCTGGCGCGGTGCGACCGTCAGCGGTCCTGGCGGCTCGCGCTCAAGGCGCTCGACAGCGACATCGCCGACATCCAGGGCGGCACGACGCCCGAGGGGATCCACCTCGGCGCGATGGCGGGGACGGTCGACCTGATGCAGCGCTGCTATACCGGCATCGAACTCCGTTCGAGCAAGCTGATCTTCAATCCGCGCCTGCCCGACGAGGTGGAGCGGCTGAAGTCGACCGTGCGGTTCCGCCGCCAGATCCTCGATTTCGAGATCACGCAGGAGACGCTGACGGTGTCGAGCCGGCCGATGACGGCGCACCCCGTCTCGATCGCCTATCGCGGGCAGGAACGGGAGATGAGTCCGGGCCAGACCGCCAGCTTCCGCCTGATCCCCGAAATCAAGCCCGACCGCGCGGAGCGCGAGCGCGAACAGGAGCGCGTCGGCGCCGAGTGCCGGCAGGCGGAGAAGGCCGAAGACGGCGTCTGACGCCTTTGCCTGGCGATCGCGCCTCCGCGCGATCGCCAGGCATGGCGCGCCGGCGTTTCGGCCGAGGCTCGAGGCGTTTCAACCGTCGAGCCTTGACCTTGCGTCCTCGTGGTCTGGCGGAGCTCGCCGTCTCGACGGTGCGGAGGATCCGGAAGGCGCACGGGCTCGCGCCGCATCGCCGATGGCGCTTCGAGCGCTCCGACGACCCCGCCTTCGCCGAGAAGCGGCACGCGCTCGCCGGGTTCTGCGTCGCGCCACCCCGCCCACGCCGCGGTGCTCACCCGCGCCGCACCTTCCATTTCACGCAGACGTCGAGCTGATCGCCGAACGCGTGGAGGGCTTCTTCGCCAAGCGGGTCGCGGCGACGCCGGAACCATGGCGTCTTCGGCTCCGTCGTCGGGCCGCAGGCCGCCATCGACCGCTTCGTCGCCGAGCACGACGAGACGCCGAAGCCCTCCGTCTGGCACGCCGAGCCCGAACCCGTCATCGCCGCGAGAAACCGAGGGTTCCAAGCGTCGGATTCAATCCCCTGGCTTCGGGCTCGCTGCGGACCGCCGCACCCGGATCGGCCCTCGAGCAACATCCCGAGGACCAGGCCGAGGGGCGGGCCCTTTTCCGACGACGACGCGATCCGGGTCCAACGACCTCGAAGGTCCATGTCGCCCGAGGTTCGGCGACGAAGACGATTCTCACCGCCCGCTCTCGCGATCCTGTCTGCCTTCGGCCTCGGCGACCTGCCGTTTGACCCTGAGAAAGCTGTCCGGCGTGACCGAGATCGAATCGATGCCGTGACGGACGAGGAACCGGGCGAACTCCGGGTGGTCGCTCGGCGCCTGTCCGCAGATGCCGACATGGACGCCCGCCCGCCTCGCCTTCTCGAGCAGGTCGGCGATCGCCTGCTTCACCGCCTCGTCCTGTTCGTCGAACAGGCGCCGCAGCCGGTCGCTGTCGCGGTCGACGCCGAGGACGAGCTGCGTGAGGTCGTTCGATCCGATCGAGAAGCCGTCGAAGCGCCGCGCGAACTTCTCCGCGAGCAGGACGTTCGCCGGGATCTCGGCCATGATGTAGACCGACAGCCCCTTCTGACCGCGAACCAGCCCCTCCTCCGCCAGGACCTCGAGCACGCGGTCGGCCTCGGCCGGGGTCCGGCAGAACGGGATCATCAGGACGATGTTGTCGAGGCCGATCTCCTCCCGCGCGCGGCGGAGCGCCCGGCACTCCAGCGCGAAGCCCTCGCGGTAGGCCTCGTCGTAGTAGCGCGAGGCCCCGCGCCAGCCCAGCATCGGGTTCTCTTCGGCGGGCTCGAAGGCGGCGCCGCCGATCAGCCCGGCATATTCGTTGGTCTTGAAATCGCTCATCCGCACGATGACCGGCTTCGGATGGTAGGCTGAGGCGATCCGCGCCATGCCGCGCGCCAGCGTCTCGACGAAGAACTCCGCCTTGTCGTCGTAGGCGCGCGTCAGCTCGGCGATCCGCTCCTTCGCGGTCTCGTCCTCCAGCGCGTCGAAGCGCACCAGCGCCATCGGGTGGATCCCGATCATGTTGCCGATCACGAACTCCATCCGCGCGAGGCCGACGCCGTCGGCCGGCAGCCGCCACCAGCGATAGGCGGCAGCCGGATTGGCGAGGTTCAGCATCACCTCGGTGCGCGTCTCCGGCACGTCCTCGAGGTCGATCTCCCGCTCCTCGAAGTCGAGCGCGCCGTCGTAGACGACGCCCTCGTCGCCCTCGGCGCACGAGACGGTGACCTGCCGCCCGTCCTCCAGCTTCGCCGTGGCGTCGCCTGCGCCGACGATGGCGGTCAGGCCCATCTCGCGACTGACGATGGCGGCGTGACTGGTGCGCCCGCCGTGATCGGTGACGATGGCCGAGGCCTTCCGCATGATCGGCACCCAGTCGGGATCCGTCATGCCGGTCACGAGGACCGCGCCTTCCTCGAACCGCTCGATCTCGTCGGGGCTGTCGAGGCGCAGGACCGTTCCGGACGAGATCGCGTCGCCGATCGCGAGGCCCCGGACGAGCGCCTCGCCCTCTTCGCGGAGGCGATACGACTTGAGCGTGCTCGCCTCCTTCCGGGACTGCACCGTCTCGGGCCGGGCCTGGACGACGAAGAGCTTCCCGGTCTCCCCGTCCTTGGCCCACTCCATGTCCATCGGCTGGCCGTAATGCGCCTCGATCTCGGCGGCCCAGCGGGCGAGCTGCAGGATCTCCTCGTCGTCCAGAACGAAGGACGAACCTTCCTCCTCGCTCGTGTCCACGAGCGTGGTCTGGGACTTGCCGCTGGCATAGACCATCTTGCGCCGCTTGGCGCCGATCTTCTTGTGAACGATCGGCTTCGCGGCCGGGTCGTCCAACAGCGGCTTGAAGACGTGATATTCGTCGGGATCGACGATGCCCTGCACCACCGTCTCGCCGAGGCCCCAGGCCCCGTTGATCAGGACCGAGCGCGGAAAGCCCGTCTCGGTGTCGATCGAGAACATCACCCCCGACCCGGCGAGGTCGGATCGCGCCATCTGCTGCACGCCGGCCGAGAGCGCGACGTCCTCGTGGTCGAAGCCGTTCTCCTCGCGGTAGGCGATGGCCCGGTCGGTGAAAAGCGATGCGAAGCAGCGCTTCACCGCATCGAGGAGCGCCTCCTCTCCGCGGATGTTGAGGAAGGTCTCGAGCTGGCCGGCGAAGCTCGCCTCCGGCAGGTCCTCCGCGGTCGCGGAGCTTCGCACCGCCACGTCGGGATCCTCGCGCTCCAGCCGTGCCGCTAGGTCACGATAGGACTGCCGGATCGCCTCGGCGACCGGCCCCGGCATCTCGCCGCCGAGGATCCGCCCGCGCACCGTCTCGCCCACCTTCGAGAGGTTGCCGCGATCGCTCTCGAGCTTCGCGAGATCCTCCGAGATCGCCTTGCGCAGATCGTTGTCGTCGATGAAGCGCCAGTAGGCCTCGGCGGTCGTGGCGAACCCCGAGGGCACGCGCACGCCCGCCGCGTGCAGACTTCGGATCATCTCGCCGAGCGAGGCGTTCTTGCCCCCGACGATGGCGCCGTCACGGCGCCCGAGATCCGCGAAGTCGCGCACATGGACGGCGTCGCTGCTCATGGTCCTCGCTCCTTGTCGTGCCGGACGGGGGTCTTCCCGCCCTCCTGGTTTCCGCGCTTCGCCTTCCGGTCCCACGGCCTCGCGCGTTCGGTCCTCGCGGTCGCCTCCGTCGTCCGTATCTTCCGTGCGGCCGGCGGGATCGCGTCGGACGTCGCCCGATCCGGGCTGCGTCTCGGCAACGCCTTCCCACCAGGCGCCGACAGGACATCGACGCGGCGCCGCGAATGGGGTTCCGACGTGCACGAGGCCGCCGCCGGGCGTGCCGGCGAAACGACGCGCGCGCCCCAAGGGCAGGCGCCGAGTAGATGGACGCTTTCGAGAGGCGTCCCCGTCCCCCTCGGCGAGGGGCTCGAGGATCGTCTCCGCGGCCGGGATCCGTCAGTCGCCATGCTCCGTGCGCCTTTCCGTCGGACAGGATACGCCTCCGCCCGCGGCCTTCCAAAGCGATTTCCTGCATACGAAGGCGATGCGCATCCGGGCGATCGCCATCGCCACGGTCCGATTTGCGACCCTGACCGCCGCGGCGCCGCGCCTCCTCCGCGCCCGCGCCTCGCCCGGGAGGCGCCCCACGCCCCGTCCTTTTGCAGCGACCGCGACTTGCCGGAAGGGAGCGGCGACCTTAGGACGGGCGGGCTTCAGGAAGGACGTCGGACATGCCTCGAGAGATCGACCCAGCCGCCTACGCCAATCTCGCGCTCGAGCCTCGCGAGTCCGGCGTGTGGATCGTCACGCTGAACCGTCCCGCGAAGCGCAACGCGCTCGACGCCGCCACCATCGAGGAACTGGTGGACTTCTTCTCCACGGCACCGCAGGCCGGCGTGAGGTCGGTGGTCCTCGCCGGCGCGGGCGATCACTTCTGCGCCGGGCTCGACCTGATCGAGCACCATCGGGAGGACCGCTCGCCGGCGGAGTTCATGCACATCTGCCTGCGCTGGCACGAGGCGTTCAACAAGATGGAGTACGGCGGCGTGCCCGTGATCGCCGCGCTGCAGGGCGCGGTCGTGGGCGGCGGGCTGGAGCTCGCCTCGTCCGCCCACATCCGCGTCGCCGACCGGTCCGCCTATTTCGCCCTCCCCGAAGGGCAGCGCGGCATCTTCACCGGGGGCGGCGCCACGATCCGGGTGGCCGATCTGGTCGGCAAGGCGCGGATGATCGACATGATGCTCACGGGCCGCGTCTGGAAGGGCGAGGCCGCCGTCGACATCGGCCTCGCGCAGTATCTCGTGGAGGGTTCCGCCTTCGAGAAGGCGGTCGATCTGGCCGAGAAGGCCGCCGCCAACCTCCCGCTGACGAACTTCGCCATCTGCTCGGCCATCAGCCACATGCAGAACATGTCGGCGCTCGACGCCGCCTATGCGGAGGCGACCGTGGCGGGCATCGTGAACACCCAGCCGGCCGCACGCGCGCGACTCGCCGCCTTCGCCGACAAGACCGCCGCGCGGGTGCGGCCCGACGCGGAATGACCGCCCGCATCGTCGCGCCGCGTCGGCGAGCCTGATCGAAGGACGCCGGATCGACGGCGAGACCGTCCTCCGGCGCAGCGGCCGGCGGGCGAGACCGTCGCCGGCCTCGGTGCGGCGTCCGCCCTGCGCTCCGGCATGATCCGCACCTCCCGCGCGCGCCGTCGGGCGGGAGTCTTGACGAAGCGTTTTCCGAGGCTCCACATCTCCGGGCAGCCTCCGGAAAAGCCCGGGCGTGTCGGAGGGGAGGCCGACTTGCGCTGGAACGCCGCGCGTGCCGGCCGCGAAGCGGGGGCCGGCGCGGCCTCCCGGAGATTGATCACGGTCAAGGCGCCGGCGCGGCGCAGCCGCCAGCATCGCGCCCGAGAACGTTTCATGCCGGGATCGGACACCGGCCCGGCAGAGAGAGGCCATGCCGATCACGCCTCCGAAGGTTCCGCGCGACGGGAAGGGACCCGGACTGGGTCCCGGGCTGATCGCGCTGTCGGCGATGATCGCCTTGGCCTTCCTCGCCTTCGCGCTTTTCGAGCGTGAGGAGCGCGTGGCCTCGGTTCCCTACAGCGCGGTCAAGTCGCTGGTCCGCGAGGGGTTCGTCGTCGAGGCCGTGCTGGAGGAACACGCCGTCGAGATCCTGCGGCCGCCGTCCGGCGCCCCCGTCGAGGGCGTGGCCGACGACGTCCGGCGCCTTCGCGCCGTCACGCCCGCCCAGGGCGATCCGGAACTGCTGCCGCTGCTCGAGGACGCCGGCGCCGAGGTCGTCGCCAGACCGCCGCAGCGGACCACGTTTCTGACGTGGCTGCTGCCTTGGATCCTGATCGTCGCCGTCTGGATCTGGCTCCAGCGGCGCATGGCGGGCGGCTTCGGCGGCGGGCTGAACGCGAGCGGCCCGCAGGGACTGCTGCGCGGGCGGTTCTCGGCGCCCGTGCGGCGGCGCTCGAAGATCACCTTCGACGACGTCGCCGGTCAGGAAGGACCCAAACGCGAGGTCGCGGAACTGGTCGAGTTCCTGCGCGAACCCGACCGCTTCAGCCGCGTCGGCGCCCAGGTCCCTCACGGCGTGCTGCTGACGGGGCCTCCCGGCACGGGCAAGACGCTGCTCGCGAAGGCGCTCGCCGGCGAGGCGGACGTCCCGTTCTTCTCCACCTCCGCCTCGGAGTTCGTCGAGGTCTTCGTGGGCGTCGGCGCCGGCCGGGTCCGAAACATGTTCGAGGAGGCCCGCAAGGTCGCGCCGGCCGTGATCTTCATCGACGAGCTCGACAGCGTCGGCCGCGCCCGCGGCGCCGGGTTCGGAGGGGGTCACGACGAGCGGGAGCAGACCCTCAATCAGATCCTGGCGGAGCTCGACGGATTCGAGGGCAAGGAGGCGGTCGTGGTCCTCGCCGCCACCAACCGTCCCGACGTGCTCGACCCGGCGCTGCTGCGTCCGGGGCGTTTCGACCGGCACGTCACGCTGGAGCTGCCGGAGAAGGAGGCGCGCCGCGCCATCCTCGACATTCACGCGAAGAACCTCCCGCTCGCCGATCCGGACGCCCTCGACGCGGTCGCCGCGGGCACGCCGGGGTTTTCCGGCGCCGATCTGGCGAACCTGCTGAACGAGGCGGCGATCTCGGCGGCCCGACGGCACGACGACGCGATCCTCGCCGAAGACCTGCAGGAGGCGCGCGACAAGGTCATGATGGGCACCGTGCGCACGCTCGCGGTAAAACCGGACGAACGGCGCCGTCTCGCGGTGCATGAGGCCGGACATACCGCGGCCGCCTTCTGGCTGCCGGGCGCGGACCCGCTCTACAAGGTCACCATCATTCCGCGAGGGCGCAGCCTCGGCGGCACGCACATGCTCGAGGAGCAGGAACGCCATACTCTGGACGAGGACCACCTGCGCACCCGGCTGAGCCTCCTGCTGGCCGGCCGAGCCGCCGAGCGGGCGCTGCTCGGCACGGTCAGCAGCGGGGCCGACGACGACATCCGCCGGGCCACCGCGATCGCCCGGTCCATGGTGGCGCGGTGGGGCATGAGCGAGGCGCTCGGCCCGGTGGATCTGCGCGAGCAGGACGACCATCCCTTCCTGGGCCGGTCGGTGGCGCAGCCGCGGGCCCATGCCGAAGCGACCGCCGCGAAGGTCGACGCGCAGGTGATCTCGCTTCTGAAGGACGCCGAGGGGCAGGCGACGGCGCTGATCGAAGCCCACCGGGCGCAGATCGAGGCGCTCGTCGACGCTCTGGAAGCGCACGAGACCCTGGACCTCGCCCGGATCGCCGCCTGCCTCGACCCGACGCCCGCCGCCGATGCGCGGACCTCGTGAGGCCCCGCGTCCCCGAGGACCCTTCGCGGCGCCGCCCGATCCGCCGCCGGGCGACCCGGACCCCAGGTAGGACCCTGGCTTGACCTGCGTCATCCCATCCGACGCCGGCACGGCCCACACTCGCGCGACGGAGACCTGCGGACGGAGGAGCATGCGATGAGCGCGACGGTGGTCGATCCGGAGCTGACCCGCGTGCGGGTCGATCCGGCCGTCCTCGACTTCGAGACGACCGCGGACTGCACGTCGCCGGTCGACGTCCCCGCGCAGGAGCGGGCGATGGACGCGATCGCGTTCGGCGCCGCCGCGCGCGGCGCAGGCTTCAACATCTTCGCGATGGGCCGTCCCGGACTCGGGCGCCGCGCGGCGCTGCGCGAGGCGTTCGCCGACTCGGCCGCCGAGGCGGCGCCCGGCGACGACTGGGTGTACGTGTACAATTTCGCCGAACCGCACCGGCCGCGCGCCCTCCGCCTGCCGTTCGGGACCGCGACGCGCTTCCGAGACGCGATGTCCCACCTGGTCGAGGACCTCGCCGCCGCCCTGCCCGCCGCCTTCGAGTCCGACGACTACAAGACCCGGCGCAACGCGATCGAGGCCGCGCATCAGACCGAGCAGGAGGAACGCCTCGGCGACCTGCGCGCGCGCGCCGCGGAGCAGGATCTGGCGCTGGTGCGCACGCCCATCGGTTTCGCCTTCATGCCGAGCCGCGACGGAGAGGTGGTGAAGCCCGAAGTCTTCAAGACCTGGGCGGAGGCCGACCGGGAGCGGGTGCAGGAGGCGGTCGAGGCGCTGCAGGAGGAACTCGCCGCCCTGTTCAAGCGAGACCTCCCCGCGCTGGAGCGCCGGACCCGCAAGCGGATCCGGGAGCTGGACCGGGAGGTGGCCGAAGCCACGATCGCGGATGCGGTGGCCGAGGTCGCCGCCGCTTTCGAGGGGATCGATCCGATCCTCGAGCACGTCGCCGCCGTGGCGCGCGACCTCGTCGCCCACTTTCACGTGTTCGTCGCGCTCGACCGCGCGGGCGAGGGCGTGCCGCCCGCGGCACGGCTCGAGCACCCGATGCTGCGCCGCTACGCCGTCAACGTCATGGACGCGCCGGCGCCGGACGGGACCCGCAGCGCCGGCGCCCCGATCGTCGAGGAGCCGGATCCGACCTTCGTCAACCTCGTCGGCCGGATCGAGCACCAGCCCCACGAAGGCGCCCTGATCACCGATTTCACCATGATCAAGCCCGGCGCCCTGCACCGCGCCAACGGCGGCTTTCTGATACTCGAGGCGCGGGACGTGCTGAGCCAGCCCTTCGCCTGGGAGGCGCTGAAGCGATGCCTGAAGACCGGCGCGATCCGCATCGGCTCCGTGGCGGAGCGGGTCAACCTGATCAGCACGGTGACGCTAGAGCCAGAGGAGATCCCGCTGTCGGTGCGCGTCGCCCTCATCGGCGAGCGGCGGCTGCTCTACCTGCTCAGCGCGCTCGACCCGGACTTTCCGTCGCTGTTCAAGGTGCAGGCGGACTTCGACGACGACGTCGAGCGCTCCGAGGACGCTCTGCGCCTGATGGGCCGGGCGGTGGCGGCGGCCGTCCGGCGCGAGGACCTCGCGCCCTTCGACCGGGAGGCCGTGGCCGCGGTTCTGGAGGAGGCGAGCCGCCTGTCCGACGACGCCGCGAAGCTGACCCTGCGGATCGAGCCGCTGGCGGACCTGCTCTCGGAGGCCGACCACCGAGCGCGGTCCGAGGGGGACGGCACGGTGCGCGCGGCCCACGTGCTGCGCGCGGTGGAGGCGCGGCGCCGCCGGGCCGACCGCCTGCCCCTGCTGGGGGTCGAGATGGCCGACCGCGAGATCGTTCGCATCGAGACCGACGGCGAAGCGGTTGGCCAGATCAACGGGCTGTCGGTGATCTCGATCGGCGAGACCCGGTTCGGGCGGCCCGCCCGGATCACCGCCCAGGTCCGAATGGGCGCGGGCAAGATCGTCGACATCGAGCGCGAGGCGAAGCTCGGCGGCCCGCTGCACTCCAAGGGGGTCCTGATCCTGTCCAGCTTTCTGGCCACGCGCTTCGGCCGCTCGCGCCCGGTCTCGCTCTGGGCCGGCGTCGTGTTCGAACAGTCCTACGGCGGGGTGGACGGCGACAGCGCCTCGTCGACGGAGCTCTACGCCCTGCTTTCGGCCCTCGCGGAGGCGCCGATCCGGCAGTCGCTGGCGGTGACGGGCTCGGTGGATCAGTTCGGACGGGTTCAGGCCATCGGCGGCGTGAACGAGAAGATCGAGGGCTTCTTCGACCTCTGCGCCGCGCGCGGACTGACCGGCGGGCAGGGCGTGCTGATCCCGGCTTCCAACGTGCAGCATCTGAATCTGCGCCGCGACGTCGCCGACGCCGTGGCCGACGGGCGCTTCACGATCCATGCGGTGACGCATGTCGACGAGGGCGTCGAGCTGCTGACCGGCGTTCCCGCCGGCGTCCGGGATTCCGAGGGCTCGTGGCCGGAGGACAGCATGAACGGCCGCGTCGCCGCCCGTCTCGCGGAGTTCGGCGAGACCATGCAGGAGCTCGCCCGGCGCGAAAGGGCGGCGCCCGGCGCGGACGAGGAAGAGACGTGACGAGCGGGCCGCGCGCCGTGCTCGTCGCGCTGCACGGCGCATCGGCGGGCGACGCCGCGCTGGAGGCGGGCGTGGAGGTCGCCGCGGCGTTCCGCTGCGCGGTCCGCGGCCTCTACGTCGAGGACCCGGCCCTGCCGGAGCTCCTCGATCTGCCGCACGCCTTCCGGCCCGCGGCGGCGCGCGGCGACCGGACCGGGGCGGCGCGCCGGGCGATGGCCGCCGCGCTCTCCGGGGAGGCCCGGCGCGCCGGCGCGGCGCTGGAGCGCTTCGCGGTCCGGGCCGGCGTCGGACCCGCCGGGACCATGACCGTCCTGCGGGAGGCATGGGCCGTCGGCCTGGCCCGCACCGCCGCCGAGGGCGATCTCGTCGTGATCGCGGCGGATCTGTCGCAGCCTCGGCTCGACCTGGTCGTCGCCGAAGCCGCACGGCTCTGCGCGACGGCGAGCGGCGTGCTCGTCGTGCCCGAGCGTGGGCGGAGCGGCGGCGGGCGGGTGATCGCGGTCTCGGCGGACGGGACGGACGCCGCTCCCGCCGTCGCCGCGCGGATCGCGGAGGCGCTTGGCGCGCCCGCCGCGGTCCTGCGGCTCGGCCCTGGCGCGGTCGTCGACGCCGACACGATAGGGGTGGAGGGCGCGCGCCTGCTGATCTGTTCGGCCGACCTGCTCGACCGCCTGCGCCTAGAGGGTCCCGAGTCCCCGATGCGCCGATTCCGCACGCCGCTGCTGATCCTCGGCCCGCAGCGGCCGGTCTGAGCCAAGGGGCGGGCTCGAGGATTGACCTGCATCATGGCGCAGCGCGCCCCGTCGGGCAGCCTGAAGGAGGCTCGGACGCAAGCCGCGAACCTTCGAAGGGGACCGCCATGTATCGAAAGATCCTCGTGCCCATCGCCGACGACGAGGGCGCGCGCACCGACGCCGCCCTCGCGGTGGCGCGTGCGCTGATGACGCCGGATGCGAGACTCGTCCTGTTTCACGTGATCGAGTCGGTGCCGAGCTACATCGCCGCCCAGATCCCGCCCGATGCGACCCGTCAGGTGCGGGAGGAGGTCTCGCGGATGATGGAGGCCGTCGCCGGCAGGGCCGGGCCCGGCGTCGAGGTCAAGATCGAGACGGGCCACGGCGGCCGCACGATCGTCGAGCGCGCCCAAGCCGACTACGTGGACTGCATCGTGATCGGTTCTCACCGTCCGGAGATGCAGGACGTCCTTTTCGGGTCGACCGCCGCCTACGTCGTCCGGCACGCCGCCTGCGCCGTGCATGTCCTGCGCTAGCGCGCGAACCCGCCGGTCCGCAACTCTTCGGCAAGGGGCGCAAGCTCGGCCCATCCCGGTCGGATGACGTCGTCGCCATGCGACCGGCGGGGGCTCCGGACCGGTCGAAATCGCACTCGGCGGCCTTGCGGGGCACGGCCGTCAGAGGGACGCGGGCGGTCTCGATCGGGTCGCAGTCGAAGCTGCACGGCGGAGCGACGCGCAGTCGGGCGGCCGCGGGTCAGATCGGCATCCAGTCCCTCGCGACGGAGCGGCCGGTCTTCCGGGACCCCTTCGGCGGAAGCGAAAGCCCCGACCTTCCGGCGAGGCGGCTCAGGCCTGTCGTGGCGCCGATCGCCCCGCCGATAGCGGCGCCGCCTTGCTCGGCGTCGTTCGGATCACTCCGATCCGGCTCCGGATCATACCTACGCGCCTGACTGATGACCTTTCGGATCCAGGGGTGGAGGCTGAGGGATCGGATGCGGTCGGGATCGTCGGCGAAGGCGTTCCAGGCGTGGCGGCAGGCGTCGACGATGGCCTCGAAGTCCGGGAATACGCGGAGGTCGAGGAAGCGTTCGCGCAGCCAGAGCCGGACGCGCTCCGTCGGGTCGAGCTGCGGCGAACAGGGCGGCGGCCGGACGAGCGTGACGTTCGGCGGGACGCCCAGGGCCTTGGCGCCGTGCCAGCCCCCGCGGTCGAGGACCATGACGGCGTGCTCGTCCTGGGGGATCGTCCCGGCGAAGGCGTCGAGAAAGGCCTGCACGGCCTGCGTGCCGACCTCCGGCAGGACGAGGCCGAAGGCGGCCTCGCCGTCGGGACGGGCGGCGCCGAAGACGCAGGGCCGTTCGAAGCGCCGGTCCTGTCGGCCGGGCGGACGCCGCCCGCGGGGCCGCCAGCGACGGCACAGGCGGCCCTTCCGGCCGACCCGCATCTCGTCCTGGAACCACAAGGTGATCCGCTTGCCGGGATGCGCCTCGGCCGCCGCCGTCAGGGCCGTGCGGAGCCCCTTTTTTCGAAGCGGCGCTGCGCCGCCTCGTCGGTCTTCGGATGCGTCGGACGGACCGCTAGATTCCAACTCGAAGTGCGACACCCGGTCTGTCCGGGATCGCCCTGGGAGAGAAATACAGCCGGTTCACGCTCGAGGAGCGTTGCCGCCTGCGCGGCTTGATGGAGATGGGGCTTCCGAAGACGGAGATCGCGCGCCGGCTTGGCCGGCATCGCAGCACGATCGACCGGGAGCTCGGGAGAAACGGCAACGTGGAGGGCTATCGACCGGACGCTGCGGACCGGCGCGCCTGGGCGCGGCGGTTCAGAGGCTCGGAGATCGAGCGCTCCACCCGCCTCAGCGCCCATATCGAGGACCGCCTTGCCATGGGATGGTCACCCGAGCAGATCGCCGGACGGATGGAACTGGAAGGAGGGGAACACGGGGTCTGCGCCGAGTCCACCCACCGGCATGTCTTCAGCCCGGCCGGCCGGCGCGCTGGTCTGCCCAAGCTCCTGCCGCAGCGCAAATCACGCCGCGGACGGCGGGCGCGCAATGGCCGCCGCGCGCCATCGATCCCGAGCCGGACACCCATATCGCAAAGGCCGAAGAACGTGGAAGACGGAAAGGAGTTCGGTCACTGGGAGGGCGATCTCATGCACTTCCGCCGCCAGTGCGACATCCTGCTCGCGCTGCAGGAACGGAGCGCCCGACTGACGCTGGCCAGGCGTCTTCTCAGCAAGGACGCGGCCGGCGCCGCGGACGCCATCGTCGACGAGTTGGGCGGCCTACCCGCCAAGGCGCTCCGGACGATCGCTCATGACGACGCCGGCGAATTTGCGCGACACGCGACGGTCAGGGCGAGGGTCGGCATGCAAGCTTGCTTCTGCGACCCGCACAGCCCCTGGCAACGCGGCGGGATCGAAAACGGCAGCGGCCTTCTCCGGCGCGACCTCCCGCGAAAGGCCACCCTCTCGTACCACGAGGACGCCAACATCGACGAGATCGTCTGGATGCTCAACTCAACCCCGCGAAAATGCCTCGGCTTCCAGACGCCCATCGAGGCCTTCGCTCACCACCTCGGTGTCGCACTTGAAATGTGAATCCAGCCCATTCAACTCTAATACCAGCGCCCTGTGACGCTGACTCACGTTGGGGATTCACAGAGCGGCTGCGGCATGATTCATGATGGGGAGCAGAAGGATGCTCGCCATGGCCGC
>JAWLFJ010000181.1:0-5836 GCA_041685625.1 Paracoccaceae bacterium | reverse complement strand
CCGGCGTCGAGGCCGGGCGTCGGCGCCCTCGGCCGGCTGCGGCCTCGGGGGGGATCGACCCCCCGCTCGGCCGCGTCGGCGCGTGCCGCGCCTCCCGCCCGACGCCGGCGTCCGGCACGCTCGACGGGCGGCGCGCCGGCGCCGCGGCCCCGGACCGGAGCGCCCGCCCATGAACCGCGTCCCGCCCGCCGCGCCGGCCGACATCGTGCGGCCCGATCCGAACGCGCCGCGCCGGCGCAAGGTCCCCGCCCTGGCGGGCCCGGCCCGGCCGGAACTCGTCGTCGATCTGGGGGCGCTGGCGCGCAACTGGCAGGCCCTGGCGGCGCGCGCCCCCGCGGCCGAGACGGCGGCGGTGGTCAAGGCCGACGCCTACGGCTGCGGCCTCGCGCCCTCGGCCCGCGCGCTGCACGCCGCCGGCGCGCGCACCTTCTTCGTCGCCCAGACCGAGGAGGGCGCGGCCCTGCGCGGGATCCTCGGCGAGGGGCCGATCATCCACGTCCTCAACGGCTTCTGCCTCGACGACGCCGAGACCGTGAAGGCGCACCGCCTCTCGCCCGTCCTCGTCTCGCTGCCGCAGATCTCCGCCTGGCTGCAGGCCTTCGGCGAGGACGCCGAGGCCGAGGCCTGCGGTCTGCATCTCGAGAGCGGGATCAACCGCATGGCGCTGACCTCGGCCGAGCTCGACGCCCTCCGCCGCGACCCGCCGCCGGGCCTGCGGGTGCAGCTGCTCATGAGCCATCTCGCCTGCGCCGACGATCCGGGCGCCTCCATGAACGGGCGCCAGCGCGGCGCCTTCGCCGGCCGCTCGGCGCTGGCGCGCCCGATCGCGCCCGGGGCCCGCCGTTCGCTCGCGGCGACGGGGGGCGTCCTGCTCGGCCCGGCCTTCCATCTCGACCTGACGCGGCCCGGCGTCGGCCTCTTCGGCGGCCTGCCCTTCGCCGAGGCGGAGCCGGTCGCGCATCTCTCCGCCCCGCTCCTGCAGCTGCGGGAGATCGCGGAGGGCGAGACGGTCGGCTACGGCGCCACCTGGACGGCGCATCGTCCCACCCGCCTCGGCGTGCTGCCGGTCGGCTACGCCGACGGCTTCTTCCGCGGCGTCTCCGGCGCGCAGGTGTTTCTGGACGGCCGGCCGGCGCCCGTGGTCGGGCGCGTCTCGATGGACATGATCACCGTGGATCTCACCGACCATCCCGAGCCGCCGCCGGGCGCGATGGCGGAGATCCTCGGCCGTCACCAGCGCGTCGACGACCTCGCGGCCGCCGCCGGCACCATCGGCTACGAGATCCTGACGAGCCTCGGCGACCGCTACCGCCGCCGCTGGGTGGGCGGCCCCGGCGCCTGACCGGGGAAGCCGCGCGCTCGGGGGGGCGTCCGCCCCCCGCTCGCGCGCGGCGTCGGCGCTTGACCGCGCCTCCGGGGCGCCCCGCCCCGACAGACGGCGCCCGACGGCGCGCCCTCGCACCGTCCGCCGCCAAGCCGCCCTTGACATCGCGCGCCGCCGAGAGGCCCATGCGCGCGCCCCCGCCCCGACGCCCGGATCCCGCGCCGCGATGCCCCCCGATCCCGACCGCCGACGCCGACGCCGCGCCCGCCGGGGCGAGGTCTGGCTGCATCTCGGCCTGCACAAGACCGGCACCACCCATGTCCAGCACCAGCTCCGCACGCTCCGCGAAAGCCTCGCCGCGGACGGCGTCGGCACCCCCGATTTCGGCCGCCATCCCGGCTGGCCGCTGATCTACTGGGCGGCGGAGACCCCGAAGGCGGAACGCCACGCGCCCGACCCCGCCCGCGCGCCCCTCCGCGCCCACGCCGCGCGGGCGGAGACCGCCGAGCGCGTCGAGACCCTCCTCGCCGACCGGTCGCTGCCCCTCGTCCTCCTCTCGGCCGAGCAGTTCTCCACCCAGCTCGCGCCGCGCGACGTCGCCCGCCTCGTGCGCCGCCTGCGCCGCTTCGGCCGGCGGCCGCGCGCCGTCGCCTACGTCCGCGATCCGGAGAGCTTCTCGGCCGCCATGCTGCAGCAGGTCGTGCTGGCCGGCCGGCCGCTGGCCGACGCGCTCGAACGCCCGCCTCTGCTGCGCTGCGGCCGGCGCCTCGGGCCCTGGCTGCGCGCCCTCGGGCCCGAGAACGTGACGATCCGGGTGCACGACCGCAGCCGCCTCGTGCGCGGCGACGCCTTCGCGGACCTGCTCGACGCCGTCGGCCGACCCGATATCGCCCGCGCCGTCACGCTCGAGGCGAGCCCGCGCAACCCGCGCCTCTCGGCCGCGGGCCTGCAGCTGCTCGATCTGCGCAACCGGGCGCTCGGCGCCCTCGCGCCGGGGCTGGCGCGCCGGCGCCCCGGCCTCGTCCACCTCATCGCGCAGGCGCTGCCGGGCGCCCCCGCGACGCTGCCGCCCGAGACGCTGAGCCGCATCCGCCGCGCCACCGCCGCCGATCGCCGCTGGCTGGCGCGCCGCCTCGGCGAGGATCCCTTCGGACCCGGCGGTTGACTTCCCCCCTCCCCTCCGCGATCCCTGCGAGGCGCCGCTCGGGGCGCCGCCGCACGAGCCTCCAGATGCCGGTCCTGACCGCGATCCAGAGCTTCCTCGCCGCCATCGGCGCCGCCACGCTCGGTCTCTGCCGGGCGGCGGGCGAGCTCGTGATCTTCGCCGCGGCCTCCGCCAGCCACATCCTGCGCCCGCCCTGGTATCCGGCGGAGTTCGGTCGGCAGCTGCTGCGCATCGGCTGGTTCTCGCTGCCGGTGGTCGGGCTCACCACGCTCTTCACCGGGGGCGCGCTGGCGCTGCAGATCTATTCCGGCGGCGCCCGCTTCAACGCCGAATCCGTGGTCCCCTCCATCGTCGCCATCGGCATGGTGCGCGAGCTCGGCCCGGTTCTCGGCGGGCTGATGGTCGCCGGGCGCGTCTCGGCCTCCATCGCCGCCGAGCTCGCGACCATGCGCGTGACCGAGCAGATCGACGCCCTCGTCACGCTCTCCACCAACCCGCTGAAATACCTCGTCGCCCCGCGCCTGCTCGCGGCGACGCTGACGCTGCCGGTGCTGGCGCTGATCGGCGACGTCATCGGCATCATGGGCGGCTTTCTCGTGGGCGTCGGCCGCCTCGGCTTCGGCGAGGCCGCCTACATCACCAACACCTGGACCTATCTCGAGTTCGAGGACGTCACCTCGGGCCTGATCAAGGCCGCCGTCTTCGGCTTCATCATCGCCCTGATGGGCTGCTTCCAGGGCTACAACTCCGGCCGCGGCGCCCAGGGCGTCGGGCGCGCCACCACCAACGCCGTGGTCTCCGCCTCGATCATGATCCTCGCGGCGAACTACGCGCTCACCGAAATGCTGTTCAGCGAATGAGCGTCCCGATGATCCGGCTCCGCGGCGTCGAGAAGGCGTTCGGCTCGAAGCGCGTCCTGCGCGGCGTCGACCTCGAGGTCGCGAAGGGCGAAAGCCTCGTCATCATCGGCGGCTCCGGCACCGGCAAGTCGGTGACGCTGAAATGCGTCCTCGGCATCGTCCCGCCCGACGCGGGGGAGATCGAGATCGACGGCGCCCCCGTCACGCGCCGCAACCGCGACGCGCTGCTCTCGCGCTTCGGCATGCTGTTCCAGGGCGGCGCCCTCTTCGATTCCATGCCGGTCTGGGAGAACGTCGCCTTCCGCCTCCGCCACGGCGCGGACAAGCGCCCGAAGGCCGAGGCGAAGGAGGTCGCGGTCGAGAAGCTGCGCCGCGTCGGCCTGACGCCCGAGACGGCGGACCTGTTCCCGGCCGAGCTCTCGGGCGGCATGCAGAAGCGCGTCGGCCTCGCCCGCGCCATCGCCGCCGACCCGGAGATCATCTTCTTCGACGAACCCACCACCGGCCTCGACCCGATCATGGCCGGCGTGATCAACGACCTGATCCGCGAGCTGGTGAGCGAGATGGGGGCCACCGCGATCACCATCACCCACGACATGAGCTCGGTCCGCGCCATCGCCGACGAGGTGGCGATGATCCATGACGGGGTGATCGGCTGGCAGGGCTCGGTCGAGGCGATGGACGAGACCGACGACCCCTACGTCTCCCAGTTCATCCACGGCCGCGCCGAGGGGCCCATCGAAGCGATCCGCTGAGCCGCCCGGGACGCGGTGCACGAACTCGGGAGCGTCCGGATGCTCGAAATCGCGCTCGTCGCTCTGCTCGCTCTCGCGCTCCTCTGGCTGCTCTACGTCGACATCCCCGCAACGATGGCCCGAAACCGCGGCCGCGACGCGGTGGCTTGGGTGCTCGTCGCGATCCTCGGCACGCCGATCCTCGCCATCCTCCTGCTCGCGATCCTCGGCGACCGGGATCGCGAGCGCCGCTGATCCGCCCCACTCCGGGCGGCGCGCGGCCCTCGGGGGGATCGACCCCCTTCGGCCCGCCGCCGATCCGCCCGGGGGCGGATCGGCGCGTCCCCGCGGCCGGCGGTTCACCGATCCTCAACCGGCGGCCTGGAGACTGTCCGGTCGCCGGCCGGCGCGGCGCGAGACCCCCCTCGACCCCCTCTCCCGGCACCCGGCGTCCGACCCTCTCCGCACAGGCGCCCCACGAAGGCCCGACACGCGCATGACGCGAGCCCGATGGCAGTCCGACGGCGTCGGCACGAAGGCATGACACATGGCTGACGCGGGCAGGACGAAAGGCGCACGATTCCCGCACGGCATATGCACGTCCGCATGACCGGATTCCGGCCCTCCGCCGCGCGGCAAGGCCCCTTCCCCCGGGCCCCGCGGGCGGGCATATCCCGGCCCATGCCGCGCCCGCCGCTCCGCCTCGCGCCGCATCTGGCGCTGCTCGCGCTCTGGCCCGTGGCCTGGAGCGCGCCGCTGATGCGCACCGGACTGCTGCCCTTCCTCGAGGGGACCGAGCTGTCGGTCCTCTCCACGGTCGCGGCGCTCTGGCCGGAGGAGGCGCTGCTCGCGGTCCTCGTCGCGCTGTTCGGCATCGCGGCACCCTACGCCAAGACGCTGGCGCTCGTCGCCCTCGTCCTCGGGCGGCTGCCGCGACGCTGGTCCCCCGCGCTCGACGTGCTGGCGAAGCTCTCGATGGCGGACGTGTTCCTGGTGGCCCTCGCCATCGTCGCCGCCAGGGGCGTCGGGGTGGGGCGGCTCGAGACCGCCTGGGGCCTGCCGCTCTTCGCGGGCTGCGTCCTCGCCTCGCTCGCCCTCTCGCTCCTCGAAGGCCGGAGACGCCGATGACGATCTTCACCCTGCTCGCCGGCGTGGCGCTGGCGCTGCCGCTCTTCGCCGCGCTGCTCTGGTCGCTGGCGCAGGCGGTTCGCCGACGCGGGGGGCTGCGCATCGCGCATGCCTCGGCGGGCCTGCTGACCCTCGCCGCGATGGCCGCGCTCTCGGCCGAGCAGCCGGGCGCCGCGACGGCGACGGGCGGGCTGCTCGCGCTCGCCGGACTGGCGGCGGCGGTCCTCGAGACCGGCTGGAACCGCCTCCTGCCGCTGGTGCAGGTCGCGGCCGGCGGCGCGCTCGCCGCCGGGCTCCCCTTCGCCTGAGCCCCGGCCCCCTTGCGCCGCCCGGCGGGCGCCCGCACAAGGCCCAGCATGGCCCGCTCCGCCGCCGTCTTCACCTGCGCCGAATGCGGCGCGACGCACGCCAAATGGGCGGGGCGCTGCGACGCCTGCGGCGCCTGGAACAGCCTGGTCGAGGAGACCGGCCCGACCACCCCCGGCCCCCCCGGCTCCGGCCGGCGCCTGCCGCTATCGGACCTCGAGGGCGAGGAGCCGGCGCCGCCGCGCCTGCCCTCGGGCGTCGGCGAGCTCGACCGCGTCCTCGGCGGCGGGCTGGTGCCGGCCTCCGCGATTCTCGTCGG
>JAWLFJ010000057.1:0-23827 GCA_041685625.1 Paracoccaceae bacterium | reverse complement strand
CGGGGGGGACCGCGCGCCTCGGGGCGCCCGGTGGGGCGGGGGCCGCGAGGCCGGCGGCTCGGACGCCGGGCAGGGCGTCTCCGCGGCGGCGGTTCGCGATCGTCCGCGCCCCGCGCGGCCTCGCCCCTCCCGGTCATCGCCGGCCCTTCCGGGGGGCCGCGTTCAATGCGGCAGGCCGGCGACCGCCCCGACCCAGTCCGTGCGCGGCCGGCGCATGGCGAGGAGCCGCGTCGCCTCCTCGCCGCGGCCGAGGCGCAGCAGCGCGCCGGCGAGCGCGTGTTCCACCAGATCGCGCTGGGCGCGGCTGCCGCCGATGCGCTCGTGCTCGGCCATCACGCCGGTGAAGCGGGCCACGGCCCCGGTCCAGTCGCCGCGGGCGTAGTCGCCGAAGCCCTCGGCGAGGGCGCGGACCACCGGCGCCGCCGGGCCGCGGGCGTCGCGCACGATGCGTTCGAGCGCCTCGCCCTCGCCGGCCATCGCGTGCGCGAGGGCGGCGTGGACGTCGGCGAAGGCGACCCCCGGCTCCGGAAACCGCGCGGCGGCGAAGGCGCTGACCGCCGCCCAGCGCTCCGGCGGGACGGCGACGCCGTGCAGCTCGGCCCGCGCGAGGAGCGCGGCCGCGTCGGTCAGCACGTTGAGCGGCGGGCTCTCCGAGCGGGCCGGGTCGAGATCCTCGTCCAGCACCCGCCACATGGTCGCGAGGTCGTCGGTCTCGAGCGCCCAGAGGCCGACATGCCAGCTCACGTGGCAGTGCAGCTGCGCCGTGCGGTCGAGCCCGCGGTGATACGCGGCGAGATGGGCGAGGCCGGCCCGCGTCTCCCCGCACTCGTAATGCAGATGCGCCTTGACGTGGACCCCGTGAGCGGCCGTCGGGTGCAGTTCCAGCGAGCGGTCGATGTCGCGCCGCGCGGGCTCGAGCCGGCCGACCTCCATTTCCGCGAAGGCGTGCTGGCAGAGGAACCACCAGTCGTCGCCGTAATGCGGCGCCAGCATGGTGGTGAAGGCGAGCTGCTCGGCCTCCCGCCCGGCCTGGCCGGAGAAGCCGATGAGGCCGAAGACGCCGGCGCAGGTCTGCGCCACCAGCACGTCGCGCGGGTGCTCGGCGGCATGGGCCCGGAGGCGGGGATAGGCTTCCGCCCCGCGCCCCTCGATCAGGCGGCCGAGGGCGTCGATCTGCGCGGCCTCGCGCGCCGAGACGCCGCCGGCGAGGGCGCGGGCGCGGGCCAGCGGCCCCTTCGCCTCCGACGCCTTGCCGAGGCCCTGCTTCGCCCGCGCCAGCGCCAGATGCGCCATCGCGAAGCCCTCGTCGTGCCCGATCGCCGTCTCCAGCGCGGCCTCGACCCCGGCGTCGCCGCCGATCAGGAGGTCGACGCCCCGGACGTAGGCGTCGCGCGCCGCGTCGGAGCGGGTGCTGAGCGGGCTGTCGTAGCGATCCTGGAGCATGGCGCGTGTTCCCCTTGCGGTCCGGCCTCGATGCGCGAGCCTAGGCGAGACGAAGGCGCCGGGCCATGCGGGAGATCGCCTCCGCAGGCAACCCGCCGGGCCGCGGCGCGTTTCTGGAGGTCGCACGGCGCGGCCCGAAGGAGGAGACGGATGTCGCTGGAGGACTACGAGGCCCGACGCGGCGAGCGCTCGCCCGAGCCGCGCGGCGGCGCGCCCTCGAAGGACGGGCCGATCTTCGTGATCCAGAAGCACGACGCCTCCACCCTGCATTACGACTTCCGGCTGGAGGGCGACGGCGTCCTGAAGAGCTGGGCGGTGCCGAAGGGCCCCTCCACCGATCCGGGCGAGAAGCGCCTCGCCGTGCCGACCGAGGATCATCCGCTCGACTACGCCGATTTCGAGGGCGTGATCCCGGAGGACGAATACGGCGCCGGCACGGTGCTGATCTGGGACCGCGGCCCCTACGAGCACCTCACCGAGGCGCGGGACGACGGCGAGCCGCCGAGCCTCGAGGAGGCGGTGGAGATGGGGCATGTCGTGGTGCGCCTGCACGGCGAGAAGCTGACCGGCGGCTACGCCCTGCAGCGCGTCGAGGACGCCGAGAATCCCGAGGACGCGCGCTGGCTCCTCGTCAAGATGCGCGACGACGGGGCGGATGCGCGGCGCAACCCGGTCTCGACCGAGCCGCGCTCCGTCGCCTCCGGCCGCGATCTGGAGGAGGTGCGCGAGGACGCGGCCGAGGAGGACGACGCATGAGCGGGCCCGCCGCGCTTTCCGACGAGGATCTCTCCGATGCGCCGGAGGGCCCGACGCCCGACTTTCTCGCGCCGGCGCTGGCGACGCTGACGCACGAGCCGTTCGACGATCCGGGCTGGATCTACGAGCGCAAGCTGGACGGCGAGCGCGCGGTCGCGGTGCTGAAGGACGGCCGCGCGCATCTGCTGAGCCGCAACGAGAAGCGCCTCGACGCGACCTATCCCGAGCTGGTCGAGGCGCTGGCCGGTCGCTTCGGCGCCGACGCGGTGCTGGACGGCGAGGTGGTGACCTTCGACGGGAACGTCACCAGCTTCTCGCGCCTCCAGAAGCGGATGCAGGTGAAGGACCCGGAGCGGGCGCGCGAGACCGGCGTCGCGGTCTTCCTCTACCTCTTCGACCTGATGCACTACGCCGGGCGCGACCTGCGCGGCCTGCCGCTCCGCCGGCGCAAGGCCGCGCTGCGCAAGGCGGGGTCCTTCGGCGGCGCCGTGCGCTTCGTCGCGCACCGCAACGAGGACGGCCTCGCCTGGCTGCGCGAGGCCTGCGGCAAGGGCTGGGAGGGGCTGATCGCCAAGCGCGCCGACGCGCCCTATCCGGGCGGGCGCTCGCGCGCCTGGCTCAAGTTCAAGTGCGAGGCGGGGCAGGAGCTGGTGATCGGCGGCTACACCGCGCCCGAGGGCGAGCGCAGCCGCTTCGGCGCCCTGCTGGTCGGCCATTACGACGACGGCGAGCTGATCTACGCCGGCAAGGTCGGCACCGGCTTCGACGAGGCGACGCTGGAGGACCTTCACGCCCGCATGGCCGAGCGCGAGCGTCCGTCGCCGCCCTTCGCCGATCCGCCGCAGGAGGACGGGATCACCTGGGTCGACCCCGACCTCGTCGCCGAGATCGGCTTCACCGAATGGACCGAGGCGGGTCGCCTGCGCCATCCGCGCTATCTCGGGCTGCGGCGGGACAAGGACCCGCGCGACGTGGTGCGGGAGGATCCGTCGTGACCGAGGCGGCCGAGATCGAGGCCGGCGGCCGGCGCGTGCGCGTCTCGCGCCCCGACAAGGCGCTGTTCCCCGAGTCCGGGATCACCAAGCGCGACCTCGCCGGATACTGGGCGAAGATCGCCGAGGTGGCGCTGCCGCACTACCGCGACCGCGCGCTGAGCGTGGAGCGCTATCCGGACGGCGTCGGCGAGGGCGGGTTCTACCAGAAGCACGTCCCCGACCACTGGCCCGACTGGATCCGCCGGGCCGAACTGCCGAAGGAGGGCGGCACCGTGGTCCACGCCGTGGTCGAGGAGGCGGCGACGCTGGTCTACCTCGCCGATCAGGGCGCGATCACGCCGCATCTGGCGCTCGCGAGGCTCGACGCGCCGGACCGGCCCGACCGGCTGGTGATCGATCTCGATCCCTCGGACGACGATTTCGCGAAGGTGCAGGCCGCGGCGCGCGCCGCGCGCGACCTGCTCGCGGCGCTCGAGGCGCGGGCCTTCGTGCAGACCACGGGCTCGCGCGGCCTGCACGTGGTGCTGCCGCTCGACCGCTCGGCGGGGTTCGACGAGGCGCGGGAGTTCGCGCAGGCCTTCGCCGAGCGGCTCGCCGCCGGGGATCCGGAGCGTTTCACGACCGAGCAGCGCAAGGCCGAGCGGGACGGGCGCGTCTATCTCGACGTGCAGCGCAACGCCTACGGGCAGACCGCCGTCGCGCCCTACGCGCCCCGCGCGCGGCCCGGCGCGCCGGTGGCGACGCCGCTCGACTGGGACGAGGCGCTGGCGGCGGGGACCGGGCCGCGGGACTGGGACCTGCGGGCGATCCCGCGCCGGCTCGGCCAGAAGGCCGACCCCTGGGCCGGGATCGACCGCCACGCCGTCCCGGCGGAGGCGCTGGCGCGCCGGCTCGCGGCGCTCGACTGACGGCGGGCCGCCTCGGCCGGCCGCCGCCTGCGGGAGCGCGGCGCCCTGCGCGGCGGGGGGCTCCGGCGGCGCGTTCAGGGCGTGCAGGATGCGCGTCGGGAAGGCGAAAGCGACGCCGATGCGCTCGGCCGGCGCGATCGCATCGACCGCCAGGCGGCGCCGCGCGCGGAGCTGCGCCTCGCGGCCGGCGAACCGGAAGCAGGTCCGGCACTCGATCCCGATGGCGGACCCGCCGAAGGCCGCGACCGCGACGTAGGGCTCCTGCGGGTCGGCCTCCGGCCGGGCGCGGACCGTCTCGCGCGACGTCTCGACGAAGGCGTCCGGCGTCTCGCGCGGGGTGGAACAGCTCACCGAGATCGGCGGATCCCCGCGCCGGCGCCGCCCGAGACCCCGGTTCACCGGCGGCCGGTCGGAGAGCCGGGAGTTCGGGACGATGATCACCGTGTCCTCGAGCCGCTCGAGGCGGGTCGGGCGCAGGCCCGCCGTCTCCGCGACGGCGAGCGTGCCGTGCCTCGCCACCAAGTCGCCGCGCCGGAACGGGCGGTCGGTGAGCGGGAGCGCCCCGGCGCGCATGTCGATGACCGTCTCGCGCGCCGCGAAGGCCACCGCCGACGCCGCCGACGCCGGTCGGCACGCCCTCGCAAGGCGGCTCGGCGATGTCGGCGACGCGCCGATCAGCGCCGCCACGACGATCGGCGGCAGCGCGCCGAAGGCGGCGAGGAGGCGCGGAGGCAGGCGCATGACGAGCTCTACGGCCGCAGGAGGCCGCGAACTGATTGCCGTGGCGGAAGCCGCCTGTCCGGCCGTCAGTCCCCGATCGCCTGCTCCTCGTGCGCCGCCGGCCCGCGGCGCCGGCGCACGGCGAACCACACCGCGAGGCCGAGCAGCAGCGCGGTCGCCGCGTAGATGCCGAGGGCGATGGGGCTGGCGAACAGGATGCCGTGATCGCCGCCCGAGATCGACAGCGCCCGGCGGTAGTTCTGCTCCATCTGCGCGCCCAGCAGCAGACCGAGCACGACCGGCACCACCGGGATCTCCAGCTTGCGGAACGTGAAGCCCAGCACCCCGAAGCCCACCATCACGAAGAGGTCGAAGGTGGAGTTCGAGATCGAGTAGACCCCGACGAAGCTGACCATCACCACCATCGGCATCAGGATCCACATCGGCACCGTCAGGATCCGCGTGAACACGCCCACCAGCGGCAGGTTCAGCACCAGAAGCGTGACGTTGGCGACGAACAGCGCCGCGATCAGCCCCCAGACCACGTCGGGCTGCGTCTGGAACAGGAGCGGCCCCGGCTGGATGTTGAGCGAGATCAGCAGCGCCAGCAGCACCGCCGTCGTGCCCGATCCCGGCACGCCGAGCGAGAGCATCGGCACCAGCGCCCCGCCGGCGGCGGCGTTGTTGCCCGCCTCGGGCGCCGCGACGCCGCGCGGATCGCCCTTGCCGAAGCCTCCCCGGTCCGACCAGCGCTTCTCCAGCGTGTAGGCCATGAAGGAGCCGAGCGAGGCCCCCGCCCCCGGCAGCACGCCCGAGACGAAGCCGATGCCGGAGCCGCGCAGCATCGCGCCGCCCGTCCGGCGGATCTCCGACCACTTGGCGAAGGCCCGGTTGACGATCACCGCGCGCGGTCCGGCCTCCTGCCCGTGCTCGAGGTAGAGCAGGACCTCGGAGATCGCGAAGAGGCCGACGATGGCGACGATCGGGTGGAAGCCGTCGAAGAGATGGAAGACCCCGAAGGTGTAGCGCTCGGTCCCGCTGGTCGGGTCGAGCCCGATGGTGCCGAGCGCGAGGCCCACCCCCGCCGCCATCAGCGTCTTGGCGGGATTGGTCCCGGTCACGCCGCCGATCGCCGCGAAGGCGAGCAGATAGAGCGCGAAGTACTCCGCCGGGCCGAAATGGATCGCGAAGCGCACCAGCACCGGCGCGAACAGCATCAGCCCGATGGTGGCGAGGATCGCCCCGACGAAGGAGGAGATCGCGGAGATCGCCAGCGCCTCCGGCGCCTTGCCCTGCAGCGCCATCGGATGCCCGTCGAGGCAGGTCATCATCGCCGGCTCGTCGCCGGGGATGTTCAGCATGATCGAGCTGATCCGCCCGCCATACATGCAGCCGTAATAGACGCAGGTCAGCAGGATCAGCGCCGAGGCCGGCGCGAGGTCGAGCGAGAAGGCGAGCGGGATCAGGATCGCGACGCCGTTGACCGGGCCGAGGCCGGGCAGGGCGCCCACCACCGTCCCGATGAAGCAGCCGAAGAGCGCCAGCGCGAGGTTGGTCGGCGTCAGCGCGACGGCGAACCCGTCGGCGAGAAAGCCCAGCATCTCCATGCGCTCACCCTTTCGGCAGCAGCGGCAGCGGCAGCCCCAGCAGCGGATCGAACACCACCCAGAGCCCCGGTCCGACGGCGAGGCCCACGATCACCGCGCCGAGCCAGGACCCGCCGAGGATCCGCGCCAGCGCGCCGGCGCCGAGGAAGGTGGCCGCCGGGAACCCCGCGGGCTCGATCAGGAGCGGATAGATCAGCAGCGTCGCCAGCGTCGCGACCTGACGCCAGACGCCGGGGAAGCGCAGCCATTTCGGGTCGGGATCGGGCCGGAGGATCAGGAACAGCGCGAAGATCGCCGTCGGGACGGCGATCATCTGCGGAAAGGCGGCCGGCCCCACGGGGTCGCCGAAGTTCTCCCGGAAGCCGTCCGCCACCCACCAGTACCAGATCGCGAGCAGGAGGATGATCCCGCCCGCGATCCGGTCGGAAAGCCTCAGCGTCACTCGATGACCCCGATGGCCCGGCTCACCGCCTCGGCGTCCTCCTTCGACTGCACGACGAAGTCCTGGAACTCGTCGCCGAAGCGCCCCACGAGGGTCAGGCCGTTCGCCTCCGCCGCCTGCTTCCAGGCGTCGGTCTCGTAGAACTCGGCCATGACGTCGGCCCAGCCCTGATAGGCCTCGTCGGAGACCTCGCCGCCCATGTAGAAGCCGCGCCAGTTGTAGCCGACGACGTCGAGGCCCTGCTCCTTCGCGGTCGGCAGGTCGGGGAAGGCCGGCAGCCGCTCGTCGGCCATCACCGCGAGGACGCGCACGTCGCCCGACTCGACGAAGCCGGCGATCTCGCCGATGTCGGTCAGCACCGCCTGGACGTGCCCGCCGATCAGCTGCGTGACCGCGTCGCCGCCGCCGGAATACTGCACCCACTGCACCGAGCGGAGCGCGTCGTCCGGCATCCCCGCGGCGCGCGCCATCAGCAGCAGCCGCAGATGGTCCCAGCCGCCGACGTTGGAGGAGCCGCCCGTCGGCAGCTGCGCCGGATCCTCCATGTAGGCCTGCAGCAGCGCGTCCGCCGTCTCGTAGGGCGACTCGTTGTTCACCATCAGCACGCCGACGTCCGCGCCGAGCATGCCGAGCCAGCGCACCGCGTCGATGCCGCCCGGGTACTTGTCCTGCGCGATCTGGGTGATGCCGACGGTGGAGGTCGCGACGATCAGGTTCGGGTCGTCCGGCCGCTTGGTCGTCACGTTGGCGAAGGCGACCGCGCCGACGCCGCCGGTCATGTTGGTGGTCTGCACCTGCCCTTCGACCAGCCCCTCCTGCGCGAGCAGCTTGCCGACGGTGCGGCAGGTGAAGTCCCAGCCGCCGCCGGGATCGGCCGGCGCGATGCATTCGGCGTTCGAGGGCGTGAAGGCGGCGGCGGGCAGGGCGACGACGGCGGCTGCGGCCGCCCCGAGAAGGCGTTTGAAGATCATGGCGCGTCCTCCCTTGATGCGCGCGTGAGGTCGGCGCGGGGCTTGTGAAGCCGCCCCGCTTCGGAGCACGATCCGCCTGATGGCGACAAGGGTCAAGCCGTGGAAGGCGAAAAGCCCCTGCGGACCATGCATCCCGCACGCTCAGGAGGATCCGCCCATGACCGGAAGCCCCGTTCCCGAACGCTCGAAGATCACCGTGGTGGAGGTCGGCCCCCGCGACGGCTTCCAGATCGAAAAGGGGTTCATCCCGACCGACCGCAAGATCGCGGTGGTGAACGCCCTCCTCGCCGCCGGGCTCCGCCACGTCCAGGTGACGAGCTTCGTCTCGCCCCGCGCCGTCCCCCAGCTCGCCGACGCCGCCGCGGTCATGGCCGGCATCGACCGGCCCGAGGGCGCGCGCTTCTCCGCCCTCGTCCCCAACGCCAAGGGCGCCGAGCGCGCCGTCGCCGCCGGCGTGGACGACATCCACCTGTTCTGCTCGGCCTCCGAGACGCACAACCGGAAGAACGTCAACAAGTCCGTCGAGGACACGCTCCGCGGCTTCCGCGAGGTGACGGAGATCGCCCGCGCCCACGGCAGGCACGTCTCCGGCGGCATCGCCACCGCCTTCGGCTGCCCCTTCGAGGGCGACGTGCCGCCGGCGCAGCTGGTGAAGATGGCGAGGATCTACCGCGACGAACTCGGCCTCGACTCGATCGGCCTCGGCGACACCACCGGCATGGCGACGCCGCTGACCGTCCGCGCCGCGCTGAAGGCGCTGCGCGAGGCGGTCCCCGACATGGAGGTGGGCCTGCACTTCCACAACACCCGCGGCGTCGGCCTCGCCTGCGTGATGGTCGGCCTCGCCGAGGGGATCACGCGCTACGACGCCTCGGTCGGCGGGCTCGGCGGCTGCCCCTTCGCCGCCGGCGCCACCGGCAACATCTGCACCGAGGATCTGGTCTATCTCCTGCAGGAATCGGGCTACGAGACCGGCGTGGACCTCGACCGGCTGATCGACGCCGCCAAGCTGACCGAGCGCGTGATCGGGCGCGAGCTTCCCGGCCAGGTGATGAAGTCCGGCCATCGGCTGACGCTCCACAGCCCGGACGCCGTGGCGACGGCGGCGGGCTGAGCCATGGACCAGCCCCTCGCCGACGTGCGGGTGATCGACCTCACCCGCATCCTCGCCGGTCCGTTCTGCTCGATGATCCTCGGCGATCTCGGCGCCGACGTGATCAAGGTCGAAAGCCCGCCCGAGGGCGACCACGTCCGCCAGCAGGGCGCGATCCTCGACGGTCTCAGCTGGTACTTCGCCGCCTTCAACCGCAACAAGCGCTCGATGACGCTCGACCTGCGGTCGGAGGCCGGCAAGGCGGTGCTAAGCCGCCTTCTCGAGGACGCGGACGTGCTGGTGGAGAACTACCGCCCCGGCGTCCTCGCGGAGATGGGCTTCACGCCCGAGCGGCTCGCCGGGATCAACCCGCGCCTCGTCGTCGCCTCGGTCAACGGCTACGGCTCCACCGGCCCCTACGCCGACCGCCCCGCCTTCGACTTCATCACCCAGGCGATGTCCGGCTTCATGGCGGTCAACGGCACGCCCGAGACGGGGCCGCTGCGCGCCGCGCCGCCCGTGACGGACCTCGTCGCCGGCCTCTACGCCGCCCTCGGCACGGTCGCCGCGCTCCGCACGCGGGACCGCGACGGCGCCGGGCAGCGGGTCGAGGCGAGCATGATGATGGGCATGGTCTCGCTGATGGCCTACCTCTCCGCCGCCCAGCTCGCGACCGGCGAGGCGCCCGTCCCCTCCGGCAACGACCATCCCATCGCCTCGCCCTACGGGCTCTTCCGCTGCGCCGACGGCGCCGTCGCGGTGGCGCCCTCCACCCAGCGCATCCTCGCCCGCTTCCTCGGCCAGCTCGGCCTCGCCCATCTGCTCGAGGACGAGCGCTACGACACCGTGCCGAAGCGCCAGGCGCGCCGGGCCGAGCTCAACGCCATGATCGACGCCGTGATGTCGCGCGAGACCGTCGACGCCTGGATCGAGCGTCTCAACGCCGCCGGCGTCCCCTGCGGCAAGGTGCAGAGCCTCGCCGAGGTGATGGAGGACCCGCAGGTCCTGCATCAGGAGATGGTGCTCGACGTGCCCCATCCCGGGCACGGCACGGTCCGCATGACCGGCTTTCCGGTGAAGCTCTCCGAGACGCCCTGCACCCTCCGCCGCCCCGCCCCCGACCTCGGCGCCGCCACCGAGGAGGTGCTGGCCGAGGCCGGCTACTCTCCCGAGGAGATCGCCGCCCTCCGCGCCGAGGGCGCGGTCTGATCCGACCCCGGGCGTCCGACCCCGGCGGGGGCTGCGCCGCTCGGGGGGATCGACCCCCCTCGCGCCGCCGCCGATCCGCCGGAGGCGGATCCGCGAGGGGCGCCCGGTCCGGCCGTCGGATCGGGCGGCCGTGCGCCGTCCGAGGCGCCGAGGCGCCGAGGCCCGGCGGACCGACCGACGCGCTTCGAAGCTGCCCGACCCGTCGGCCCTCCGCGCGGGCTTCGCGGCGGGCGAGGAGGAGCTCGGGCCTCGACGGCTCGAACCTCGTGGGCGCCTCGCCGCCCGGAACCGCTTCCGGAGCGCCGACACAACGCCGAGGAGGACCGGGTCGAGGCGCGCAGGGCCGAGATCGGCGAGGACCGGTCACCAACGTCCCCATGGAGGCCCGAACGGGGCTGCCGAACAAGGTCTCGCGCAGGCTTGGCCGGCGCGGGTCACCCTCTCGAGAGACGGAGGGTGACGATGCGCGGAGCGGACGCTCGGACCGGCGCGACATCCGCTGCATGGCACGCACCGGCGGCCCTGTCGTCGCATTCTCCCAGGAGGGCGTCGACGAGGGCGATCCGCGTTCGGTCCGCGGATGGATCGCACCCGGCGCCGCCGGTCGCCTCGCCGGTCGCTCCACGTCCACGAGAGCGACGACTCCGGTTTCGTCTGCGAGCCGCGGTTAGGTCTTCGGCGGCCTGCCGGAGACCGGCTTCGCCTGCCTCCGCCGATCCGAACCCCGCGTGCCGGAGGAGATCTTCGAGCTCTTCCCCCTCCTCGCCGCGATGCAGGACCGCCGCGGCGGGGACCTCTCCGGCGGCCAGCAGCAGCCCGCCAACGGCCGCGCGCCGATCCTGCGCCCGATTCTCCCCCCGCTCGACGAGCCGACCGAGGGCATCCAACCCGACATCATCCGGCAGATCGGCCGCGTGATCGCCCATCTCCGCGACCGCGGCGGCATGGCGATCCTGCCGGTCGAGCAATGGCTCTAGGTCGCCTCGGACCTCGCCGACGGCGTCCCCGTCATGCGCCGCGTCGCCGTCGCCTTCGCCGGAGAGAAGGCCGACCCCTCGCGCGAGGCCGTCCTCTCCGCCGTCCCGGTCCGTGCCCTCAGCCCGTCCCGGCCCCGAGCAGATAGCCCGGAATGTCCTCCAGCCGCGGCAGGCCGGAGATCGCGTTGGCGGCCGAGCGTCCGCCCATCACCGTCCCCTCGACGGAGCCGACGTTGAGCCCCGTGTAGATCCAGTCCCCGGTGATCACGAGGTTCTCGAACCCCGTCTCGCCCGCCTTGATCCGATGCTTCGTCGATCCCGCCGGCGAGGTGACGTAGCGCTCCGTCGGGTCGATGTTCGCGCGGTGGAACTGCTGGCCGAAGCGCGCGATCCCCCGCGCCCCGTCGTCCGCGCTGCAGACCAGCAGCTCGAAGTCGAGGCCCATCGCGTCCCCCGGCGGATGCTGGCGCGCCGTCACCGCCTCCGGCAGCAGCGCCCCGAGGCTCGCCTGCAGATACTGCACGCTCTGCCAGCGCACCCGGTCGTCCATCCGCTTCGGATAATCGTGGTCCGAGAAGTCCGGGATCGGATCGTAGTCGTCCATCGGCCCGCAGAGATACCAGACCGCCTGCGGCTGCTCCTTCTCCCAATCCTCCCAGCGCAGCAGGTGCGAGAAGTCGGCCGAGCCCGACTGCGGATTGGCGAAGGTCGCCCCGATCGGCGTGTTGTCCGAGCCGTAGCCGTGCGCGTCGGTCCCGTCCTTCGGCATGTCGACCCCGATGCCGAGCTCCTTCGACGTCCGCTTCAGCCAGATCTGCATCGCCTGCGTCGGCACCGTGGTGACGTGCTCGCACATCGCCCGCCACTCCGGCCGCGCCTCCAGCAGCTCCGCGCAGATGTAGGGCAGGGCGCCGATGGAGATGCCGAGCACCACGCGGTCGTAGTCCTCCCCCGCCCGGATCGTCCGGCGGTATTTCGGATCGTCCCCCGGATCCCAGGCCGTCCACCAGCTCTCGAGGTCGTAGCCCCCCGCGCCGTGCAGCTCGTGGCCCTTCGCCAGCGCCTCGCCCTCGTTCAGCTGGTCGCAGTTCGGCCGCGCCGGCCAGCAGCGCAGCCCCTTGATCGGCTCCGGCGTCAGCGGATCGTAGTCCTCGATACCCGGCTTCAGCGTCGCCTGCACCGCCATCTCCACCGCGGCGACCGAGCGCCGGTCCTGCGACAGCGCGAGGTTCTCCACCTTGTGGAAGAACTCGAACTTCACCCCCCGCGCCTTCAGCACCTCGTAGAGCGGCTGGACGATGGTCTCGCCGGTGCCCACCTCGAACAGCCAGGCGAAGCTGCCGAAATAGGCGAAGCTGCGCAGGGACCAGTGCAGATAGGCCCCCGCCGCCATGTCGGGCGAGCGGGAGGTGTCGCCCTTCGGATACTGGTAGCTCAGATTGGTGGTGTTGAGCGCCATCGGGGAGGTGATCGTGACGTCCTCCGCCCCCGCCGCCTTCAGGAACGCCGCGAAGTTCATGTCGTCGAGGCTGTCGTAGCCGTTCCGCTTCACGTCGAACAGGATCATGCCGCGCAGCAGCGCGATCACGTAGTCCACCATCACGCCGAGGTTCTGCAGACCCTTGGGCGCGATCCACCCCAGCAGCTTCCGCGCCCAGCCCTCCAGCTCCTGCAGCGTCGCGAGCGCGTCTTCGCTTCCCTCCGAGACCATCCGCTCCGCGAGGTCGCCGATCGCCGTCAGCGCCACCTCCATCCCGGCCTTGGTCAGGCCCCAGCGGTCGCTCGCCTCGACCTGCCGCTTCAGGATCTCCACCATCCCCGCGACGAACTCGCCCGGCCCCGCCATCATCCCCGAGAGCAGCGCGAGGTCTTCGGGGTCCGCCGGATCCAGCGGGTTCCGCGGCATCGCCATCGGCCACTTGATCCAGCGCCCGTCCTCGACGTTCCACATCAGGACGAAGCTCTCCTCGCGGAACGCCGCGGCGAAACTCGGCAGCGCGTGGCCCGCCGGCCGCCCCAGCGCCTCGTAGAGCCGCGTCATCAGCGGCAGCGCGTTGTAGTAGGAGCCGAGGAAGCCGTGGATGCCGTGCTCCTCGACGCGCCCGTCGGGGCCGCGCCCGGTGGCGCATTTGCCGCCCAGCCGCCAGCCCATCTGGTAGAGCGTGATGTCGTAGCGCTCGCGCAGCTCCGGCGTCGCCGTCAGCTCGAACGCCGTGGTCAGCGAGCCGAGCCCGCCTCCGAGGATCGCGATGCGCTCGCGCCCCTGTCCGTCCGCCATTCCGGGGTTCTCCCTCGTCCCGGCCGGCCCCGCGCGGGGCGGCCCCCCCGGCCCGCCGCGCGGGCCCTCCGGTCACTTTCGGTCGTCGTCCCAGCCCACCGCGCGCAGCCCGCGCAGCAGCCGCCCGAAGTGCGCCTCGTCGCCGAAGGGATGGCCGACGCGCATCACCGCGCTCGGATAGCGCCGCACCAGCTTGCGCCCCGCCCCGAGCGCCACCTGCGCGTCCGCGACCCGCCCGGCCTCCGCCAGCAGGCCGGCGTGCAGGTAGTGGTGGAAGAACCAGTCCGGCCGCGCCGCCACCGCCTCGCCCTGCCGGCGCACGGCCTCGTCGAGGTCGTCGTCCACGAAGGCCGCGATGGCGCCGGAGCGTCGCCAGAGGCTCACGGTCGGATCCTGCGGGCTCAGCGTCTCGGCGCCGCTCAGATGCAGCCGCGCCTCCTCGCTCGCGCCCCTGAAGGCCAGCAGCCGCCCGAGCTCGCCCATCGCGGCGGAGAAATGCGGGTTCAGCGCCAGCGCCCGCCGCTCCTCCCCGATCGCCTCGTCGAGCCGCCCGACGCAGCTCAGCGCGGTCCCCAGCGTGAAATGCGCGTTGGCGTTCGTGTCGTCCAGCTCCACCGCCCGCGTCGCGTGCGTCAACGCCGCCTTGAGGTTGTCCCGCGGATCGCCGAGGCCGCTCCAGGCCATCGTCATGTTGACGAAGCTCAGGAAGGCGTGCGTCTCGGCGTCGTCGGGGCCGAGCGCCAGCGCCTTGCCGGCGGTCTCGTAGGCCGCCATCGCGTGCCGCTTGCCGGAGCGCCAGAAATGCCAGCGCGCCCGCATCAGCAGGTCCCAGTGCTGCAGGTCGCGCGGCTCGGGCCGGGCCGCGCGCGTCTCCTCGTTGCGCAGGAACGCCGGCTCGAGGCTCGCCGTCACGGCGCCGGCGATCTGGTCCTGCAGGGCGAAAAGGTCCGTGGCGTCCCGGTCGTAACGGGCGGACCACACCACCTCGTCGGTCTCGCAGTCGATCAGCCGCGCCGCGATGCGCACCCGCCCGCCGCCGCGGCGCACCGATCCGTCGACCAGGTAGCGCACCTTAAGCCGATCCGCGATCTCGCGGATCGGCGTCGCGCCGCCGGACAGCGCGAAGGAGGAGCGGGCCGAGGTCACGAACAGCCAGCGCGAGCGCGAGAGGCCGTCGATCACGTCCTCCGACACCGCCTCCGCGAACCAGCCGTCGTCCTCGCCCCCGCCGCGCATCTCGAAGCGCAGCACCGCGACCGAGCGCGCGCGCCGCGCGTCGAGCGGCTGCGAGGCGATGACGTGCGCCGCGCCCCCCTCGCCGATCACGCGCAGCTCGTCGCCGGGCAGCGCGAGCCGCCAGACCCGCACGGGCGCGTCTATGCCCTTCAGCTTGCGGTAGCCGAGCGGACGGCGGCCGAGGCCCAGCGCCTCGGCCACGGCGTCGTCGAAGTTGACCGCGCCGGGCTCGGCCCCCTGCTCCAGCCGCGCGGCGACGATCACGGTGGGCCCGTAGAACTCCTCCTCGCCGCTGACGGGGTTGCGTTCGCGGAACACCTTGCCGCGCGCGATGCCGACGCGAAAGCGCATCCGTCCGCGTTCGCCGGCCTCGCGGTTGGCCTCCGCCACGCGCCGCTGGAAGGCGTCGGCGGCGGCCAGCGCAGGGCCGGGCGCGTCGAACGCCGCCATCACCCCGTCCCCGGCGACCGAGATCACCCGCCCCCCGCGCCGGCGGATCTCCGCCACCTCCCAGCCGACATGCAGGCGGATCGCGTCGCGCGCCGCCAGCGGATCGCGCTCGGTCGCGCCGCTGTAGTCGACCGCGTCGCTGAACAGGATCGTGGCGTCGATGGGTTCGGCCGACGCCGCCAGCGGCGACTCCCCGCGTTCCGCCTCGCCCATGCGCGCCACGCTCATCCGCAAGTCCTCGTGCGGGCTTCGGCCGCGCCTGCCGCGCGGGCCCCATTTTCCGATGCCGCGGACCCTAGCGCATCGTCGCCATCCCGTCGACACGCGCCGGGACGCGTCGACAGTGCCGCGCCGCCCGCTATCTTGCGCCCGCACGGCCGCTATTCCGCGGTCCGGAACCGGAGACGGGGGCGGCATGAGCGCAGCGCGCAAGACCCAGATCGTGATCGTCGGCGGCGGCGCGGGCGGCCTCGAACTCGCCCGCCGCCTCGGCGCCCGCTACGGGCGCGAGAAGCACGACGTGATCCTGATCGACCGCAGCCGCACCCATGTCTGGAAGCCCCTGCTGCACGAGGTCGCCGCCGGCTCGCTCGACGCCAATCTCGACGAGGTCGGCTACGGCGGCCACGCCGCGCGCTGGGGCTACCGCTTCTTCAACGGCACGCTGGAGAGCATCGACCGCGAGAGGCGCCAGGTCGTCACCGCCCCCCTGCACGACGAACGGGGGCGCGAGATCGTCGCCCGCCACGCCATCCGCTACGACTGGCTGGTGCTCGCCTTCGGCGGCGTCTCCAACGACTTCGGCGTGCCCGGCGTCAAGGAGCACGCCCTCTTCCTCGAAAGCCGCGATCAGGCCGACGCCTTCCGCGCGCGCCTGCTCAACGCCTGCTTCGGCGTCTCCGTCCGCGCCGCGCAGGGCGAGGCCGACCCCAAGGTGCGCATCGCCATCGTCGGCGGCGGCGCGACGGGGGTGGAGCTCTCGGCCGAACTCTTCAACGCCGCCTCGGGCCTGCGCCACTACGGGCTCGAGGTGTTCGACGAGAGCCGCCTCGAGGTCACGCTGCTCGAGGCCGGCCCCCGCCTCCTCCCCGCCCTCGACCCCGAGCTCTCGGAGACCGTGGCCGAGGAGCTCGGCGCCCTCGGCGTCGACGTCCGCCGCGGAACCCAGGTGACCGAGATCCGCCCCCGCAAGGTGGTCGTGAAGGACGGCCCGGAGATCGACGCGGACCTCGTGGTCTGGGCCGCCGGCGTGAAGGGCGCCGACTTCGTGAAGGAGCTCTCCGACCTCGAGCTCGACCGCCTCGACCGCCTCGTGGTCCGCCCCACCCTCCAGACCACGAAGGACGACCGCGTCTTCGCCATCGGCGACTGCTGCGCCTGCACCCTGCCGGGGGAGGAGCGCCCGGTCCCGCCGCGCGCCCAGTCCGCGCACCAGATGGCCGCCCACGTCTTCCGCCAGCTCGACCGCGCCCAGAAGGACGAGCCGCTGGAGCCCTTCGTCTATCGCGACAAGGGCTCGCTGGTCTCGCTCTCGCGCTACGCCTCGGTCGGCTCGCTGATGGGCAACCTCGTCGGCGGGCGCATGGCGGTGGAGGGGCGCCTCGCGCGCCTCGCCTATCTCTCGCTCTACCGCCTGCACCTCTTCGCGATCCACGGCTGGCTCCGCGGCCTGACCCTGATCGCCGTCGGCCACGTCAACCGCATCGCCCGGCCCCGCCTCAAGCTGCACTGAGCCCCCCCGCGGCTTGCCCCGACCGTTTCATCACGTCACTGTGAGCGGAAAGGGGAGGGACCGCTCATGGAACGCATCTCCGGCGTCGAGGCCTGGCGCGCCGTCGCGCGCGCCCTCGCGGCGCGCTTCGCCCCCCGCGCCGCCATCTGGGACCGCGAGCGGCGCTACTGCCACGACAACGTCGCCGAGATGGCCGAGGCCGGCGTCATGGGCATGACGCTGCCGACCGCCCTCGGCGGGCAGGGCGCGAGCTTCCTCGAGGCGGCCGTCGTGGTCGAGGAGCTCGCCAAGGCCTGCACCCTCTCGGCCCGCATCGCGGTCGAGGCCAACATGGGCGGCATCGCCGCCGTCATGGCCTACGGCTCGGAGGCGCAGAAGCGCCGCGCGGCCGAACTCGTCCTCGCCGGCGACAAGCCGGCCATCTGCATCACCGAGCCCGAGGCCGGCTCCGCCGCCGGCGAGATGACCACCACCGCCGTCCGCGACGGCGGCGGCTGGCGCATCTCGGGGCGCAAATGCTGGATCACCGGCGGCGGCGTCTCGCGCCTGCACCTGATCCTCGCCAAGGCCGAGGAGCGGAACGAAACGCCCCTCGGCGTCGCCGGCTTTCTCGTCGTCGCCGACCCCGAAGCCGGCGACTGGCCCGCCGGCTTCCGCGTCGCTCGGCACGAGCGCACCCTCGGCCTCTGCGGCATGCCGGAGGCCGAGCTGCATTTCGACGGCCTCCACGTCGACGATTCCATGCGCCTCGATGCCCCCGGGGGCTTCCGCGACGGCTTCAAGGCGCTGATGAGCGCCTACAACTCGCAGCGCGTCGGCGCCGGCGCGGCCGCCCTCGGCGTCGCGCAGGGCGCCTTCGACCACGCCCGCAGCTACCTCCTGGAGCGCGAGCAGTTCGGCCGGCCGCTGGCGGAGTTCCAGGGCCTGCAATGGATGCTGGCGGAGATGGACGCCAAGCTCCACGCCTCGCGCCTGATGCTGCACGAGGCCGCCCAGTCCCGCGGCCCCGAGGGCCTGTTCCCCGACCGCGCCATGGCCGCCCGCGCCAAGCTCTTCGCGACGCAGGCGGCGATCGCCGTCGTGAACGACGCCCTCCAGATGCACGGCGCCCGCGGCTACGGGTCCGAGACGCCGCTGGAGCGGATGTATCGCGACGTCCGGATGTTCACCATCGGCGGCGGCACCGCCGAGATCCTGCGCACCCAGCTCGCCGGGCGCCTGCTCGACATCCCGACGCCCCAGACCCGGGAAGGCCAGGCCGCGCTCGGCGCCTGACGCCCGGCCCTCGGGCGGGGCGCGCGCCTCGGGGGGATCGACCCCCCTCGGCCCGCCGCCGCGCCCCAAGGGGCGCGGCGAGGGGCGCCAAGGCTCGACCGGCCCCGCCCCGGGGATCTCACGGGTCCCGACCGCCGGCGGCGGCGCGGGCGGGCCCCCTGCGTCGCGTGGCCGCCCCCTCCGGCCTGCCGCATGCCACGGGCCCGCCCGCGTCCTCGGCGCGTCGGCGGCGGAACCCCCGTGCGTCCCGAACGTTCTCTCGATCGCGGCGTCGGCGCGCCGTGTCCCGCGGAGGCCGCCTCCGAGGACCGACGTCCCCCGGAGGACGCCCCGGACTTGCGTATCGCCGGCGAAGCGGGTTCTCTGACCCCTCTCCGCCCTCTGGGACCGAAAGGCTTTTTTGGGAGGATCTCACCGATGTCGAGCCTCGTCGCCCTCGCTCACGACGCCGCCCTCACGATCGCCGTCCTGTCGGCGTCCGTGCTGGGGGGGCTTCTGGTCTACAACCTCGCCCGCCCGTCCTTCGGCCTCTGGCCCGCGCCCGAATCCTCGGGCTGGCGGCACCGGCTGTCCTTCGGCCTGTTCCGCGTGTTCTGCGGCGCCACCGTGGTCTTCGCGCTGCTCGATTTCGCGCCGCTCGAGGTCGGCGGCTGGGTGCGCTGGCTGATCGGCGCGCCGATCATGCTCGGCGCCTTCGGCGCGATGCTCTGGGGCTACCGCTTCCTCGGCATCGACAACACCTATTGCGAGGCGGACGGGCTGGTCACGACAGGGCTCTACGCCTGCTCGCGCAATCCCCAATACGTGTTCTCGGTCGCGGCGACCGTCGGCCTCGGGCTCACCGCGGCCTCGGCGACGACCATCGTGCTCGCGGGGGTGCTGTTCGCGCTCTACTTCCTGTTCGCGCTGAACGAGGAGCGCTGGCTGGCCGACGGCTACGGCGCCGCCTTCCGGAGCTACAAGAAGGAGACGCCGCGCTTCATCGACGAGCGCAGCATCCGCCGCGCCAGAAGCGCCCTCGCCGCGCGGCGCTGACCCGGCGAGGCCGGAGCCCCCGAGAGGCTCGCCCGCCTTCCGGCGCGAGAGATCCCGGCCACCGCCGCCGGGTCCCGGCCCGTTTCGACGTCGCGGGGAGAGCATGCCCCCCCGCGGCGTCAACCTGTCCTCAACCCCGTTCCCGCAGTTTCCCGCGCCGACCGCCGCGGGGGCAGGTCGGCGGGGCGTCCGACGGCGTCGGCACGAAAGGCGCATCGATGGCTGACGAAGGGCCGACGAACGGCATACGAAAGGCCGACGCAAGTCCGACCTATGGCATGCCGCTTCCGCATGGAGCGCCGACGCCGGCGGCACGCCGTCGGCGCACTTTCAGCACGGATGCGGGACGCGATCCGGGGCGAATCGCCCTCCGGGGTCACTCCGCCGCGGCGGCGACCTTGCCGGAGAGCATCCCCTCGAGCCGCTCGCGGATGATCGCCTCGGCCTCGGACATGATGCGGTCGATCAGCTCCTTGCAGGTCGGCACGTCGTGGATCAGCCCCGCCACCATGCCGCAGGACCAGGCCCCGGCGTCCATGTCGCCCGCGCCCATCACCTTCGGATAGACGCCCGCGACCTCCGGCAGGATGTCCTCGATGGTCAGATCGGCGCCCAGCGCCCGCTCCTTCTCCAGCAGCCGGTCGACGGCGTCGTTGGCCAGCACCCGCTCGGTGTTCCGGAGCGGGCGCATGATGAGCCGGGTGTCGAGCTCCGAGGCCGCGACGATCGCCTGCTTCACGTTGTCGTGGACCGGCGCCTCCTTCACGGCGATGAACCGCGTCCCGCAGTTCATCCCGTCCGCCCCCATGGCCAGGGCGGCGACGAGGCTGCGCGCGTCCGCCATGCCGCCGGAGGCGACGAAGGGGATCTCGAGCTCGTCCGCCGCCCGCGGCAGCAGGATCATGTTCGGGATGTCGTCCTCGCCCGGATGCCCGCCGCACTCGAACCCGTCGACCGAGACCGCGTCGCAGCCGATCCTCTGCGCCTTCAGCGAGTGGCGCACGGAGGTGCACTTGTGGATCACCTTGACCCCGGCGTCCTTCAGATGCGGCAGCACCGCCTCCGGGTTCCGCCCCGCCGTCTCGACGATCTTCACGCCCCCGTCGATGATCGCCTTCACGAGGCCGGGATAATCCGGCTGGCTGAGGCTCGGCAGGAAGGTCAGGTTCACGCCGAAGGGCTTGTCCGTCATGTCCCGGCACTTGGCGATCTCGTTCGCCAGCTTCTCCGGCGTGCCCTGCGTCAGCCCGGTGATGATGCCGAGCCCGCCGGCGTTCGAGACCGCCGCCGCGAGCTCGGCGTAGCCCACATGATGCATCCCGCCCTGGATGATCGGGTGCTCGATCCCGAACAGTTCCGTGATCCGCGTCTTCATCGTATCTCTCCCCGATCAGCCCTGATAGACCCGGTTCAGCTTGCGCATGCCGCCGATCCAGCGGTCGTAGTCCGCGGTCTTGTTGCGCATGTAGTCCAGCACCTGCGGATGCGGCAGCACGAGGAAGGTCTCCGCCTCGATCGCCCGGATGCAGGCCTCGGCGGCCTCCTCGGGCTCCAGCATCCCGTCCTTGGCAGCCACGTTGGCCTCCCCGCCCCGCGTCATCTCGGTGCGGACGCCCTGCGGGCAGAGCACGCTCACCTTGATCCCGTCGTCCCCGTAGGTCAGCGCCAGCCATTCGGCGAGGCCCACCGCCGCGTGCTTCGTCACCGCATAGGGGGCCGAGCCGATCTGGCTCAGCAGTCCCGCGGCGGAGGCGGTGTTCAGCAGATACCCACCGCCCCGCCCGATCATCCGGGGCACGACGTGCCGCGCGGCCCAGACATGGGCCATCACGTTGATCTCCCAGATCCGCTGCCAGTCCGAATCCGGGAGCTCCGGCCCCCCCTTGATCGAGATTCCGGCGTTGGAGGCGAAGAGCGCGATCGCCCCCCCCTCCCGCTCGGCGAAGTCGACCAGCCCGGCGATCTCCTCCTCCTTCGAGACGTCGACGGCCCGCGCGATCCCGACGCCGCCCGCCAGGCCCGCGGCGGTCGCCTCGACCTCGTCCTTCAAAAGATCCGCGCAGACCACCTTCGCCGCGCCTTCCGCCGCGAAGCGTTCGGCCAGCGCCTTGCCGATCCCCCGCGCCGCGCCGGTGACGACGACGACCTTTCCCTCGACCTTCATCGGTTCCTCCACTCCGGCGCGCGCTTCTCGACGAAGGCGGCGACGCCCTCCTTCGCATCCTCCGTGGCGCGGAGCTCGGTCGAGACCTCGCGCGAATAGGCGAGGCTCTCGGGCAGCCGGTCCGAGACGTCCATCGCGTTGAGCACCCGCTTGGTGGCCTTGATCGAGGACGGCGAGACGGCGGCGAGATCCCGCGCCACCTCCAGCGCCCTAGCCATCAGCCCCTCATGCGGGACCACCTCGTTGACGATGCCGAGGGCCGCGGCCTCCTCGGCGTAGACGGTCCGGCCGGTCAGCATCATCCCCGCCGCCGCCTTGCGCCCGATCTGGCGGCTGAGGCGCTGCACGCCCCCCGCCGCGGCGAAGAGGCCGACGCGCACCTCCGGCAGCGCGAACCGCGCCTTGTCCGAGGCGACGATCAGGTCGCAGGCGAGCGCCGCCTCGAACCCGCCGCCCATGGCCACGCCGTTGACCGCGGCGACGATCGGCTTCTCGAGGTCGAAGCGCGAGGTCAGCCCGCAGAAGCCCGTCGGCGGCCAGTCGATTCCCGCACCGGAATGCGTCGCCTTGAGGTCGTTGCCGGCACTGAAGGCTCGGTCCCCGGCGCCGGTGAGAACCGCGGCCCAGAGCTCGGGGTCAGCCGCGAAGTCGTTCCAGACGCCGTGCAGCTCGTGATGCATCGGCGCGTGGCAGGCGTTCATCACATCGGGCCGGTTCAGGGTGACGACCAGCACCCGCCCTTCACGCTCCAGGCGCACGAATTCCAGCTCCGCCATCCGGTCCTCCCCGTCAGCCCCGCTCTCGCATGGCGGGCTCGCGCGCGACGCTAGAGGGCCGCGCGCGCCGGATCAACGGCGCAGGATCAGCCCGTCCACCGCCACGATCTCCGCCCCCCGGCAGATCACCGGATTGACGTCGAGCTCCGTGATCTCGGGCAGCGCCGCCATCATCGCGCTGACGCGCGAGACCGCCTCGGCCAAGGCCGCGCGGTCCACCGCCGGCAGCCCGCGCACCCCGTCGAGCGCCTCGGCGTGGCGCAGCCGCCCGATCAGCCGCGCCGCCTGCGCCGGGCTCACCGGCGCCGGCGCCGTCGCCGCGTCGCGCACCACCTCCACGAAGACGCCGCCGAGGCCGACCGTCACCAGCGGCCCGAAGGCGGGGTCGCGCCGCCCCCCGATCACGATCTCCAGCCCCTTCGGCGCCATGCGCTGCACGAGGAGGCCGCGCGCGGCGATGCCCGCCTCCGCGGCCCGTCCGAGCATCGCCTCGGCCGCCTGCCTCGTCGCCTCGGCGTCCGCGAGCCCGAGCGCCACGCCGCCGATCTCGGTCTTGTGGGCGAGGCCCGCGGCGTCGAGCTTCAGCGCCACCGGAAAACCGAGCGTCCCGGCCGCCGCCGCCGCCGCCTCGGGGTCGGCCGCCTCGAGCTCGGCCGCCGTCGGCACGCCGAAGGCGGCGAGGGCGCGCTTGGCGAGGCGCTCGTCGACGACCTCTCCCGGCGCCTCGGCGAGGACAGCGCGCGCCGCCTCGGCCGCGCCCTCCGGCACGGGGGCGGGCGCGCCGCCCAGCACCCCGTCGCGCCTCAGCCAGCGCCGCCAAGCCGCGAAGGCCGCCATGCAGCGGTCCGTCGAGCGGAAGAGGGCGGTGTTCGGCGCCGCCGCGAGCTCCGCCGCCCCCGGGCCCTCCAGCCAGCTCGAGAGCCAGACCGTGCAGACGATCTTGCCGTGCCGGTCGGCGAGGCCGTCGAGCACGGGAATCCGTTCCAGTGCAGGCTCGTAGGCGAAGATGTGGGGGGTGACGAAGGCGCCGATCTCCGGCTCCTCCATGAAGCCCTCGACGCAGTCGATCAGGCTCGTCATGTCGTTGATCACCTGGGCGGTGACGTCGCAGGGGTTCGCCGTCGATCCGAATTCGGGGATGCGGGCGGAGAGGCGTTCGCGCAGCGCCTCGGAGGGTTGCGGGAGGGGCACGCCGTGCCGCTCGGCCGCATCGGCGGCCATGATCGCCGCGCCGCCGGAGGTGGCGACGACGGCCACCCCCTCGCCCGCGTTGGGGCGGGCCTTGGCGAAGAAGGCGGCGGTCTCGAGCAGATCCTCGTAGCGGTCGACCATCACCGCGCCGTTCAGTTCGAAGAGGGAGCGCCAGGCGTCGTGAGAACCGGCGAGGGAGCCGGTGTGGGAGGCGGCCGCCAGCGCACCGGCCTCGCCGGAGGCCATCTTGAACACCACCAGCGGCTTGCCGGCCTCGGCGGCGATGCGGCAGGCCTCCGCCACCCGTGCGGGCTCGGCCGAGCCCTCGAAGTTGCAGGCGATGGCGCGGCAGCCCGGATCGCGCGCGAGGAAGGCGATGCTGTCGGCGACGTCGACGTCGGCGGAGTTGCCGGAGGTCAGGACGTGGCTGAAGAACTGGCCCGAGAGCATCGCCTGGGTGAAGGCGAGGCCGAGGGCGCCGGACTGGCTGACGAGGCCGATGGTCCGCGTCTCGGGCGCCGCGTCCTGACCTCCGGCAACTCCGCCGACGTCGACGTCGCCGACAGCAT